>SOJC01000052.1 GCA_004376645.1 Candidatus Bathyarchaeota archaeon
GTAACAATCCACACAGACGTAGGTAATCTTCAAGTGAAACTGAGCGAAATAAACGGAATCGTAGAGATTGAAGACAACATTGCCACAATTACGACGGACATTGGCATAGTAAAGGGACAAGTTGCCTCCTTAGACGGAAGAATGGCTCTCATCGAAACAGACATCGGCACAATCAGAGCAGAAACAGACCTCATAAAAGGCAGCGTATCACTCCAACCAGCATCAATCACCCTATCCCTCATCGCAGCCCTAGCAGCCGTCGCAGCAGCAGCATTAATACTGAGAAAAGTCTACCTCAAATAATCAACCCCCTCTCTTTTTTTTCTTTCTTCAAGAAAACCAAATAGAAGATACTTCTGTAGACCCGTATCATAGTACCTTTTAAGCCATCATAACAGAGTTATGAAGGGGAGAAAGAAAGTAACTGTCAACAACCACAAAGGGCTATGAATGAAGAAGAGCAGGAAACTCATCCTCGCGCGAAACGATCTAGTCGAAGAAGCAGCGAAGATCATCGCAAAAGAAGGCAGAACCCTATTCTCATTCACAAATGAAGTTTTCGAATGGGCCATTGAAGCCTACAACATGGAAGTCACCCCAGCAGAAGCCCTTGAATTCTACAAGATGATGAAAATAGGAAAGAACCTCGGATATGTCATAGTACCCTCAGAAATTCTCTGCAAAATGACAAAGGAACTCTATGAAGTACAACACGAAAAGCTCTTAGAGAAATGGTACGAATCCGGGGTGTGGAATGGACACTACCTCACAATCAAATTCCATAAGCAAAACCCAATCAAGATCTTAGAGAAGTTCATGAAAGCAACCCTGTGGAACGTTGACGAATTCTCGTTAGACATCTACGAAAACAAAGTTAAAGTAAAGTGCTTCTCGCCAAAGCTATCCCAAGAAGTAACTGAGATGCTGGCGAAGTTCCTTGAAGGAACTCTATTCTCAATGGGATACACTATCAAGAGCAGTAAGCTCCTCAGAGGCCTGATTATGCTGGAGCTAGAGAAAAGAGAGGACAAGGACGCGAAATCAGAGATACTACTGGAAGCTAAAAGCTAATTCCCCCTCCTTATCCGCACTACAAAACATTTTTCCCCAAAACGCTCCATTAAGAGATGAAGGGAAAACGATGAAGCCTGAAAACATTAAATTCACACTCTTCTCTTTTGGAATGGGCGGAGCAATTGCATCCTCACTCACATCAATTTACATTCTAACAGTCAGCGTCATGGGTGGAAAAAGCATCGTCCACGAGAACAACCCTGTTCTCGCCATTATTGAAATCCTTCTTTTAGCATTCGCAATTGCCACATGCATAGTGGCAACAGAAATCTACGTGAAATTCCAAAAAACCAACAACAATTCCGAAAACCACAAAGAACCCAACCCAACAGAACATGCACACGCTGGATAATCAGTACCTTTGCACCTAACAGGAAACAACTCGGAACTTCTCAGCTGAGAATCACTTTACCATTATGATCATAGAGATATCATTAACATTTGTTCCTGTAGGACCTGTGAAAATTAGGTCGTTGAGCTCCGAAAAGAAACTGTAAGAGTCATTCTCTGCAAGAAACGTCCTCGCATCAACCTTGCACTCTTCAGAACGAGCAATAGTCTTCCCATCCACCAACGCACCAGCAGCGTCAGTTGGCCCATCTATCCCATCAGTACCTAAAGAAGCAACCGCCACACCATCCATCCCGGAAATCCCCAAAGCGGAACTCAACGCAATCTCCTGATTCCTACCACCTTTCCCACACCCCACAACCGTGACTGTGGCTTCTCCACCAGCCACAATCCCACAAGATCTACACAGAGGATTCCCGGAAAGGTCAACCTCCTTAGCTATAGAAGCTAACACCGTACCAACATGTCTCGCTTCTCCCTCAAGAGAAGACGTAAGAAGAAGAGGTGTCACCCCAACTCCACGGAGTTGACTGCAAGCAGCCAGAGTTGCTGACCGATTATTCCCCACCACACAGTTATGAACCCTCTTGAAAACCCTATCTCCAACTTTTGGAGTTTCTTCAATCAACCCCTTCTGCCCCTCAACAAGCAGAGTCTTAACAGTTTGCGACAACTCCTCCCAAAGACCATACCTTCTCAAAATCTCCACAGCGTTATCAAATGTCGTTGAGTCAGGAACTGTGGGGCCTGAAGCGATAAACTCCAACGGATCCCCCACCACATCAGACAATACTAGGTTCACAATAGTAGCGGGATAAGCCTTCTTCGCCAACCAGCCCCCTTTGAAATCTGAAATGTGCTTACGCACAGTATTAATCTCATTAATCGTGGCTCCTGACTTCAACAAAGCATCAGTCACAGCACACTTCTCAGCAAGAGTGATTTCGCCCCGAGGCAACGGCATCAAACTTGACCCTCCACCGGAAATTAGACAGATAATCAAGTCGTCCTTCTCAAGATGGCTAACCAACTCTAACATCATCTTTGCTCCTTCCATCCCAGAATCGTCAGGAATGGGGTGACCAGCCTTATGACTCTTGATGAGACTAGTCTCTAAAGAACCCGTTTCATAGGGGACATTAACGATTCCGTCAGAGATGCGACTTCCAAGAAGAGATTCAAGAACTTCAGCCATTCCTCCACCTGCCTTCCCACCTCCAACAATAATGATCCGTTGAAACTTCCTGAGATCAAACTCATAATGCCCAACTGTCAAGAGATCACCTTTCACTCCCACCTTTGACCGAACGATCTCTTCAGGATCAGCAGCCTTCAACGCAGCTTCAAGAGCATCCAACGCTAACCTTCGAGCCTTCCTGTCAAGCCTCGACCTACCATTTTCTATGAGGGTCTTTCTGTTCTTGATTCCTAACATGATTTCGCCAGCGCAATATCCTTCACAATCAGTAATAAGACTATAGATTAAGACACAACTTCCATTTCCATGTTTAAACCGTCAAATAAAGACTAAGCAGACGGGAGGATAGGCGCATCAGCTTCATAGAAAGATGCTTTCTTGCCTGTGGAAAACGTAATAAATCTGACAGCAGTATTCGGTAGACATTGAGGCATCAGGGATGCAGAGAAGAATATTCGTTACACGAGAATTGCCAGAGCGAGGGCTAGACATCATCAAAGAACGGTTTAACGCAGAAGTTTGGAGTGATTATGCTCCTCCCCCAAAGAAACTCGTAATTGAAAAAGTAGCTAAAGTTGACGCATTAGCGACACTCTTATCAGACAGGATTGACGCAGAAGTCTTCGACGCTGCACCAAACTTGAAGATTGTATCCCAATTCGCAGTAGGATTCGACAACATCGATGTGAAAGAAGCGACGAAAAGGGGAATCTACGTAACCAACACGCCGGGAATATTAACTAACACAACAGCAGATTACGCTTGGGCACTCTTAATGGCTGCCGCAAGAAGAGTTGCAGAAGCCGACAAGTATGTCCGCGACAAAAAATGGAAGGTAGGATGGCACCCAGCCATGCTTCAAGGCAGAGACATCTTCGGCGCCACGCTAGGAATTATAGGATTAGGAAGAATAGGAGCCGCAATTGCCAAAAGAGCGAAGGGCTTCAACATGAAAATTCTATACTACGACGTAGTGCGCAGACCTGAAGTTGAAGAGGAACTAGGCATAATGTTCCGAGAGTTGATGGCTATCCTGAAGGAGTCAGACTTCATCACCGTAAACGTTCCCCTCCTCAAAAGCACACACCACCTAATCAACGAAGAGAGACTCAAACAGATGAAGAAGACCGCTATCCTAATCAACAACGCTAGAGGCCCGGTCATAGACGAAAAAGCCCTGTACAAAGCCTTAAAAGAAGGCTGGATCGCAGGAGCAGGACTAGACGTCTTTGAACAAGAACCCACACCAGCAACCAATCCACTATTAACTCTTGATAACATAGTCGTTGCCCCTCACATCTCCAGCTCTAGCTTCGAAACCCGATCAAAGATGGCTGAGATGGTTGCTGAAAACTTAGTATCATTCCTAGAAGGCAAAACGCCACCAAACCTAGTGAACAAAGATGTAGTGAACGTTAGAAAGCCAGGCTTCGAATAAGACTGTGAACGCGCACATGTGCTAGAAAAAAAGGCGAGATAATTACTGGAGAATCTTGTAGACAGAATCTCCTTCTCTCACTCGATCCTCCACTTTCAAGCCAACACTTTTTCCAGCTTCAGCACTCTCAATATCCACACGATCTATCTGCATCGAATCAACGGTCTGCTCAACATTTGTGGTCATTCCTCTGATAAGAATGCGATCTCCCACAGAAAGCTTGTCGCTCAGCTCAAGAACAGCAACACCTATTTTGGAGAAATAGTGAGTTACCCTTCCGACTTCCTTAAGTTGACTCTCACCCAAATCTACCACCTCAAACACATAATTACTGATGAATCACATCTAAATATAACTTGCCAACTCCCTCTATGAAAACGAATAAGCGAGAAGGTCAACTTGGACTTTAACTTCAATGAAGAACAAGAAATTCTCAGAAGAATCGTACACGACTTCATAGAGAGGGAAATTGAAGGGAAAGCTTTCGACCTCGACGACAGAGGTGAATTCCCCCGAGATATAGTCAAGAAGATTGCCGGTTTAGGCATCTTGGGAACTGTTTTTCCTGAAAAATATGGCGGTTCCGGAATAGGACACCTCTCAAGAATATTAACCATAGAAGAGATATCGCGAGCTTACCCCTCTATGGGCTTGTTCCTTCAAGCTACACCTATAGGCCTCTGGG
>SOJC01000050.1 GCA_004376645.1 Candidatus Bathyarchaeota archaeon
TTAAGAATTGCTGAGAGAAGCTTGGGCTTTGGCAATTGACGCAATGTGCCAGATTGAACAGAAGGGTCTTAATGAAAGACTTGCGCTGTCCAGATCAACCAGACGATTGGGGATTCGCAGCCCTATCGCTAGAGGCTTGGCTCACAAATTACTGTTGGAAACTGTTAGAAACCAAAATCTCCTAGATCATATCATTAACACTGTCTTGAAGCCAGACTACATAGGCGATCTCCAACCAAGCCTTCGCGCCTTTCTACGTCTCTACACATCTGAAGTTAAGATCAAAGGAAATGGCAGCTACGAAAAGGCTAGTAACATAGCTAAAACTGGGCGTTCCATTATCGGATGGCGCAGATTTAGGGAAATTGAAGAAACTCTCGGTTTTCTATTAGGGTTGAAGATAAACAAGATTCTAAAAGGCCTCAGCGACACAGAAACCGTGTCTCTCCGTATGTCTCAACCCCTCTGGTTCGTCAAATACTGCTTCCATCTACTAGGTCGTCATGAGACACTCCAATTCTTTAGCAGCCTACTCACAAGCACTCCCACATACATCCGAATCAACACATCCAAGATGTCAGCCGAGAAATCGCTGAAAACGATCAGAAGAGACGGAATAACCTTACAGAAGACAAAGGATCTGCTGCACACCTACAAGGTTGTGGATCATACACAACCTCTCCCAAGAACTCCCAGCTTCAAAGAAGGGCTATTCTATATCCAAGATAAAGCGAGCTGTCTCGCCTCCGAAGTCGCAGCCCCAGAAGCAGGAATGACTGTATTAGATATCTGCGCAGCGCCAGGAGCAAAAACCTCCCATCTCGCTCAACTAATGGACAATCGAGGTGAAATATTTTCGATAGACTATTCGCGGCGACGGATGAGAATCTGGAAAGGCGAAATGGAAAGGTTGAATGTGAAGAACGCTACACCTCTTGTGAGCGACTCATTTCACTCTCCGCCCCTACATGAGATCGAAGCGGATCTCATCATGCTTGACCCTCCGTGCACAAGCACTGGAGTTTTCAGCCGCACACCTTCCGCGAAATGGCGTCTTTCCAAAAAATCAATAAAACGTTCAGCTGCCATCCAATGGAAGATGATAAACAATTGCGTTGAACCACTCAAAAAAGGTGGCTTCTTAGTCTATTCGACCTGCAGCATTACAGTTGAAGAGAATGAAATCCTGATAGAACGATTTCTGAAATGGCACCCTGAATTCAGGTTAGTGGAAACTAAGCCTCGAATAGGGCTGCCGGGGCTGAGGGGTCAAACTCTCAGTCAGCGCTTATTCCCCCACATACACGAATGCAATGGTTTTTTCGTTGCAAAACTGGAGAAGGAATTTTAGCTCTTTCGAGCTCTTTCGATTTGACACAAGGCTTCGAAGATAATCTTAGCCGCTTGAATCGCTGTTGTACCATTGTCGTAAGGAGGTGTGACTTCCACCAAATCAAGGCCCACTAGACGGTTGTCGCAAAGGCATGACACTAAGTCTAGGAGGGTTTGCATCGACATTCCATCAGGTTCCGGATTTTGCACTGCTGAAGCGAAGGCTGGATCGAGAACGTCCATATCTATCGTTAAGTAGGTCCTCTCACATCCCTTCAACGTTTTCTTGACAGTTTCAATCGTTGATTCCACACCATCTTCTTGTATCTGCTTCATTGTGAAGAATTCTATTCCGGCGTCCTTCGCGTACTCTAGTTCTTCTCTGCAAACAGCTCTGATTCCAACCTCAACAATCTTCACCGGACACACCTCCTCATGAACTCTTCGCATGAAGGTTGTGTGGCTAGTTGTCAAATCCATGAATTTGCTGCGAAGGTCCATGTGGGCGTCGAGGCTGATCACAGCTGTACTCTTTCCTCCAACGGCCCGCATCGCACCTAGAGTAATGGTGTGCTCTCCACCCAGAAGCACAGGCGTCTTCTTCATCTCCAGCAAATCTTTCAGAGTATACTCAAGTCTTTCCAAGGTTTGCCCCGTGTTGCCGCTGACGTGTAGATCCCCCAAGTCATGGAGCTTCAGGTCTTCCAAGTCCAGCTCTGCGCGAAAACTGTATGTTTCAATGTTTAAGGAAGCCTCTCGAATAGATTGAGGCGCAAATCTCGCCCCAGTTCTATAAGTGCTAGTCGCATCGAACGGTACACCGATGATAACATAATTGGCTTCTTCTAAAGGCCCCAAACATCCCCCGAAGACGGGAGGTGAAACATAGAGCTCAAAGTTGCTCACGGCAAAAAATCTCCTCTTCTTCTATCTCGGCATAATAACTGCATGCATACTCACAGGTGAATTTTACTCATCGGCAGTATACGTCATTTCGGATAAGGCTTTTTACGTTTGTGTGCAGTATTGTGAGCGAAGATACGCGCGTGCTTTTCTGCTGAATCCAGATTCTTGACTGTTTGACGTTCCACCTCTTCACCAGACATGCTAGGCTTGGCCAAATGAATCATCTCATACAGCAACCCAAAGGTCGGCAATTTGTGTCCTTTCTTATGCTTATTGACCAGATAAATAACCGTCTCACCAGTTGGCAATCTCGCGCACGAACCTCCTAGTTCATCTCCTTCCTGAATCCTTCCGAGATTACGATGCATCTCCAAGATCGAGTCATAAATCGGGGTTTCAGGTTGGATATAACGCACTTCTTTGAAGTCAAACTCACCAAAGTGTTTCTCTACGTAATCCTTGAAACCTTTAATCTTTGGCCTCTGACTCTTAGGAGGGTTAACGTACTCTTGAGCTTTCGCCATAGGTTGAAATAAGGGAAACTTACTATTCAATTTTTTGCGCACTTAAGCAGTAGAGACGCGTGTGTTTTAGCTTTTTGAGAAGGAAAAAGAAAAGAGGAGGCACTCTCAGATTAATGTGAGGATACTCAACATGTCTCCTTGGACATGTCCAAATACTGAATGCGAATATAATAAGCAATTACCGCCTAGCCAGCGCTGTCCACTATGCAACGAAACGGCTCAAGAATTCAAATCTAAAGACTTCGGCTCTCTACTTGAAGCAAAGAGAAACTTCAAAAGATTAAAAGAAAACCGTAAGAAACACAAGCGGGACTTGGAGAAAGCGAAATACTGCCCCAAATGCGGCTCTCCAGAAGTAAACTTTCTAGTCTACTACAGCCCCTCAATCTGGAAATGTTTGAATTGTGGCTACGAGGGGGTTTTCGTAGTGGAGGGCAATGAGTTCGCAGCGAAAATTCGCAAACGCTACTTGGAGACTGATGAAAAAAAAACTTGAACAGCTTCTTCAGCTGCTGTTGGAAATGATCTGATGAAATTAGCTGCGCCGTTGCCCCGAAGTTTCTATGAGCGAAATACGGTTGTCGTTGCGAGAAAACTGCTGGGGAAACTCCTAGTCAAGAGGAGTGACGATGGCGTCATAATAGGCAAGATAGTTGAAGATGAGGCTTATGGAGGTAGAGACGACCCAGCCAGCCACGCCTACAGAGGCGAAACACCAAGGAACAAAGTTATGTTTGGCAAACCAGGTCTTTCGTACATATACTTCGTGTATGGAAACCACTACTGCATAAATGCGACAACTGAACGAGAAGGAGTCCCAGGAGCCATCTTAATAAGGGCTGTGGAAATCGTCGATGGGCTCCAATTGGCTCGCAAGAATAGACCAGCGAAATCCGTGGTGGAACTGGCAAATGGTCCAGGGAAATTGACAAAAGCTCTAGGCATCACAAAAGTTCATAATGAGTTAGACTTGACTACCTCAACTGGGCTATTTATCTGCAAGCCCGAAAGGGATGCGAGCTTTGAGGTGATTGCTTCGAAACGCATTGGGATTAAGGCAGGGTCTGAAAAGCCTTGGAGATTCTATATGGAAGGTAATAAATTCGTCTCCAGATATGGCGCGAAGCGGGACACGCCTTAACAGTTCCTTAGGTAAGGCGATCCTCTCGATTCCTCATGGAGAGTTGAATCATTGTATATGCCTTTGGGATCTCGCGGTTTTCAGTTCTTCCTGCATCTTTTGGCATCTCCTTAGCCACAGAAGTTTATAATCCTCAGACGACACGATTCTGCTCTTAAGATCAGCTATTGTGCTTATTCCTTCCTTCCTGCACCAACCGACACAGATTTTGTAGGCTTCCCAGTCTAACTCGTCGTTGTCCCAGAACACTCTAATTTTTGACAAGCCAAACAGATGAGCTGCAAAGGCTCTTGTGTGTCCATCGGTGAAAAAAATTTCGTCTTCAAGTTTCTTTATGGGGATTGGATCAAGGGTTTCAGGTTTCGCAGGGTCTAAAGTTTCCATTATCTTCGAAAGCTTTGCGGAGCTGATGAATAACTGGCTTGGTTGAATCTTGTCGAGTCTCATCAGGAACGTGTGGCAGACATTCATCAAGGTAAATGTCCACTATTCAGCAGGGTATTTCTCTCTTATCTTTGCGTCTGCCATCTTAGCAATCAAAGCGTTGGAGATCAATACACATTTTACTCCCATCAAATCCGCTAACTCTGCTGGTTTTTGATCCTGAGTAACAAGCAATAGATTCTTCTTCTTTGCATATTCCACTACTTCCCTATCCCTTGCCCCTTGCAGTTCAGCGTCCTGAACTGTCAACACATTCCATCCTAGTATCTCAAAGTATTCCTTCAACCCAGCATACATTTCGTCAAGCAATAACTTCAACCAAACTACCTCTCT
>SOJC01000142.1 GCA_004376645.1 Candidatus Bathyarchaeota archaeon
AACCTCAACAGCAAACATCAAAAGCCAGTGAAATGCTTGACTAAACTCTTCGGAACTAGCGGTATAAGGGGTAGAGTCGACACCACTGTCACACCACAGCTGGCCTTAATGGTTGGACAAGCCCTAGCGTCCTTCACAAAAGCGAAGAAGATTCTAGTTGCTAGAGACACTCGCACCACTTCCCCCATGTTGGAGCACGCTTTGACAGCTGGTATAACAAGCTGTGGAGCAACAGCCCTTCAACAAGGGGTGATCCCAACACCAGTTCTAGCTTATCTCACAAAACAAACAGAGGCAGCTGCGGGTGTGATGATAACAGCAAGCCACAATCCCCCAGAATATAACGGTCTAAAGCTCTACAATCCAGACACAACAGCGTACAATCAGATTCAACAAGCCCAAATGGAACAGCTAATCGACAAAAGAGAATTCGAACGTTCAACCTGGCAGAATATTGGAAGAACTCTGTCAATTGACAAAACAGATCAATATGTCGAAATGATAACAAGGAAGATCACGGTTAAAAAGTCCTGGAAAATAATCTTAGACCTTGGGAATGGAGCCACTAGCCAACTGGCGCCTCGGATATTCCGGCAACTGAATTGCAACACCTTAGTGTTGAATGCTCAGCCAGATGGCTACTTTCCTGGAAGGGGGGCTGAAACTAACGAAGCGTCCCTCAGGCCCCTCTGCAACGTCGTTAAGGAGATGAAAGCTGACTTAGGAATAGCCTATGATGGAGACGGAGACAGAATGATCGTTATAGACGAGAAGGGACGCATAACTCTCCCAGATCAAACCTTCGCTTCCTACGCTGCCTATGCACTGAAGAAACAGGACTCCCGAATTATGGTCACTCATGTAGAAGCATCGATGTGCATTGAGAGAATGATCGAAGCTGAGGGAGGAAGAGTAATTAGAACTAAAGTGGGCGACGTAAGTATCACAGAAACTATGAGAGAACATAACGCTTCTTTTGGAGGAGAACCGTGTGGCGCTTGGATACATCCTGATTTCCACTACTGCCCGGACGGTATTCTCTCATCAATTCTACTTCTAGAAGCTCTAGAAGAAACTGACCAAAGCCTTTCCCAATTCGTTTCTGAAGCGCCAGAATATCCCTTGATGAGACAAAATATAGTCTGCCCGAACCCCCTCAAACCTAAGGTACTTGAGAAAGCCTGCAAATCCCTTCCAGAGATCTTCCACAACGTAGAGGAGCAATCGAGGGTAGATGGTTTACGGTTAGCTATGAAGCAAGGGTGGCTCCTCTTACGACCCTCCGGAACTGAACCGCTCATGCGAATCACAGCAGAGGCAGAAACCCAAAAAGAGGTAGAAGACATTATAGGGAAAGCTGCAAAGCACATTAAGAAACTCATCAAGGAGTCAAAATAATGAAAGCAGTCATTCTAGCCGCAGGAAAAGGAACAAGACTCCACCCCATCACACTCACACGTCCAAAACACCTGGTCCCTGTGGGCGGAAGACCCATCATCGACCATGTGCTAACCTCAATCAAACAAGCCGGACTAAACGAAGTAGTATTTGTTGTCAACTACATGTCAGAACAACTTCAACACTATCTCGGAGATGGCTCCAAATACCAAATGAAGTTTACGTATGTAATCCAAAAGCAACTCAAAGGAACTGCGGACGCAACAAGATACGCAGAACCATACGTAGAGAGGAGCTTTCTCTTAAGCTACGGTGACTGGCTAACAACCACGAAAGCAGTGAAGAGAATCCTTCAAACACATGAGGAGGAAAAACCCTTAATCACGATGGCTGTAGTTCCAGTCAAAGACCCTGAACACTATGGCATAGTGGAACTTGAAGACTCACGCGTGAAGGGTATTATTGAGAAACCTAGCCGAGAAAAAGCACCAACAAACTTGGCGAATGCAGGCATCTACGTGCTCTCAAACGAGATCTTCGAAGCAATAAAGCGGACAAAACAATCGCCAAGGGGCGAACTAGAGATAACAGATTCCCTCTCCCTCCTTCTCGAAGAAGGTCACAAGATCACTGCCGCTAAGCTTCCAAGCAACGAGATATTTGATGTGGGACTATTATGGGATCTATTTGAAGCCAACCGCTGGATCCTTGAGAAGATCAAACCCCAAAGAGAGGGACAGATCGAAGATGGAACCCACCTGATAGGTGCGGTGGTCGTTGAAGACGGGGCAAGAGTCCGCTCTGGCACCTACGTTGAAGGCCCCACTTTCATCGGCAGAGACAGTGATATAGGTCCCAATTGCTATATCCGACCCTACACCAGCATTGGTCAGAGAGTTAGAATCGGGAACGCTTGCGAAATAAAAAACAGCATCATTATGGATAAGACGCATATTGGCCACTTGTCCTACATAGGCGACAGCGTCATTGGCGAGAACTGCAACTTCGGTGCAGGAACCATAATAGCCAACTATCGTTTCGATGGCAAGCCAATCAAGATGAAGATCAAGGACAGGATACTGGATAGTGGCAGAAAAAAACTTGGCGTTGTACTTGGTGATGACGTAAAAACTGGAATAAACGCGTCGTTTATGCCTGGCGTGAAAGTTGGCAACAACTGTTGGATAGGACCCAATGTCCTAATATCCCGAGACGTCCCTCCAAACACAACGGTCCTGTTAAGACAAGAACACGAGGTTCGCAAGAATTCTGAGAGAACATCAGAATATCAGAAATCCTAAAAAGGTAATGCCCTGTTAATATCATCACTGAACTGAGAAGGTTGAATAGAATTGTCAGTTGCACAGAGGAAATTTTTCAACGAAGTCGCCGCCTTACTCGACAAGAGGGTGACAGCTGCGACCACAGACGGAAAATCATATACTGGAACTCTTGTTGGGATAAA
Organism: Candidatus Bathyarchaeota archaeon; assembly: GCA_004376645.1. Taxonomy (GTDB): domain Archaea; phylum Thermoproteota; class Bathyarchaeia; order Bathyarchaeales; family SOJC01; genus SOJC01. The sequence continues at coordinate 2,864 of SOJC01000142.1, forward strand.
CCCTGAAACGATGAGCCTCTGCTTATCAGAAGCGAAAGGTGAAGGAGGCCAGAAATTACACAAAGTTGTTTTAAACGGCAACGTCGTCGCCCACGTTTTCGCAGTCGAGAAACCTTTTGATTTGAAGGCTCTTTCTGAACGTTTAGAGAAGGTGTTTCCAACAATGGTCAAGTTTTACGAAGGTCAAGGTTTCATTTGGGTGATGGAAAAGGTTAAGGTTACAGAGAAGGGTGTTGTTGAAGGAACAGGTCCTGCAGCCGAGAGGGTGCAGAAGGTTTTCCATCTGTTCATGCGTGAGATGAAGACGTAAGAGAATAGAACCGCCCAGACGATCATGAGATCCCGTCGACCAAAGGTTTCCAATAATATCTTACGCTCACTCTTCATGAATCTCGCGACTCTGGATGTACGAACCATGCCAGTTGTGGTACCAGACAGCCCCGTCGTAGCCGTTGACGCTGAGCATTCCGAATATCTCTCCGTCTTTTGCTACGTGGACTGTGTAGTATCCGTAGAATCGATGGGTGTCCTCCGTAATGGTTCCTAGGTAAGAATGATCAAGAACCTCTTGAGCTAACAATACAACCTCATCATGATCGATGGGCATCTGTCCTGATGGAATTTGGCTCCAACCCCCCATCATAGCTCCGTGACCGTATTTTGTGTTCCACATCATATTTGGGCCATATTCAGGAAAGATTCGTCCGGTGCGTTTGTCGATGAGCATCTCAAAGGCTCCGATCCCTGTAGATTTCTCATAATATACCACATAGAAGTTCTGCTCGAACTCCATAATCTCACCAATAGCTATGTTAGGGTTGTTTAATGATGCCCGATATCTCTCACTTATCGTGAGGGCGATATCTATACTGTAGACTCCGGATTGAAAGAAGGTCAATATTACAAAGCCGATTAAGCCGATTGAGACCAGAACAAGTCCTAAAGCCAACAGCTTCTGGGTCACGATTACAACTCCGCTTTCATCTTTAAGAATTGCTCTTTTGTGATCTCTCCCTTTGCGTATCGCTCTCTGAGGATTTCGATGGCTCTTCCACCCTGGTTAGATGTTGATCTTCTCGGCTCTGCAGATCTGGTGACGAAGTAGTATGCTCCCAGGGCTATCGACACGAGGAACACTATGGGTATTAGTAGTGTGAAGCCATACCCATACCCCATCATACCCATCATTCCAGACATATATCCGCCGCCTAGACCCCACATCAGCATTGGTAGGATACCTATCGTAATGAGAAGAAATACGAAGACCCCGATCAAATCTCTGTTTTTTTCGGACATTTTTTTTGCCTACACTTATCTTGTAATAGGTAATACTTAAATATATCTATTTCTAATATATTTGTAGGAAATATAAATGTTGAACGAAGACATTGCCTTGGATATGATAAGATCCTCTATAATTCTACTTCTCAGCGAGAAACCTCTCCATGGTTATGGAATAATGAAAGAAATTGAAAACCGGCTTGGCAAGCCAGTAAATCCTAGTCTACTTTATCCATTTTTAAAACAGCTTGAAAAAAATGACTTGGTGAAATCGACTAAAAAGCCAGTGGGGCAAAAACCAAAGAAAGTGTATGAGTTAACAGCCACCGGAAGGGAATTGGCCACACGTATCTATAAACGGATTGCATCCATGGTTTCTATGGCCATCGAACCGAACCTAAGTATATGTTTTCACTGCGGCTGCAAAATTTACGAAGGAGGATACCGAGAGGTTGAAGGCGACAAAGAAAGAATCTTTTGTTGCGTTCACTGCGCCCAAGCCTACAAAAACGAATTACACTCAGTAACTCAAT
>SOJC01000031.1 GCA_004376645.1 Candidatus Bathyarchaeota archaeon
TGACGAGGAACCTGCTGCCAATTTTTATCACAGCCCCATCTAAGCCAAGTGATGGTCCTACAATAACCTCTTTTCTTTCTGTCCCTAGATTGCGAAAAATGACTTCTTCAAGGATTTTGGGAGGAACCTTGCCAGCTGGTAACTTCATAAACATCCACTCGGAAAACCTGATCAGCAGACATTCTTGTCATCATCTGATAACAATTTGACTGGGGATCTAAAACTTTAAGTTAGATGCTTATCGCGGATAATCTCCTCCTTAAAACGATGGCTATTGGAATTCCTACGACACCTCCAATTGCTATTTGAGCTACATTGCCTGGAACTTCCAGCAAGGCTTGACCGATCCCCCACAAGTATGTCTCTACCACGAAATATCCAATGATCATTTCAGAACCAGCCAAAACTACTGCTAATATGTCTCTAGAGAGAGCTTTTCTATTTGTGATGAGTCCAGCAAGAAAGCCCTCGATGCCCTTTATACATAATGTAGGAATAGCAAATACTGGATACCCGATTACATCAGCTAAAGATGACCCAATACCCCCGGCGATGCCGCCAACGGCAGGACCGAAAGTCAAAGCGCTAATGAAGATCATCACGTCTCCAACATTGAAGTATCCCCCCATTGGATTAGGGATCCTAAAGAGCAACGTTCCTACACAAACTAAGGCAGCCATTATTGCATAAAGTGATATTTGAACAAGTGTTCCTTTTGAATTATTAAACATCACATATCCTAGTGAAGGACAGCTCATATAAAAGCTACTTATGTCCTATTTTCTCTACATTATTCTTCTCTTTTCTCAGGTTCATGAACCCATATGAAGGTTACAACAAAGGAAGGAACAACGAGAGCTACTGCAAAGAAGAAAGGTAGCTGAGGAGAAACGTGCTCATACAGGATACCTCCTACTAAACTGCCAAGTGCCATCAAAATGTAGTTTATGAAATTCGTAAATCCACTTACTTTTCCTCGTTGTTCTTTAGGAGTCAGATCAGCCTGCAAGGCGCCAAAGGCTGAATTCATCATAACCTGCGCCACACCTACTAGCACTAGGGAAACGAAGAGTTTCAGGAAATCTCCATGTACGAAGAGCCACATCGACAGCCCGAATATCAGGTATGCTCCTAAAATTGGCAACTTCCTACTAGTCTTATCCACGAGCTTTCCAATCGGGATTGACAGAACGATCATTGTAACGAATAGCGCTGTGAGCATGAGTGCCCATGCAGCTTCGTCAATGAAGAGTTCTTCAACTGCGTAAACCACAAAATAGAGCTGAACAGTTGCTATTCCAAAGGACATGATTGCCATTGACAGAAATAGATAGAGCATTGATCGAGGGATCTTTCGCCAAACGCCAAAGCATTCTTTCAAGGCAGTAGGATAGCTTTGCAGGAATTCGCTGAAGCGGGGTTTGGTGGCAGTTGTGATTGTTTCTTTCAGCCGGAATAGCCTGAGGAAGGCTGCAAATAGGAAGAATATTACAACTATGCCATAGGAAATCCTCATACCTTGAACCAAACCAAACTGACCATAAAGTGCGCCTGCAACAAGGGGTCCAGGAGTTGTTGAAGCACTTGTTATGAGCATTATAATGCTAAAACCCATACCTCTTCTCTGAGAAGGGATGGAATCAGCGATCATAGCCATCAAAGCTGGTTGATATGTGGAGTTGAATAAGCTCATCAATATCGCTCCTAATAAGATGAAGTGCCAAGAAGGAGCTATCGCGTAAAAGATATAACATAGTCCTACTCCGAAGGTCATAGAAGAGATAATCCATTTTCTGCCAAACTTATCTGCCAAATACCCACCTGGGAATTGCATCGAAGCCAACGCAAGAAACGAAAACAGCCCTATCATACCAAGAATTGTTTCTGTAGCACCTAATTCAAGAACATAAAGTGCATAGTAAGTCGCTGGAAGCTCCATAGCGAAATCTATGAGAATCCAACTTAGGACGAGAACTGCGTAGTTTCCTTTGATAAATGAGAATTCCTTCCTCAACCCTTCAATCAATCAGATCACTCCTCAGATATGCGATGTTATGCTTGAACACTGGAGTTATTGATTCTGGGTAGAAGTGCTCAGAATACTGGTCACACGTGATTTGTGGCTTCTGACCTTCTGAAAATTAGGTGTCTAGAGGTAATTCATCCACTTTTTGTGGGGTCTTAGCGAATGTCACCCCAGGGGCAGCTTCTAGGCTCGCAGTGTATCTAACCTCGCCTGTAACCTGACAGCCTGATTCGAGCCTTATCCGTTCCCCATATAGGTTTCTCGCTCTTACATCTCTCTCTAGCGTTATATCTTTAGCGTAAACGTCTTCAACGCGTGCTCTTTTGCTTATCAATGCCTCGTCTGCCCTTATCGGCCCTTCAACTCGGCCTCTTCTGCCAATGCGGACGTATGACGCTTGGACACCTTCAACAGTCTCGATAGAGCCTCCAACGCAAACCGTTGAATCGGCATTTGCCTTTCCTGCATAAAGTTTACCTCCAACTTCAATTCGTCCAGCAACCAATTCACCTCTTACTTCCGCAACCCCTCCTACGTCAAGCTTGCCAGAGAGGTGAAGTCCACCACCAACTTTTAGTTTACCTCCCACATCCAAGTCATCCCCCTTTGCTGAGGCTGAAATTGCGACCACTCCACCAACATCTATATTCCTGAATTTCAAATCCCCTTCAACTTTGAAGGAACCACCAACATCTATATCGCCACCAGTGCATCCTCCAGCCAGCTTCACTGTTCCTCCAACGTTTATCTCATCGAACTCCAAGGACCCTTTTGAGACGAAACTGCCTCCAATGTCAACTCTGCCAACTCTACCACCTTCAATCTCCATAGTTCCTCCTACATCGATGTCTCTAACGTCAACCTTCGATCTGATTCGAACAGATCCCCCAACGTCAATGCTCTCAGTTTTCACTTCTCCATTGGCATCGAATGCGCCGCCCACATCTATCCTTCCGCCAGTCGTAGTACCTTTTACTTCAAGTCTACCTCCAATGTCCACATCATCGAATTTGAAGTCCCCTTCTACCCTTAAACTCTTGTCTATCTCGACCCTTTTGGCTTTCATGTCTCCAGATACAACTAGACGACCATCTTCGATTTTCACTCGATTTCGAACTTCAAGCTCTCCCTTAATTGTGACATCGTCTTCTCCATCTAGGTTCTCTGCGGAAAGATTGCAGTCGAAGACACAATCGCCTTCAATGTACACGGTTCCGGAAACAGCAACAGTTGGGGGGCTTCCTTCGCCTTTGACAACTGCGCGCCTTCCAACTTCTAAGTCCCCTTCAACAGAACTCAACGTGACCGTACTCTTTGGAGGGACAATATTCTCAGTCATGATGTTCTCACCTTTTTTTCAGCACAGAACAAACGGTTACTGACCTTGAACTAGGTCAAGGCAGTAGTCTATGCTTCTAATCATAGGAAGGGCAGGGTCTCTATAAAAGGCAACGCACATGTTGTAGTCACAAATTGTGACTATCTCAAGTGATTTCCTGAAATGCAAATCTATAAATAATTGGAAGGGGAAAGGGTCGCTTGTGAGATGATTTGTCAATAAGGATTAGCACTGGGATTCCTGGTTTAAACGATCTGATTGATGGCGGCTTCCCCGAAGGGAGAGTTATTCTAGTTGTTGGAGGTCCAGGCACTGGAAAAACTATAATGTGTAGCCAATTTTTGTACAGGGGAATCTATGAAAACCATGAAAACGGAATTTTCGTGAGCCTCGACGAAAGCAAAGATCATTTCTATGCTGAGATGCAGCAGTTCGGATGGGACTTTCGAAAGGCTGAGGAGGAACGAAAATTCGTCTTCATAGACGCCACACGCACATCTCGAGTAAGTAAGCTAAAGGAAAAAATCTTCAAGGAAGAATCAAAGAGTCTACGCGGTAAGCAACTTCCAATCGACAAACTAATGGAGACTCTGCAGACGAAAATCAGTTCGATTGACGCAAAACGAGTAGTAGTAGACACTCTAGCAGCACTTGTCTACCGATTCCCAGACTCCATTGAGAAAAGAATTGCCGTTTTGGATCTAATTGAATCTATGGCAGATTTAGGAGTAACAAGCCTTGTAACTACAGAATTGGGGCACTTAGGCCTTGAACGTAATGCTTTGGAGGAAGAATTCTTGGTCCACGGGGTTATCATGATGCAGACTCTGTTCTCCGGAGCAACTACGACTCGAGCAATCCAAGTTGAAAAGATGAGAGAAGCCAAAGTCAACCCAAGTCTTGTACCTTATTCAATAGGTCAGAATGGCATCGAGATATTTCCCAACATGCCCCTATTCAGCGAAAAGTGATTCACAGTCTTCAGAAGAAGCTGTGTCTCCTCAACTTTCTCTCTCTGCCCACTAATCCTGTAATCTTTCCTTTCTAAGAAGCATATCATTCTCAAGGTATCTTTGATTATACATCTTTTTAATCCTCAGATACTTCCTCATTCCTCTCTCGTCTTCTCTTTCATAAATGTTCATCTCCCCCTCGAAGAGCCCTAAAATCGCTTGCACTTCTTCAGGGGAATGCATTTGAGGATTCATCACCATCAGTGTAGTGAAATTCTTTGACTTCAACTCGGGTAAGAGTGCAGTCAGCCACCTTCTAGTTTGAACAGCGCGATGTTGCAGCAAAACGTCCGAAATTATCTCTATACAGGCTCTTTTTGGGCCTTTAGTTGCTCCTTCGAGTTCACGAAAAGTTGAAGTCAAAGCGATATTAATATCTGTTAGATTCTCCACGCCTTTCAGTTTCGATACATTCGGCGAACTCTCAATTATGGCTTCTGCTTGAGGATTGCATATGAACAGGTAGAAACTCGTTTTATGCTCTTCCGCTAGATTCTTCGCTTCCATCAACTCTGTAGTAACATAGAATGTAATCTGCTCATTACTCATCCCTTCTTCGAGAAATTTCCTTATCAATAGATTCTTCTCGTCGCAGGATGTCGATGTCAGAATTATCGCATACTCCTTAGGGATCCCTCCAAGAAGAAGATTGTCGAGATCCTTGAACCCAGTACTAATGCGACCTACAACTTCAGCAGCCAGAATATGCATTTTAACAGTCTCAATTTCAGAGAAGCTTTGATGCCCACCATCGTCGATGTATACGATTCTCGGTTTAAGTTCGAAGACGCCATCGATTGAGGGTCTCATGGTAAACCTGATCTGTTCGGTTCTTGAGGGTGCGAGTTCTTTTCTATTCAAGTAGATGGTTGCATCTTTTACACTAGTGAAGCTAGGCTTGGATACCAGTTCGAAGCCTCTCAGTATGACCCCTTCAATTCCTACGAGTAATACCGCTGAGTTGCCTGTATTGCGAAGCTCTATTTCTACACCAATTTCCTCACCGACCTTTACTTCTCTCTTTCCAAGCAGCAATCTTGCCTGAATAAGTGGCAGATGCTCAATTTTTTCGGAGAATGGTATTCCCTTGTCTAACGCTGCAAAGAGTCGCTTCATTTGCTTGAAGGATTCCAAGTATTCCAGACCGCGTTTTGTGATCTTGTAGATTTTAGAGTCGCCACGATCTTCTTCTTTGAGAAAACCTCTCGAAGCCAAGAACCCAAGTGACTTCTTAGCTCTGTCAACGGGCAAATTCGCGCCATAAGACGCTCGAGTCACACGACAATAACCTCTCCTCGCAACGATGTCTAACAGGTCTGCATATATTTCATATCTAGTCCTTCGCTTTGACAAAATCTCCACGTCCTATGAGGTTTGTAACTCCAAGCCATTGAACGGCGGCAAAGCCAATTAAGAATCTCAACCACACAGTTAAAATTCTTGTGAGAACAGTAGCTGCTGCACTAATCTCTTGGGGGATTCCGAAAAGGATGAATGACATCGTCATAAAAATTTCTGGAATTCCAACTTCTGCAGGTACACCGATGGGGATAGACTTTATCGCAACTAGCAGGGTGTAGACAACTAACGTCTTCAGTAAGAGAACTAATGGTCCTCCTGGATCTGAGTACCCTATTGCGGCGAAAACTAAGAAAACAATCGCAACACTGAACACCCACGCAAGGATGTAGAATACAATCGGCAGAATCAGCTTAAATGGTTTTGAACCGAAAATCCTCAACGATTCATAGAAGACTTTCAACCCATCAATTATTCTAGTTTTGAAGCGTCTCAGCCTAAAATGACCCCTTGAAATCCATTCAGCAAAATCCATTAAAGCATATATCAACCTCTTTGTCCAGCCTTCTTTGAAGCAGAAAATAACCAACAACAGGAAAGCTAACGCACTCATCACAGTCACTGCAACAAGAATTTGAATCATAACACCGGATATAGAATAATCAAGCATCAGCAAGGCAAAAAAGCTGACGAAAAGAGTAGCTGTAGCGGTAAAAGTGCCTAGAATCCGCAGACTGACAAGAGACGCAGCGACTTTCCCAGGGTTCACATCTAGCTCTTTTGACATAAGATACGCTTTAGCGATATCTCCACTCACAGATTCAGCGGGAATCAAGAGATCTGTGAAAACGCCAACCCACACATACAGAAATGTCTTCTTCACAGGAACTTTCACAGACAAGGGAATCAGAAGATACTGCCAAGCAAGTGCAAACAGTGTGGTTTCAGACAGTAGGGCTAGAGCTGCAAGAGAATAGATCGCAACGTTTACTTGCTGCATCACGCCTACCATTTCGGGAATGTCAACAAACAGCAGTAGGTAAAGAAGGAACAGTAGAAGGCCAACTGCCAATAAGGGAACAGTTTTGAGCAGGGACGTATGTTTTCCGTTCACTTGGCAGCGCATCCACAGGGAATGTGAAGAAAGACCCCTTCATATATTATTTGCCAAGTGCTCTCTGCTCATCATCTTCAATACTCTAAAGTTTGACTTTGGAGCCTTCCAGTTTTCGGTCTAGACAAGCTTTCACGAACCCGTAATATTCAGGATCAGGCTTGTCGGGGCGGCTCTTGAATTCTCCGTGAAATTGGGATGCAAGGAAAAAGAATTTCCCCGGAAGCTCTAGGAGCTCCATTCTTCTGCCATCGACGCTTTTGCCTGAGAAGACTAGGCCGCCTTTTTCCAGAGTAGGGATGTGTAAGGGATTCACTTCAAACCTGTGGCGGTGTCGTTCATCAATCTCCTCGGACTTGTATAAAGAGTAAGCCAGAGTTCCCTGCTCAACTAATATTTTGTGGGAGCCGAGGCGCATTGTAGCTCCTTTAGCCTTCACATTGTGCTGCTCTGGCATCAAATCGATTACTGGAAAAGGGGTGGATGAGTTGATTTCAGTACTGTCAGCCCTCTCTAGGTGACATACATTCCTAGCGAATTCAACAACTGCAAGTTGGAAGCCATAGCAGATTCCTAGAAATGGTATGTCATTCTCCCTAGCGAATTGAATCGCTGCAATCTTGCCTGAAGAACCCCTTGGGCCAAATCCATACGGGACGAATATCCCATCATAATCCTTTAGAGTTACTAGTTTTTCAGGGTGCTTCTCAAAACTCTCGGCTTCCACATATTTCATGGATACCTCTGTTTGACACTTTGCACCTGCATGTCTGAAGGCTTCATTCACACTTACATAGCTGTCTATCAAGCCTGCGTATTTACCGACTAACACTATCTTTATTGAATGATGAGGTTCTAAAACGGTGTCAACGAACCCCTTCCATGTAGACCATTTGGGTTCTCGCGTTGGAACTTGAAGGCGGTCTCTGACAAATTCCCCCATTCCTTGCACATCTAAAATCAGGGGTACCTCATATACGGTTTTAACATTGTATGAGCAAAATACAGCATCATCAGGTATTGTGCCGAAAAGAGCGATCTTACGACGTGCTTCAGCGTCGATCATCTTCCGGGATCTTGCCACGATCGTGTCTGGTTGTATTCCGATTCGGCGGAGCTCATTCACGCTGTGTTGAAGAGGCTTCGTCTTCATCTCGCCTGTAACATCCAATATTGGCACCAGTGCCACGTGAACATAGAGTGTATTTTCAAAGCCTTCTTCTAGTCGCATCTGCCTAATGGCTTCAAGGAAGGGTAAGCCTTCTATGTCTCCTACAGTTCCACCGCACTCCGTTAAGATGACGTCTGCCTTTGATTCTCTAGCCACATACCGAATTCGTCTCTTGATCTCATTCGTCACGTGAGGCACTATTTGGACACAATGGCCGAGGTAATCTCCTCTCCGTTCTTTCTCAATCACAGTTTGATAGACCATGCCTGTGGTGACGTTACTGTTCATGGTTAGGTTTAGATCCAGAAACCTTTCATACCATCCCAGATCGAGATCGGTTTCTCCACCATCAATGGTAACATAGACTTCGCCATGCATGTATGGATTCATGGTGCCTGCGTCGACGTTTACGTAGGGATCCACTTTGATTGCTGTTACTCTTACTCCTCTTGTTTGAAGCATCTTCCCGACGGAAGATGTGATGATGCCTTTGCCAACTGAAGAAAGGACTCCGCCCGTAACAAAGATGTATTTCGCCATGTTCTAGGGACCGCCGCAATATCAAATGCATACGCTATACTCTGCATTTAAACTCTTTTGCGCCGCAGAAAATCCTGGGTGTTCCTTAGTTCATTTGCGGAGGACCTTCATGTTCTGATAAGTTAGGGAAATATCGCAATCTTTAGGTCGGATTTTGACTTCTCTAGGATTTCGAATGCCTTAGCGATCTCTTTCAAGGGCATTCGACGCGTGATAATTGGCTTTACATCTAATGTTCCGGACGCTATCAGATTCAAGGCCCTCTTGAAGTATAAGGGTGTTGCATGAAAAGCTGCCCGTATCGTGACTTCGCCGTAGTGGATCAACTCCGTGCTTACGGTAATTTTGGTTCCAAGTGGGCAACCTCCGAACTCAAGCACCATCCCGCCCTTTCGCGCCATTCTTAGGGCTTGTTCCCATGTGATCGGCAGACCAATTGCTTCAACTACCACGTCAGCCCCGTGACCATTTGTAAGGCGCTTCACCGCCTCTACACTATCTTCCTCATTGGCGTTTATTGTTTCGTCAGCTCCAAGTTTCTGGGCAAACATCAGTCTCTCTTCGATTAGATCGCTTATAATTATCTTCGTTGCACCGAGCTTTCTAGCTGTGAGAAGGTGGAGAAGACCTATTGGTCCAGCACCGATTATTGCCACGGTGTCGCCCAATTTTACGCCTGCTCTATCAGCGCCGTGGAGAACGCAGGCAAGAGGCTCAGCGATTGCAGCTTCTTCATAACTGATATGTTGGGGAATCTGCTGTGTATTCACCAGGACTGTTCGTGCTGGAACTCGGATATACTCCGCATAGGCGCCCCACAGCCACAACATGTCCTCACACAAATTGTATTGACCTCTTCCGCACATTCTACATCGCAGACATGGCGCGCTGTTTCCAGCTCTAATCCTCATCCCAACTTCTGGCCAGACTACTCCTTCACCTATATCAACTACTTCGCCCGCCCATTCATGCCCAAATACAGTTGGCAACTGAATGATTCTTTCCAAGTACCCTCTTTGAAGAATCTTCAAATCTGTACCGCATGTCGTTGCTGCTTTAATCTTAACTAGAACTTCTCCTAAGCCCACCTCAGGTTTCTCAACCTCTTCAATCCGGAGATCCTTCACACCATATAGCATCGCAGCCTGCATAAGATCATCATTCATTTGAAACAACTACCTTAACACATTCTTTATTTAACGCCGCCTTCTTGAAAGCCTCTGCCGTCTTTTCTAAAGGAAACGTGTGGGTGATTAGATTCGTGGTATCAACTTTCTTGGTTTGGATTAGGTTGAGGGCGATCCTAGTTTCCACGTGTGATGTTGAGTAAGAGGGCAACAACTTGATCTCAGAGAAGAAGAGTCTATTTGGGCTCAATCTAACAAAATCTTCAGGTCGTGTCGGAGCGAAGATGCATAAAGTTCCACCTCTGCGGCATAATTCCATTCCAGTCAAGAATCCATTAACATTGGGAGCAGTCACAATCACGAGGTCTGCACCTTTACCGTCTGTTGCCTTCTTGACCACGTCGATTATGCTCTCCGCTTCTGGGTTGACCAGCAGATCGGCTCCCAGCTTTCCAGCGGCTTTCAGTCTATAGTCGATAAAATCTGTGACAATTATTTGGCCAGCGCCGAAGAGTCGCAATAGTAATGTTAAAATGGCTCCTGAAGGCCCAGCGCCTACAACTACAACTGAATCTGAAGGATGAACCTGTGCCTTATTCAAGGCGCGAAGGCAGCAACCCATTGGTTCTATCAGAGTCGCTGACTCGAAGGAGACGTCAGGCGGAATTTTAAGAGTGTCAACTTCAAGGTTTGGTTTCGGAACTTTGAAATACTCAGCGAAGCCACCAGGCTCCAGATGAGTCCTTGAGAATTGTTCACATAACGTATAGTCGCCTCGAAGGCAGAAGTCGCAAGTTAGACAGGCAACATGATGATGGGAGAAGACGCGGTTGCCCACCTCAAACCCTTTAACTTTGGAGCCGACTTTGGCAACTATGCCTGAGGGCTCATGCCCAAGCACTAAAGGTACACGATTCTTGAGATACCATTCCATCAAGTCGGAACCGCATACTCCGCAGGCCTTCATCTGAACTAGAATCTCTTGTGGTCCGATCTTAGGAACTGGCAAGTTTTCAATCAATATGTTGTCAAGACTATAGTACATGGCGGCTTTCATTGAACAGCCCACTGGGATTTGAGAAGTTTACCACCCACTTAAGATTTTTCTATAATCAGCTGCGAACATTCATGGAAGGCGTGTCGTGAACTCTCCAGTTAAAAAGTAAAACGGCTAGTTTGAACAGTTAAGCTGCTCAATTGATTCTTTGGCTTTCTTTAGGAATTGTGCAGCTGGTGCGCCATCGATTATTCTGTGATCGTACCCAAGCGTAAGTGTCATAGTGGGCTTAATTCTTGTTTCCCCGCCTGCTGCAACAGGTTTTGCTACAATTCTTCCTGCGGCAAGTATAGCGGCCTCTGGAGGGTTTATTATGGGCAGAAACATATCGACATTGTACATTCCAAGATTAGTTAATGTGAAGGTTCCGCCAGTTAATTGTTCCTTTGACAGGTTTCCTTCCCTTGCTTTCTCCACTAATTCCTTCAATTCCGAAGAGATTTTTGGCAACGATTTCTCGTCAGCATTCCATATAACAGGCACTATAAGGCCCTTTTCAGTAGAGACAGCTACGCCCACATTGATATCTTCATAGATTCGAATTTTACCATCAACTAATGTGGAGTTTGCGACTGGAAATTCCCGCAGAGCCTTTGCTGTGGAATAGACCAGTATTGCTGTGTACGAAATGTTTGCTTCATCTCTAATCTTGGTTGCCTCTGTCATGTCGACTTCCATTATGACAAAGCTGTGAGGTGCAGTGCGAAAACTTGTGGCAACGCGCTCTGCTGTTGCTTTTCTAATGCCTGTTAAGGGGATCTCCTCTCTTATCCGCGGTGTCTTCACCCTCTCTTCTAGATGTTGTTCAACATCTCTTTCCAAGATTCTTCCTTCAGGACCGGTTCCTGCTACGCATCCCAAATCTACGTTGTGCTCCTTGGCTATCTTCTTGGCTGCGGGTGAAGCTGGAATGCGTTTCTTTGCTGAACTAGGTTTGGATGGTTGTGTATCGACCGCTATTGTCTCTTTTGAAGGCTCTGTAAGAGAGGGTTTTATTTCAATTTCTATTGCGTTGAGATCTTCGTCAGGTTTAGCGATTAGAGCCAACATTGTGTCTACTGGTATTTCCATTCCTTCCTCAACGATAATCTTCCTGAGAACTCCTGATTCAGGCGCTTCGATTTCGTATGTTACCTTCTCAGAGAGCACTTCAACTATAGACTCGCCTTTTTCAACGGTTTCGCCTTCTTTCTTGAACCATTGAATCACAGTACCTGTTTTCATTGTCAGACTGAGGCGAGGCATCACAATCTTCGTGACCAAGATGAGTCAAATCCTTTAGACAATTTCCTTAACGGCTTTGATTATGCTTTCCTCGTTGGGAATCACAAATTTTTCTAACGTTGGACTAAAAGGAATCGGGGTGTCTGGTTCGGCAACTCGTCTTATTGGTGCATCTAGGTAGTCGATGGCTTCTTCTGCTACGATAGCTGCAATCTCTGCTCCGACTCCCGCAGTTTTGCAGTCTTCAGTTACTACAATCAAGTGTCCGGTTTTCTTCACAGAACTTACTATAGCCTCCTTGTCTAAGGGAATTAATGTTCGTGGATCTACGACTTCCACACTTAGGTTGTCTTTCTCCAAGGTTTCAGCCGCCTTTAAGGCTTCATGCACCATAAACATTGTTGCCACGATTGTCACGTCTGCACCCTCTCTTTTTATGTCAGCTGAGCCAAAGGGGATCGTGAACTCCTCTTCAGGTATCAATCCTTTTATTGGATATAGTAGTTTGTGCTCGCAAAAGACAACGGGATTATCGTTTCTTATCGCAGTTTTCAATAGTCCCTTTGCATCGTAAGGCGTTGACGGTGTAGCAACATATAATCCGGGTGTGTGCATAAACCATGCTTCAAGACTCTGAGAATGATGTGCAGCGATGTTGACGCCACCGCCGAAGGGTGTTCTAATCACTAGAGGCACGTTGGCTTGTCCGCCAAACATGTAGTGGATTTTTGCTGCTTGATTTACAATCTGGTCCATTGCCAAGGTCACTAGGTCGCCAAACATTATTTCTGCAACTGGTCGCATGCCAGTGATTGCTGCACCAACCGCTGCTCCTACTATGGCTGATTCACTTATTGGAGTGTCTCTAACCCGTTCGACACCAAATCTCTTGGCGAGTTCTTTTGTTACTTTAAAGGCGCCCTCCCAGTAGAGACCTATGTCTTCACCGAGTAGAAAGACAGTTTTGTCTCGTTGCATCTCTTCAATCAAAGCTTCGCGGAGTGCGTCTCGATATGTTATCTCCCTCAATTTGACTCCTCCTTAGACATAAACGCCCTCCAAAGCTGTTCCAGGTAACGGGAAGGAGCTTTTTTTTGCGAATTGAGCCGCTGCCTCCACGCTTTCAGTCACTTCTTTCTCCATTTCCGCAAGTACTGCGTTCGAGATTGTACCTTCTTGGAGAAGCTGTCTTTTCAAGCGGGTAATAGGGTCCTTGCTAAGCCACTCTTCAACCTCTTCCTTTGGTCTGTAAGTGGCAGGGTCGAATCGAGAATGTCCCTTGTGTCTATAAGTTTTACATTCAACTAAAGTAGGCCCTTCACCTCTTCTTGCACGTAGAACAGCTTCTTTAGTCGCTTGAAAAACGGCTAGCACGTCGTTTCCATCGATTGTGACCCCTGGAATTCCATAAGCGCAGGCTCTCTCGGCAACATTCTTTGTCAACATTACCTGTGTTTGACGGGTTCCCATGGCGTACAGGTTGTTTTCGCACACAAATATTACTGGAAGCTTCCAGATGGCTGCTAGGTTGATGCCTTCATGAAAGGTGCCTTGGTTTGAAGCCCCGTCTCCGAAGAAACATACTGCCACTTGATCGGTGCCTCTCAGCTTTATAGAAAGCCCTGCACCAGTTGCTATCGGAATCCCTGCACCCACTACTGCAGTTGCTCCTAGCACACCTATACTGAAGTCTGCAATGTGCATCGAGCCTCCCTTTCCTCCGCAATACCCTGTTCTTCTACCTAGAATCTCAGCCATAGTCTTGTCTAGGTTGGCTCCTTTCGCAATGCAATGTCCGTGACCTCGATGTGTACTCACGATGTAGTCATCTTTTCGCAGGTTTGAACATACTCCCACAGCTACGGCTTCCTCTCCTGCATATAGATGGATAGTGCCAGGAACGAGGTTTTGCCCATATAACTCGAAGACTTTCTCTTCAAAAAGCCGGATCTCCAGCATCTTCCTATACATTTCAGCAACTTTTTCTGTGTCCAAAATTCGTTCTCCTACCTTCAAGCTTAAAGAAAGACTGTTACCTTACATATAAAAAACTCTAAAGATTGAAAGTTAACATCCAACATACACTAGTTGCTAGTGTACACGATGGTGAGGCCTTAAAAGCTCTTCCAGTATACCAAGCATATTCGGTACTTGTGTCACTATGTCAGTGAATGTTAAGATTCCAACGGGTGTCTCGCCACTCATGACAAGAAGCCTCTTGACATGTTTTCTCACCATGACCCTAGCTGCCTCATCAATGCTGGACGTGCTGTGAATGGATGTCACAGGACTCGTCATGACTTCTCTTGCTCGCAAGGTCTCAGGTGGCAAACAAGGTCCAACAATTCTTCGAAGGATGTCCCGTTCGGTAATGATTCCTGCATGCATAGCGACAATCTCTTTAACGGAAGTGTCAGGCCTAACTACTTTTACGTCCGTTGA
>SOJC01000091.1 GCA_004376645.1 Candidatus Bathyarchaeota archaeon
TAACTGCAACAAAAACTATCTTACACCATGATGTGGCCGTCACAGCCCTCTCACCCTCCAAAACAGTGGTTGGAGAAGGGTTTAACCTGAATGTAAATGTCACGATCGTGAACCAAGGGGACTTCTCTGAAACCTTCAATGTAACAATCTACGCCAACACAACTTCCATAGCAACACAAAATGCAACACTGACCGCTGGAAACTCTACCAACCTCATCTTTATGTGGAATACCTCAAGCTCAGTTAAGGGCAATTATACTCTGACAGCTTATGTGACCCCAGTTTCAGAGGAGAAAGAGGTAGATAACAACTTGCTTGAAGATGGATGGATATTTTTGACAATTCCCGGCGATGTAGATGCTGACCGTGACGTAGACATTTTTGATATCGTTGCGATTGTTACAGCTTATGGATCAGCTGAAGGAGATCCTGAATATGTTCCAAATTATGACATAAATGACGACGGTAAGGTTGACATCTTTGACATAGTCATCGCCAGTGGGAACTATAAGAAAAGTTGGTAAAGTTTGCTTCGCAGTAGAAAGAGAGACTGCACTAGGTTGCTTTTATTTTCTTAGGTCGATCGTAGTAGATGCTCTTACCTGTGGCGGATAGTGGTATTCCCATGATTATGTTTGCTTCAGGTAGCAGCCGGAGCCTTCTTGCTGCAGTTCCAACTCGGTACATTATTCTACTGTCTACATTTAGGAGGCTCGCTGTTTTCACGGCTGAACCTAAGGCTATTCCCATATCTAGGGCTTTGAATATACAGGTTGGCCCTGTGAAGTCTTGTCCTTCGATATTCCCAGCTTTCTTGAAGGCGTCACAGTTTGGATAGCCGCAAGCTCCGCAATTAATACCTAAAGGCTTGGATCCATTTACCCCAATCAGCAGAACTGCTTCAGAATCTCGGGTGTTCTTGCTGTCTCTTTGGAACTCTTCAAGGTTCCTTTCAGTGGCAATCTTCATCATTTCAGCAGCAATCCTCTCCTTTTCTTTACCATAGACTACTGCCACAACTATATCGTCGATTCCTGCTGATTTCGGGGCGGTTCTTGCAGATAGAAGCATCAGCTTTGCAGCTTCAAGAATTCCATCTCTTTCTCCATCTTCGCTGATGATGGGCATCTCTCTCACAAGCTTAAGGCAAACCTGCGATTGAAGGTTCAAAGATGCTTCTGATCAACTCTGCGATTGTAGCGAGTTGCCCAGTGTATAGCGCTAAGGAGAGGAAGGTGACTCCTGTGAGCAGTATGAGGGAACCAATTATTCTTTTCTCTGAGAGATCCATTCTTGTTTCACCTAGATGTGCTTTTTAAGTCTGCTCTCAATCATCATTTTGGGTGCTACGCCGACCAGCCGATCTACTTCCACCCCGTCTTTCATGACTAGTAACGTGGGGATGCCCATTACGTTGAATCGTGTGGCAGTTTCAGGGTTCTCGTCTACGTTCAGTTTGCCAAAGACGATCTTTCCTGCGTATTCCCTAGCTAGCTCATTGATGATGGGGGAGATCATACGGCAGGGTCCGCACCATGCTGCCCAGCAGTCTATGGCGATGAGAGAGTGTTTCTTGATTGTTTCGTCAAAGTCGGCGTCTGTAACTTTGATTGGTGTAGAGGTTTTTCCAGCAGCGTCCATCTTCTCTGCTAGTTCTTGCATCTTCTCGACTCGAATCTTTTCCAATTCACGATCTTCTCCAAACAATCGACCATGCTCCATCATTATGTACTTGTTCATTACTACTATAAGTCCTGCCTTTTTTGCCTTTTCTGCTGCTTCTTCATTTATTATTCCTAGTTGCATCCAAACTACGTAGAGCTTCCCGTATTTCTCTTTCATCTTGACGGTTTGGTCGACTATTGAGAGTGCTTCTACTGAGGTCCTGAAGATATCGATGATTTCAAGAGATTCTTGAGTCTCATGGGCAGATCTAGAAGGCTCTTGTATGTCTTTTTGCCTAGAATTTGATCTACAGTGGGGTTTATGACTAGGATCACGTAGCCTTGATCTTGTAGATATTCTGCGACTTGACGGCTGGTCTTGTTTGGGCTTCGTGATAGACCAATCACAGCTACAGTCTTACAAGTTCTTAAGATCGCTTCTATGTTTGTTGGAGTCAATCCAATCTTGTCTTTGTCTCACTTTAGAAGTGTTGCTCTAGTACAACCTTTTTGGGAAGGATTTCTGCGCTATATGTGTAATGATACGAGTGCTCCGGAGAGAGTTAGGGACCATTCTTTGATTCTTCCCTCTTCATGATCTGCCGAGCCGCGATTACACCAGAGACAGATGCTTGGACAAGTCCCCGTGTTAGTCCTGCACCGTCGCCAATTGTAAACAAGTTACTTATGGGTGTTTCAAAGCATTCGTTCAGTGTTAGCCTTGAAGAGTAGAATTTAACCTCTACTCCGTAGAGTAGAGTATCCCTTGAAGCAAGACCAGGCGCGATCTTGTCTAGCGCTGCTAGCATCTCTCGTATGTCAGAAAGACATCTGTAGGGTAGAACAAAACTGAGGTCTCCTGGTATGGCGCTTTTTAGTGTAGGCGTAACTGTACTTCGATTTATCCTCTCTTCAGTTGATCTTCGCCCAGCCTCCAAGTCGCCAAGCCGTTGCACAATGATTCCACCGCTTAACAAGTTAGTTAGCCGTGCGATGTATTTACCGTAGGCAATTGGTTCTTTGAAGGGTTCAGTAAAGGATGTGCTGACTAGGAGGGCGAAGTTTGTGTTGTCAGTTTTGCGTTCCGCAAAGCTCTGACCATTCACAGTAAGAACTCCGTCGTAGGACTCTGTAATGACTTCCCCGTATGGAGCTACACAGAAAGTTCTGACGCAGTCGTCAAAGAATCTCGAGTAATAGATTAGCTTCGGTTCGTATAAGGCACTGGTAAGTTCTTCAAGGACAGGCGCTTGAACTTCTACTCGGACTCCTATGTCTACAGGGTTGTTCAGAGTTCTCAGGCCAAGTGATTGAGCTTCGCATTTCAACCATTCAGCCCCGCTGCGTCCTGGAGCGACGATGACGTATTTTGCGAATAATTTGCTTCCATCAGAGGTTTCGACACCTTCAATGTATCCGTCTTTGACTATGAGTCCTTTTACTTCGGAGTTTGTTCTTACATCTACTCTCTTGTCTAGGAAATCCCGCATCTTCCGCAGTGTTTCTGCACATCTCTCGGTTCCCATGTGGCGGACTTTCTGCCGGATCAGCTTCAGTCCGGCGAGGGCTGCTTTGCGTTCGATCTCTTCAACGCGGCTTTCATCGGTCCCGTAAAGGTTGTTTGGTGCACCGAACTTTGTGTAGATCCCGTCGACATATTCTATCAGTTCCTGAAGTTTTTCTTCGTTTATATACTTGGTTAACCAGCCTCCAACTTCGGTTGAGAGTGTTAGTTTTCCGTCGCTGAAAGCTCCAGCGCCTCCCCAACCATGTAGGACATTGCATGGATCACAGTTTAAGCATCCATATCCTCTGCTGGCGGGGCACTTGCGCTTGTCGATGTTGGCTCCTTTTTCGAGAATTAAAACTTTAAGGGATGCCCTCTTTGCCATTTCTAGGGCGGAGAAGATGCCCGCTGGCCCTGCGCCTACGATTATTACGTCATAATTCAAGAGGCATCCTCCAGAGACCTTACACACAATTGCCTATCTGTAATATATCTTTAGCGTCTCTCTGTGTTTGCAGGTTATTTGGTGTTTCAACTGACAAAACGTTGCAGATGCTGTGTTTAGGCGTCTGCTAGCATAATTTTCGCTTTCCGCTAGTCCTTGATGGCTTCTAGTAGACTCATTACGTTCCAGAGTTTCACTCGCGTGTAAGGTGGCATGTTTGGATCTTGAAGGATTTCGTCAAGAATAGAGATGGCGTTTGAAGCTCTCACTGCAGGAGTCAATTCTCCTGTTTGAAGGGCATTTATAGATTCTTTAGCTGCACGCCTTATGTTACGTGGTGTGGTTGTGTCCTCGGAGACTTGGCCTAACACAGTATTAGCTTGTCCCATTCGTTCTTCATACTCTTTTGCTTTTTTCTTGCTCACCATAGTTGGTGCCCCTATACTTGAAATTGAGAGTAAGCCTCAAATTAGTATTCAATTATATAGTCTTTGAGGTTTTAAACTTGTCTAAAGAAATCAAGGACATTCAACACATGGTTGACTTGCTGAAGCAGGGGGCAACTCTTACTGAGCTTGCATGCCCCGTCTGTGCCTCCCCATTGTTTAGGGTACAAAGCGGAGAATTATGGTGTGGCAAGTGTGAAAAGCGAGTTATTGTTGTAAAGGAAGGGGAAGCTGCAGAGAAGGCGACAAGTCAAGCGCAGATGCTATCTCTGGAGAGGACTATGCTGATGAAGATACAGACAGTTGAGAATAGAATCATAAATGAAGAGAATGTTGAAGAGCTTCAGAAGCTCAATGCAGTTTTAGCTTCTCTGTTGGAGAATCTTGAAAGATTGAAGAAGATGA
>SOJC01000004.1 GCA_004376645.1 Candidatus Bathyarchaeota archaeon
ACCAAGCAGAAGAAGCTCCAGACCCCTGTATGTATGGAATGACGAGGGCCCAATGTGAGGGATCACAATCCCATAGATCTGCAAGTAGCTCCGTTGATATGAAGGCATCAGCTCCAGTTTTTCTACCACTAGGCTGATCCCACGTAACCAACCATGGATCGTGGACGAATATTCCACTGGCATTATACCCAACTACAAGCACATAATGCTGGTATAGGTGCGCTGTGCTGAAGTGGATGAGGACTATCGTGAGATGTCCGTTCTCAGCGTTGACCTTTAGATCGTCTAGTTCTAAGGTGTCCTCGCGTACATCCAAGAAGCCTCGATCATGAAAAGGCTTGGACATCATATCTGTGTAAGTAACGCCTTCTTCAGGATCAGTTTGCATTTCCCCTGCTAGTTGGTCCTGGTGGGCAACGGCAGTGTCTAAGTAGGTTAGGGCCATCTGAACCACTGCAGATCCACAATAATATTGGGTTTCTTGCGACCGATATGTTACCGAAATATGGTTGGTGGAGGAAATAGATAGAGTTGAAGAGGTGTTCGCTGGTGAACCATATAAACATGTGAAGAGAACAAGAAGGATTAGAAGGAATATATAGTTCCGGCTTGTCACCCTCTTTCCCAAATAAGACTATTTAAATCGCCTATTAAACCTTCTAACAGCCTCGTAACATCACAACATTATCTCGTGATAGCGCAAAACGATTATATTCACAACGCTAAAAGTCTAGGAGAGGAGCGTACCAAGTTTGATTCTCGCAGAGCTAGCTTCTGAATTTGAAAAATTAAGCAGTCAAATCTCAGAGCAGTACTACAGGCAATATGCAGGTTTAGCCTACGACCGTGAACTGATGAAAAAGCTTGCCCAGCAACTCACCAAGGTCAGCAAAGAGTTTTTGAAAGAGTTCACAGACCCGAGAAGCATGTATCTTGCCTCAGTTGAGACAATTGCTGAGGCAGAAAGACTCGAGGTTGAACTCGACTTCCACGATCAACGCATGGAGAAAATCTCGTCAGAGAAACATCTCATAAATGGCAAGAAAGTGAATTGGGGAAACTGGCGTCAATTCAACTCGCAAATGGATAACTCCCAAAAACGTAAAGAAGTCTTCGACGAGTTCATAGCAAAAGCCCAAAAGATCGTCCATCTCGTAGAGAAGAGAATGAACATTTCTAGGGAAGTCTACAGAAGATATAACCTGACACCTCTGGAAAGCTATTTGGAACTGGAACAGGTATCCTATGATGACCTGTTAAACCTCCTAAGGAAGCTTGGAGACGAGGCTAAACAGACTTTCCTCTCCGCTGCAGATCACTTTGCACCGCAAATCCTCCAGAAGGACAAGGTTGAATACTACGACGACTTCTACACTTGGCGCGGTCGAATATTCAAACCCTTAGACAAGTATCTAGAAGGAAAAGATCCGCTAGAGGAAATCCGCAGGTTCCTGGGAGACCTACGCTTCAACATTTCACCCATAAAAGTTGACGCTGAAGACAGACCGAAAAAGAGTCCAAGTGCTTCATGTTGGGGCATTCAGATTCCTAATGATGTTAGAATTCTCTACCGCAGAGTATCTCCCTTCACAGATACGAGAAGCATATTCCACGAGTTCGGCCATGGTATACATGGCATCAGCGCCAACCCTGATGACTCCGTCTGGAAACGATACATCGTTCCTATGAGCGTGGCAGAAACCTTCAGCATTCTCATAGAAAGCGTCACAGAAAACCCTGTTTTCCTCCGGGAAGATTTGAAGCTTGAAGAGGCTGCTGTCAGAGAGATCGTTGACAGAGTGAGATTCATGAACCTCACCTTCATGACCTTCTACGCAGCCAACAGCATCATGAAGATGGAATTCTGGAAGAACAATTACACAATAGAAAAAGCGGCTTTGAGATGGGAAGAACTCACTGAACATTTCTTCATAAAGACACCTGGCATCTACTGGGTTCTCCATCACATAATGCCTAACTACGACATGTACTCTCCAAGCTACGTCATCGCAGCAGTAAGAGTCGCAACCCTAAGGACAAAGTTGACTCAAGATTATGGCGAAACTTGGTGGAGAAACCGAGAAGCTGGAGAGTTAATAAAGCAGTTAGCTCAGACAAGAGGAGAATTCAACATTAAAAAATGGAAACTTGATCCAGAAACATACTTGAAAGAACAGAAATCGCTGAGCTTCTTGGCGTGACATCTACAGTTAAGCCAGGAAAGACCTGTAAATTTAGCTTTAGGCTTCTTTCTTGGTGTGTCGCAGTGAACGCAGCCACACCGCACCCGAAATCAGCATGAAAACAAGTATAGTCCAGAACATGATGATGAGCATGTTCACCGCAGAGACGGCCATGTCTTCAAACATATTGCATCAATAAAGAGAGTCAACGGCGAATCCTAAAAGGGAAGTTCCCTAGTTGAAATGCTAGGTAGCCTGAGATAATTCATACAAGACATATTACGATCTGCGTAGCAACCCATTTATTTGCTCAACTGTATATTGTTGCTTGGACACTTTGCTGGAGAAAGGAGAAGACTTTACGTAGCTGGGAGGAAGATTTCCAATCCCTCCTCACTTCCTCTCAGTAATGATCAAAACAAAATTAATTTTCTAGAACCCCCAGAAAGTGGAGTGCACTGAACGATTAGAACCGTACCACTACAACCGATTCTTACCGTAGAGAACCATTATAGGGCTCTATTATAGGCAAAGGTTACTTGCGGAGTTTCAGATGGTAAAGTAGAGAATGAGATTTCCTCTTCTCTTTGTCTTTAAGAGCTTTGGAGAAAGCATGAGAAACCGTAAAGTTTTCGGACTCGACTGAAGGAACTGCTTTCTTATGTGACCGTTTCTTTGCCAACTCTCTTCTCCGTCATCATCTCTCAGTCCACCGTATTCCAACCATGTTTCTCATGCACAATATTCCGAATTGAATAATATCCAACCTCAAAGGCTGCCACACACAACACGTCCCAGCAAAGGACGCGTCCATCTGATGCATGCATGCGCACTGTGGATGGTGAGCCCGTCGGGAATTGAACCCGAGACCCCCGGGTTAAAAGCCCGGTGCTTTAGACGTGTTGCACTCTATCCTTGCTGAGCTACGGGCCCATAAGTTCACAATTAAAGCAAACCTTGACATTCTTTAATCTTACGCCCCTTCAACGTTTAGTCTTTAGAAAAATAGAAATCCTTCATTCGGCAACTTACTGAAAGGAGGATGTGCTTTTGAAATACCTTTTAAGAGAACTAATAGGTGAAAAAGCTCCAGGGCCCACCCCGTCTTTTTCAGTTGTACACGTGATCAGAGCCCTCGAACTACTCGGGGAGAAGCCTATTGGCAGGAATAGGCTCTCCCAAAAACTAACGCTAGGAGAAGGTGCCACACGAACCTTAATTGAGAGACTCAGGAGCTTATCTCTAATTGTTGTTGACAGAAAGGGTTGCGCCTTCTCAAGGAAAGGTCGAAAACTCTGGAGTACTCTGCATGCAACTATTCCCCGAAAAACTGTTTTGAAGGAGAGCGGCTTAACCCTTGCACCATTCAACGTTGCCATACTAGTTAAAGATGGAAGCAGTAACGTAAGGTTCGGGATAGAACAACGGGATGCTGCTTTGTTAGCTGGCGCCAAAGGAGCAACAACCCTCATCTCAAAAAATGGAAGACTCACAATTCCTCCAGATTGTAGAGATCTGATCAAAGATTTTCCAGAGATCCACAGGAGACTTGTGGATTCTCTGAAACCTGGAGAGAACGATGCAATTGTGATTGGAAGCGCTGACACTTTGGAGAAGGCTGAGTTTGGCGCTTTGGCTGCAGCTTGGACTCTACTTGACAGATCTTGAATCCGCTACTGGGTAAACTTGTCTCCACCTGCGAAGATTCGCTCTAAATAGGCGTTTAAATTTATGAATCCCTCATTGGACTTTGCTGAGACAGGAACTAGGAGAAAATGCAGTCCTAGACGATTGATGGAATTTGTCATATCTCGACTCAGCAACCGTTTCGCTCCCTCAAGTTCTTCGTCAATAGCGTTCTCTAGAACCTCCGGGTCGGTAGACCATTCTACAATGTAATCAACTTTTTCTGTTGGGAGGAGATCGCATTTTGAGAGTATGTGGATTTGAGGGAGTAGGAAACGGTTATAGACTGCTGCTGATAGGAAAAGGTTTGACACGTAGTTGAGAGGGGTTGACGAGAATACTGAATCAAAGAGGTAGAGTATAACCTTTGACTCTCCAATCAGCTCCTTCGCAATATACGGACCACTAGCTCTGAAGGCAAAGAGTTCAATCTGTCCAGGAGTATCCACTATTGTCAGGTCAGCACCGATTTCTTGGATCTCTGAACTCAACGTTTCGACCTGATCAGCTATGAGATCTGCAGCCAGAATCAAAGCTCCGTTTGGCCCTAACTTATACTCTTTCATCAGCTTCTCGATGCTGACATAATTCCTTATGTCTACATCAGGCGTGTAAGGCAAAGTTACTACGCCTGGATCCAAATTGAGTAGAGCCACATCTTGGCCTGAAATCTTCAACCATTCAGAAAAGGCAGATGCGAGAAGGCTCTTTCCAGAACCAGCCGTGCCGACAATAAACAGGATATACATAAGATTGTTCCTCAGTTGTTCCCTATTTTGTAAATTGGTTGCTTCGGGACTTGGATCTCAATCATCCTATGGTCAGAGTCCAGCCTGCACTCTCATCGCAACCAAGCAGTAGATACTCGCCAAGGAAAAAAGGATTTCCATTCAACTACAAGTTCTTGCCTGACATTCTGGCAGTTCCACCCTTTGCCTCAACGATCTCCGTGAGTTGAATCAAGGCTCTACCAACCCGTTTCTTCGCCGTCTCCACACTCTTCGCCGTCGTAGAGAGGTGTAACTCTACCTTTGGCTTTCTTTCAGCACCTAGCGGATGAGACTTTATGTAAATGTGAGGATTATCGTGCATAACGTTATCTATGAAAGGCGCGATCTCAGACTCCATAATTCCAGAGACAAAGAGGCTCATCTCAAAATAGGTCAGAGTGCCAGCTGCAGCTTTCAGCATGGGTAGAAGAGATTCCTCGAAGATTGCTTTCATCTCGGATGGTACCCCTGGTAAAGCAAAAACCGCGAGTTCTCTCCGTCGGATGGATATGCCTGGCGCTGTTCCCACAGGATTGCTCAGAGGCTCTGCACCTTCGGGGATCGTAGCCATCTTCATCCGAGCAGGGGTTAATTCAAATTTTCCGCAATCCATCTCCTGCGCATACTCAATATACTTTTCACGAACCATTTTTGAAGCCCTCGGGTCCACCTTCACCTCACATTTGAAGGCCTCTGCGATCCCCTCGAAGGTCTTGTCGTCAAATGTAGGTCCTAGACCACCAGTGGTGAGTATGAACTGGGGATTCCGGTTTATGGCCTCTTTCAGAGATTCAGCGATCTGCTTCACATCATCGCCGACAACTGTTATTCGATTTACCTTGAGGCCGAGGGATGTTATCCTCTTGGCAAGCCAATGAGCGTTTGTGTTGAGAGTTTTTCCAATGAGCAGCTCGTTGCCGATTGAAATGATTTCTACCCCTACTGCCATTCTAAACCCACTTTGTAATGTAAGTTAAAACTATAGTTGTAGGGAAAGGGAATAAAAATCGATTGTCTATGCTAGGTTAGACGCCATGCAGTTTCTTGTTCTCTACTTCTTCTTGCTGAGCCACCATTTCAGATATTCTTTGCGGCTTCTCTTTCTCTCTTCTAGGTCTGACTCAAGCTTTGGGCGGAGTTGTTGTCTCAACTCGATCAGCTCTTGATGAGTCACTGAGAGGCCGCAGCTCTTACATGCATAGCGTTTTGTCATGGAGATGTACTTCATCTCGCCGCCACATTCTGGACAGTATGGCATTCTATGTTTCTTCCGAGACACTAGAGACTAGTTCATAGAAAAATAGCTTTTGGTTACAGTTTCGTTTCTCTTATGTCAGGAAGTTGGTTAACCCTGCTTTTCGGGCAATTTGGATGGCTTCTTCTCTTTCCTTTGATGTGAGTCGCCGTCCTAGTTCAGGGATTTCTCTGGCACGCCATTCAGGTCTATATTGAAACATTATGTTTGTTCGGGTTGCAACTCCAAGTTTTTCACTTATCCATTCCAATATTCTTGTGGTGCAGCAGAGTAGGTGGTCGGGTAAAACTAGGACTCGAATGATGAGCTCACCGAATTCCTTTCCGTACTTATGGTTGTGTGTGCACGCCTCCCAATATGAAGGAGCATCGGATATGCGCTTGGCACATTCGTTTTTTCCGTATTTGAAGTCGAGAAGGTAAACATCTGCAAATCCTGCAAGGAGTTCAGCTGTCTCTCTACTGTAGTAAGAGTTGGAATTCCAAACAACTGGCATGTTAACTTCGACTTCTTTGAAGACTTGGAGCCAATTGGGGAGCCAGGGTGTTGGGTCTCCACCCACCAGATTTGCGTTTCTGCAACCATTGAGACGCAGATGTTCAACGGCAGTTCCAAGTCTTGCAGGAGAGTAGATCTCACCATGTTCCATCCACTGGGATATAGTCCAGTTTTGACAGTGAAGACAACGCATAGTGCATCCAAGGGTAAATATGGTTCCAGAGGGCACCAACTCCGGTTCTTCACCCATGTGCTCAAATATTGTGGAAACTGTGATTTGGCTGCCGCATCTACAGTATCCTAGATCACCTTCCTCTCTGTTGACTTTGCATTGACGAGTGCAGAAGCAACAGCTCCTCAGAATTCGATTTGCAATCTCAACCTTTAGATCTAAGAAGGAGTTTGTGGGCGTTTTTAGATCTTCCAAGTTTATCAGGTGGCTGTCGACTCTCTTCTCAAGTTGGGAAAACGTCTTCAGCCCTTGCTTGTGAATCGTCCACAGTTTCTGAGTTGAGTCGGTCTTATGAAAGCCAGCTTGTAGCTTCTTGGCTATGAGGAACTTCGCTGTCTTGTCGTTTTGCATCACGTCAAAGTATCGGGCTAGGCTTGAGCGAGCTTTCTTGTCTTTCAGAATTGCTATCGAGTCTGGTCTTGGAGTCTGCCACATAGATTGTCCATCTGTAAGTAAGATAGTTAGAGATGTTTTTATTTTGTTGGATTGCCTCTGCTTCATGGCGGCAGAAGGTTTGTGCAGTAGAACCTTCTGCGACTCCTTTGAGACCTGTAGTTATTAGAATAGTCCATAAGGGTGGGATGCTCCGCCTGCAGGATGGAGCCGTCCTATGATCGGTATGTTGTGCCCGCAGGTTGGACATTTCATATTCTTGTCGATGTTCCATTGGAGAATCTCGAAGCTGAAGCGTTTTATTAGTAGTTCGTTACAGTTGGGGCAGTAGGTGTTTTCGTAGCGGTGCCCTGGCGTATTTCCCAAGTAGGTGTAGTTCAGGCCAACTTCTTTGCGAGCCATTTCGTAGGCTTTCTCCAGCGTTTTACTTTGAGTGGAGGGTTGGCTAGTCATCTTAAAGTTAGGATGAAATTTCAATAGATGGAATGGTGTATCTTGGCCGAGGTTGCTCTTTATCCAAGTGGCTAACTCTTTTAATTTCTCCATCGAGTCTCCCAGTTTGGGTACTATGAGGTTGGTAATTTCTATGTGGATGTTGTTTCGCTTCATCTCCTTTAGTGCTTCGAAGATGGGTTCTACTGAGGGTACCGAGGAGAATTTCTTGTAGAATTCCGGGTCTGCCGCTCCTTTAAAGTCTACTGTGGCTGCGTCAAGGTAAGGTGCGATGGTTTTCACTGCTTCAGTTGTCAGGTATCCGTTTGTGACGAAGGTGTTGAAGAAGCCCACGCCTTTAGCGATTTTTGCGGTGTCGTAGGCGTATTCGAAGAATATTGTGGGTTCGGTGTATGTGTAGCTTATTCCTTGGCAGTGGTTGTCTCTTGCTGATTTCACGACTTCTTGGGGTGGAAAGTTTTGGTCTGTGATTGTTGTTTCTTGGCTTATCATCCAGTTGTCGCAGAATTGGCAGCGGAAGTTGCAGCCTACTGTCGCTATTGACATTACGATGGCTCCGGGGTGGAAGTGGGATAGGGGTTTTTTGCCTATGGGATCGATGCAGGTGGAGCATGCTTTGGCGTAGTTTAAGGAGTAGAGTTTTCCTTCTATGTTTTTTCTGACTTGGCAGAATCCTGTGTTTCCTTCGTTTATTGTGCAGTGGCGGGCGCATAGGTAGCAGTGGACTTTGTTTTGGGGTAATGTTTCGTATAGCATGGCTTCGTGGAGGGACAAAATGGTTCATTGATTATTGTCTGTTCTATTCTTAAATCGTTTTTCACAACGTTTAAATATTACCTTTCGGTAAGTCATTATTACCTAATGGTAATAAACATATGGAAGAAAAAACCCAATGCCAAGCAACACAATATCCATAAGACAAGCTAAAGCCATCCTAGAAGAAAAAGGATTCACAAACGCAGAGATATACGAAAAATTCCAGCTCAAAAACCACCTAATCGACGTCGTCGGATGGAGCCCAACCCGCAGAGTTGCAATAGAATGCAAACCCTGCACCCCTGAAAAAACACTAGATCTAGAAAAATTCTTCGACGAAGTAATCTGCTTATCAATCGACCACCAAACAAGAACGACACCACATAAACCTGCCAGAAAAACAACAAATCCACTAGCGAACATGAAACTAGTATTAACAAGAAGCAACGAGATAGTCTTCGAAGTACCCCTCTCAAGAGAAGAATGGCAAAAAAACATTCTAAGAGACGAAATAGCATTTCTCGAACAAGACTTCCACAGCTTCTCCAGACTCTTTGACGCTCTCTCACACAGAAACAGATTGATGATGATGAAACTTCTGATAGAGGAAGAAGATTTGACGAAGGGATTCTCAGAGTTCATTCGAGACCTAGATCTCAACCCCAAACTAGTTTGGGAAAGCACAAGAAAACTTCAGCAATGTGGACTCCTCAAGAAAGGCTCCAACGGGAGATATCACTGCTCAGAATTCGGAGAAGCCAGTTTTATGGTCAACTTGGTATTGAGGCACCTACGAGAAATGTTTGAAAATATCGAAGGGAGGTGAAAGATTGAACTACTTTGAATATGATGATTTCTTCAGAGACAGCGACAGCTTCCACAATCGCTTGATACAGCAAATGTTCAGAGAGATGGAGCGTTTTGAAGAAGAAATCAAGAGTGGCAAACTCAAAGGCAACTGGAAGATTAGACCTATAGATAGACCTGGAATGAAAGGTTACGTAGCCCAAGGAACGTTTCGATTCAGCGCCAATCCTACAAACATACCGAAGACTGCGATAAAAGAAGAACGTGAACCTCTAACTGATGTCTTCGACGAGAAAGACAACGTCAAAATCTACATTGAGATGCCAGGCGTCGACAAGGGAGACATTCAACTTGATATCTCAGAGGGTTTCCTCGAGGTGAAAGCCAAGGATTTCTACAAGAAATTAAAGCTTCAGACAGAGAGTCTCAACTCTGAAAAAGCCACTGCGACCTGCAAAAACGGCGTATTGAAGATCGACATCCCTAAGATTCAAACGCGCAAAGAAGACGAGAAGCGTACTATAAAGATCGAATAATAGGAGAAGCCGCCTATTATGGAAACCGAGATCATCGATGTAGACCACAACAATTATGTCAACATGCTAGGCACAGCCCACTTCACAAGACGTAGCCTGCTTGAAGCTTACGATACAGTAAGGAACTTGAAGCCGACCGACTTGGCTATAGAACTTGACATACAGAGATTTCAACTCTTGAGTAGTCGATGTGTTCACTGTTCTAAGCGATCAGGCTGTGCAGGAAGATGTGAGTTCGTGGGTGCAACTGATGCTTTGGGCAATGTGGACGCGAATATTTGGCTCATCGATATGTCTGAGAGGGAGATTTCAACTCGAGTCAGGAGCTTGACACCTCCTTCTCGATTCTGGCTTTCTTTTGCAGGTTTTCCATTCACCCGTCGAATCGATAATGAAGTATGGCTGTGGGAGAAAGGATTCAAAGACGAGGTTATGAATCGTCACGAGAAGAGGCTTGAGGTCTTACGTGCAAGGGCTCCCCATGTCTGGCGGGTTTTAATTGATGAGCGAAACGCGCTGATGGCCGCTAGGTTAGCGTGGATTGTGACCCAGAAACTAGACAAGGGTAACAGTATAGAAGTATTGGCTTTAACAGGAGCAGCTCATGTTAACGGGATCAGGAAGCTGCTGAGTTCGCCTCTCTTGATCAGGGAAGAACTGATAAGATACGGGCTCAAGTTTACACCGCCTACTCTCATCAAACGAGTTAGCGTAAACTAATCACCACAGTGTTCGCACACGCAATCACAGCAGATGTTCCTGACTTAATATTTTATTTGCTTTCTCTAAGATTCTCTTTTCGTTAGGGTATGTTAGAATCTGAAGACCGTCAGATATGGGAAACCATTTCACTGTGTCGACCTCATAATCATGATCATCTATGGAGCCCTCTATGAATTTCAGAAGGTAGAAGTGAACAGTCTTGAAGAAGTGCTTCTCTTTTATGAAGTCATAATGGATCTTTCCGATCTTCTTTAATATTTCACCTGTAAGTCCGGTTTCTTCTCTGATTTCTCTCAGAGCAGTTTCCTCAGCGGTTTCACATGCCTCAATCAAACCCTTTGGCAGACACCAAAGCTTACCCCTGGAGATCAAGGCCACCTCAAACTCTCCATTCGTAGTTCTGAAGATTACGCCTCCTGAAGAGACAATTCGTTGACTTCTCAAGTTTCTAACTCCTCTTCCCAAATCGTTCCCCTACCATTCAATAGAACATTAGACAGGTTCGCCTCCTAATAGTGAAAGAATGTCTATTAATAATTGTCCACACAACTCCTGTGATACGCTGGTAAGAGGATTGGAAAATGAAGATTGAAGAAAAGGCGAAATGGGATATTTCGGTTTGTGGTTTGAACTGCGCAAAATGCGATATATATGAAGCCGGTCATGGTAACAAAAAGCTGATGGGTGAGATATTAGAGTGGTTTAGGAAAGAACGCGATGAGACTCTAATGCCAGATCAGATCAGGTGTGATGGATGTAGAGGCTCTCTTGACACACATTGGAGTTCCGACTGCAAGATGATGCTCTGCGCCAAGAAGAAAGAGCTTCAGCACTGTTTTCAGTGCAGAGACTTTCCATGTTCAATCTTGAATGAATTTTGCTCTGATGGTGTTCCTCATCATAAGCGAACTGTAGAGAATTTGAAGAGAATGAAGGAGATTGGACTCAAAGCGTGGATTGATGAGCAAAGAAAAAGAGGTCAATGCTTGTTCTGTCCATAAAATAGATGGATCGTGAAATTCAGCATTATCAAATTCAAGTTTCTCGCGAGTATCTTCTGTCGATAGGTCAAGATCTAAATCCGAAACCCTGTAGCTATTAAGCATGCTTGCCCAATTCAAAACTGGTGACTTATTTGGCTGTTACCTTACGTGATGCTCAGCATATCTGTTGGAAGAACTTTAGGAAAATCAATGACAATCTTGAACCTGAGAGAGGAGAAAGATGGACACCTTTTGTGACTGTTACGGATCTGCTCGAAGAAGCGGGAGAAGTAGCCTCAGCAGTCAAGGCGTTGGAGAACCCTAGATCCAGTGAGAAACCTGGAACGAAGGAGACGCTAGCTAAGGATCTTTCAAACATGCTTTACACAATCTTTGTACTGGCAGAACATTATCATATTGAATTAGAAGAGACATTCCTGCAAACCGTGAATGATTACATACTTAGATTCATCAGATGATGAGATTTTCGATAGATCATTTTCTCTGCCGCCGTTCCAACATAGTGGAGAGCAAAAGATTTGTCTAAGATCATTTTCTATCCTACAGTATATAGTAGGAGGTCAACATGGTGAAGGTCAGTGAAAGCGAGGTAGAAGGGAACCTCAGAAAGTGGCAGGGCATATTGAGATTGCGAGACTGGGACATAAGGATCAAGATAGTTAAAACTCCATGGAAGAAATCGGGGGATGTGAAGATTGACCTGGAGGATAAGAAGGCGGTCCTAATGGTGAATCAGACTCCGAAGTGCGAAAACCTAGAAGAACTTGTGATTCATGAATTGCTCCACTTAAAACTTTACGGGATGGATCAGATGATTGAAGACCTTTTAGATACTGTCTACGGTAAACAAGAGAAAGACCCAAAACGAGAATTCGCCTTCACACAATTTATGATTCTTCTAGAATCTACTGTTGAAGACCTAGCTAAAGGTTATTTGACTGCAAACGAAAGTCAAAAGGCGCTGTCCTTCGGCAGGTTACAGAAGGCTATTGACGAAGAAGTTGGCAAAAACTGACAGATGTCTCTTAGTTCTGAAGTGCATCTAAAAGACTATAAACCGCAGCTTAGCGTACGCATTCGTAACATTGTGTCTCTAGGGCTTTTTTGATAAGAGTTTCTTCCGTAACTCCTAAAAGATTAATTGGAAGCATAAGGCATGATATATTACCATAATGCACGGTGAGTTTGATGGCAAAAATAATGGTTACCTTTGAGTCAAAGTATGGTAACACCAAGCTCGTGGCGGAGAGCGTTATAGAAGGAATTGAAGAGGTCAACGGAATAGAAGCCGCCCTCAGTGAACTGAAGAAAGTTGACTTAATTGGAATAGCTGACTACGACGTGATCTTGATAGGCTCCCCTAACCATTTTGGTGGACCAACTAGGGGCATAAGGAAGTTCATAGACAAACTTGGCAAGCTCCAGTTGGATGGGAAATCGTATGCAGTTTTTGATACATACATAAAAGCTGACTGTGAGAAGGCAGTAAAGAAGATGGAAAAGAGAATAAGTGAAAAGGCTTCAAGCCTAAAACGGATAGTTCCAGGCTTGTCAATAAAAGTTCAAGGGATGAAAGGGCCAATTCTAGATGGAGAGCTCATTAAATGCAGAGATTTTGGAAAGGAGATTGCGGAACAAATTTGAGGTTGACAGGTTTCGTCGAAGCAGTCGCAGCCTCAATTACGCGTGTACATAACCATTATAGGTGTGTGAATTCAGAGTGGGCTTGAGCCACGATGACAAAGATACATAATCATGTAACTAGTTACCGCTTGGAGGGGATATCTTTCGGTCTTGCTGATGGATTGATTATGAGCTTGGGGCTGATAATAGGTGTTGCTGAGGCTACTACTGATCCAAGACTCGTTATGATTGCTGGTGTCATTGGAGGTTTTGCCAATGCATTTGGCAATTCCATCGGGTTCTACATGTCTCAATCTGCAGAGAGAGGGTTGCAAATTCTTGAGATTGTTGAGCATGGAGCAACTACAAATGTGCACTCAAAGACGGAGATCTATATGAATAGTGCCTTTGCCTTTTTATGCTCAGTTGCAGTGTCAATTGCACTTCTCATTCCGTTTGTACTTCTCAACATGACCATAGCAATAATCGTTGCCTTTGTGCTAGGTGTCCTAATCGCCTTCACACTGGGAAGTTATGTAGGTAGAATAAGTAGAGAAAATAGTTGGCTATGTGGCTTGAAGTACGCTGTCATAGCTTTTCTAGGAGCTATCATCTCCCATCTCATAGCAGACATCCTCGTTGCTTTCTAAAATGAAAACATCCTTCTTCTTTGCGTGCGCTTAGTGCATGCATACATTGGTGTACTTCTAGGTCTACAGATTCTCCTAGTTGGGTTATCTTCGAACCTTTTCGCAGGGAGATTCGAAATAAGAAGACTTGTACTCACATGTATGTCCTATAGTTCCGGAGTTTCAGTCAATAATCATTCTGCCGCATGCATGCATATTAACCTCGTAAACCTTAAACTTGGCGCGTAATTAGCATATGGAGAAGTGTTTGAATGGCTGCTGAGAAAGAAAATGTGGTTACTCTAAAGGAAGCAGAGAAACAAGTTGAGATT
>SOJC01000100.1 GCA_004376645.1 Candidatus Bathyarchaeota archaeon
TAATCCCATATGAATATTATGAACTTGTTTTGCTGCCCTGTACGCTTGCAGTAAATTAGAGCAAGCAGAAGGACGCAGTTGCCAGCGCAACCTGCTACGTAAGTCTTTTAAGTGAACCAAATGCAAAGTTGCTTGTGGTGAAGGAGACAGTTCCGGATGAAGAAAAAGCTGATGGATATCTTAGCTTGTCCTATTGATAAACACTATCCTTTGGAACTTCACGTTTTTGAGGAGAAGGATGAGATTGTGGAAGGGGTGATTATTTGTCCGAAATGTCTACGTTGGTATCCAATTCGAGATGAGATACCTGAGATGCTGCCTGATGAACTTCGTGAGAGAAAGGATGAGATGCCTTTCTTAAGAAAATGGAGGAGCGAGATTCCTAAGAGAGTTCTTGTCGAAGGGAAACCGTTCAACCTTAAAGCAGAACTGAATAAGACGGATTAGCTCAATTTGTCGAAGTTCAACCTAATGGAATGATCAGATTTAGAGGATTCTATGGCAGCTTCAGCGATTATGAGCGCCTTAAGGCCGTCAACACCTGTAACCTCAGGTTCCTCGTTCTTAAGCATCTTCCGCGCAAAATGCTGCAGCTCCAATTTTAATGGTTCTCTCCACTCGTATCTGGGTTTTGTGGTTCTTTTTGACGTTTCTACGATGATCTCTTGTGTCAGATAGTCAAGTTCCATTATGGCGTCACTGCCGGTGAGTGACAGCTTTCTGATCTTGTATGGTGTGAGCCAGTTTGCTTCTATGAATGCAGTCTTTCCATGTCGGAATGTAAGCATTATTTGGGCGTAATCTTCATATTTCACGTGTTTCAGACTGCCAACCTTCGCGTAGACCGCTATAGGATCATCTTCAAAGATCTTCCGCATAATGTCGATTTCATGGATTGCATAATCCTTGACTACTCCTACGTCACCAATTCTTTCTGGCCATTGTGAAACTCGCTTTGCAGTAGCTGAGACAAGTTCACCGATCTCTCCTTTAGATAATAATTTCTTGGCTCGTTGAACGCTTGGATTGAACCTCTCAATAAAGCCCACTGCCAAAAGCTTCCTTCTTTGCCTTGCGAAATCCACTATTCGCCTTGCTTCTTTAATCGTACTAGCCAGCGGTTTCTCAACAAAGGTATGCTTTCCAGCTTTAAGCGCTCGCATAGCTTCAACAGCGTGAGTTGTAGTCCATGTGCAGATGCTGACTGCTTCAATATCTTTCCGCTTCAGCAATTCTTTGCTGTCGCTGTAGGCTTCAACACCGTATTTTTCGCCAATGCTTTTCGCTCTTTCTTCATTTGCATCGCAGACCGCCAAGAGTTCAGTTTCCGCTAGCTCGCTGAAAACCCTCACGTGGTTTTTGCCCCAGAAACCTACTCCGATAACTGCCACGCCAAGTTTGCTCATGTTGTTTACCCTCTTCCCAAACCGCGATATACAAATCCATACTTCCTCGCTTTAAGTGGATCTATGATGTGAGTAACATCAACAAGCGCTGGTGACTTCTTGGCCAAGAGTTTCACTCGTTTCAGGCTAAGTCGCTCGAACCTAGAATGTCCAACCAGAATAATCAAGCAATCTGTCCCTTCCACCACCCTAGACAAGTCATCTGCTTCAAAGCCGAGTTCAACCAACTCCTTTCTTGAAAAGAAAGGGTCATAGACTTGAACTGTCCTCACTTTTTTTCTGAGAAAATTAACAAGGTTCCTTCTTGAAGCTCCTGGGGCTACTTTGCAATTTGCCTTCTGAGAAATGCCAATTACAGAAACCTTTGATCTTCTAACAGTTTTCCCGCAAACTTTTAGAGCGTCCTTAATCAATCGAAAAATTTGGTCTACAATTTCATCGTTGATCTTTCTCGCAACAAGCATCAACCGAGGACTCAAGTTTGCATTTTCAGATTCCTCTAGAAGAAGATAATAGTTACTTCGTATTGAGTCAGCAACCAGACCTGGTGAAGGTAAGGAAAATATCCGACTTCGCTCGGCAGCCTTCAAGATTTCAAGAAAGTCTATCTTGAATTTCTCACACATCATAGCAAATTCATTTGCTATCGCTAGATTGACTTCATTTTTCGCTTCTCTGAAAAGCCCTAAGGCTTCGACAGTTCTAATATTGCTTACCTCAACAATCTCTGATTGGATTTTGCTTAGGATCAGTCTAGCTATTTTGAGGCTTGTGCTGTCAATCGCCCCCACAACTCTTACAGCATCAGAGACTTCGAAATTCTTTCCCGACCTGACTTTCGCTGGGCTAGATGCCAGACCGAAATCTTTGCTTGCTTCAAGCCCTGAGGTTCTCTCCAGAATACTGCGCATAATGTCTTCAATAATCCCCGGTCCAGTCTGAGTGACGAAAATCACTAAGGATCCCCTGTTCAGCCCCATGCCAACTTCCTTACATGTCTTCTCAAGTGATGAATAATCTGTCCTCCCTCTCTTGTCGATTACTGCCTCTGTGGAAATAATTATAATCTCACTTGTCGACACGGCTTTTCTGATACTTGAAGTCACTGCGAAAGATTTCTCTCTCTTCACATCTTCCGAACATTCATCTTCAAGATACCTTCTTCTGATTTTGGTCAGCTGTTTAAGCATGTGCGGATTCGAGTTTGCACATATAACCTTGAATCCAGCGTTGCCAAATAGATATGCATGTGAGATGCCTAGTCCGCCACACTCAACTATAGTTACACTGTAGCGTCCCCGCCCTTCGTAACTCTCAACGTCTTCTTCGCTGACTTCCATTATGTTAAGCATCTTTGCAGCCCCAATAGGATTTGACAAGAGAAGGTTGGTAAATTCAAAACCCCCTACTATTTTTCACGGGGGCTTATGAGGTGTTGAAGTTTCTCCTTATATTCCTTTACTAACTTTACTGCTTTCTCTTTTGTCTTTGCCTCAGCATAGAAGCGGTAAATGGGCTCGGTTCCGCTTGGTCTAATCAAGATTGAACTATTATCTGGGAACCATAGTTTCACTCCGTCAATTCTCTCCGGGTTTAGGTGATTAACTTCCTCGTTCAAAGTCTTAAAGACATTGATTTTCTGTTCAGTTGGACACACCACCTTGTCTTTGACAAGATAGTATCTCGGTAAGGCTTCAAAGAGCTCAGAGAGGGTCTCATCAGCCTTAGCCATTATACTAAGAATCAGCGCGGTTGACATTGCCCCATCTCTCACAGGTTGATGGGGACCATAGAATACACCACCGTTTTCTTCGCCTCCAAGTTTTGCCTTCAATCTCTTCATTGTATGAGAGACTATGATGCTTCCCACTTTTGTCCAAACAAGTCTTCCTTCATATTTTTCAGCGATGTCTTTAACTACCTGTGAAGAGCTGACCGGTGTAACAATTGTTTCCCCCTGATTCATCATTAGAAAATCTTCTTCAATCAGAGCAAAAGATCTATCCCCCCATTGAACCTTACCTTCGTCGTCCACAAAGATGGAACGGTCAGCATCACCATCAAAAGCGACGCCAATATCTGCTCCAATCGCTGTGATAGTCGCGGCCAAGCTACCTAAGTTTTCAGGTCTAGGTTCCGGCATTCTTCCAGGGAAGGTTCCATCAATGTCGCCATTAATCGTCGTCACCTTGCAACCTAAATCTCTCGCCAAGTACGGAATAACTAAAGAAGCCACCCCATTGCCTGCATCTACAACGATATGATAATGCCGCTTTCTGATCTCAGCCACATTTATGTGTCGTTTTATTGATTCTCTGTATTCGTCCAGTAGTCCAAGTAGAGAAAATCTTTGTTTAATACACTCCCAGCTAGCAAGTCTAATTCTCTCTTTGAAGAATAGATCTTCAATCTCTCTTTCTTGTCGGCTTGTAATTTCCACCCCATCATTCCACATAACCTTTATTCCATTATATTCTGGCGGATTGTGGGAGGCCGTAACCATTACCCCGCCATCCATTTTGTGGTTTCCCACCGCATATTGAATGCACGGTGTAGGTGCCATTCCACCATCATAAACCTTGCAGCCTGTTGAAAGAAGCCCACTCGTAACAGCATTAACTAGCATTATATTGCTCTTTCTACCGTCATATCCTATGAGAATATTGCCTTGTCTGAAGAATGAACCTATTGCCTCACCGATCTTTGCTGCAAATTCTGGTGTTAGTTCTCTGTTGACAATTTTCCTGATTCCGTTCGTCCCAAACAGACGTCTAGGCTTCTCCAATCCTTGCATCTCCTTCACACTATACATTGTGATGTAGTTGTTCTCTCATCGACCTTCTTTGAAGGGCATACTTTGACATTCTGACTTAGGGTAGTATTATCTTGAATAGTGACGTAATCACCCACTAAACACCCTTCCTCAATCCTCACATTCCTTCCAAGAGTAACATGTTCTCCCAACACAGCACCTTTGATGGTTGAATAATCTGAGATTGTAGTATGAGGGAAAATCACTGAGTTCTCAATGTGGACTCGATTTCCAACGCGAACTTCTTTCCCAACTGACACATTTGGCCCTATTATCGATATCTCTCCAAACTGTACGCCTGATCCAATTGCCACGTTTTCTTTGATTTTTGTCCCTCTCAAAGCACTAATCTTCGTTGAGCGCCCGTCTTTTGACCTTGCTGCGAGCCATAGCGCATTAGCTTTTATGTAGTCGGCCGGTTTTCCGACATCTACCCATAGCCCTTTAATTTCGTGACCAAAAAGTTTTCTTTCTTCAGCCAACTTCGGAAACACTTCCCGTTCTATGGAGCATCTTTTCCCAGCTTGAATATATTGGAAAATATCTGGTTCAAGAACATAGATACCTGCATTTACCTGATTGCTTGGAGTGTTCTTCTTAGGTTTTTCGACGAACGCCTCAATACGATTCTCCTTCGTTAGCTTGACTACTCCGAAGCGACTTGGATCTTCAACTCTGTGGAGCGCCAAAGTTGCAGTAGCATCATAGCTTTGATGGGCCTCTAAGATCTCCGAGTAATCTACATCAGCTAAGATGTCACCGTTTAACACGAAGAAAGGCTCTTCCTTTCCAAGAAGCTTCTCAGCTTGCCTTATTGGTCCCCCTGTGCCTAAGGACTTCTGAGAATTTGGAGTTTCCCTCTTTGGAGGTTTGTCTCTGGAATAGTGCAGCGTTACTCCATATCTTGTCTTTCCAAAGACCGCTTCCAGACGTTCTGCCATGAAGTTGACTGCGAGGATGACTTCTTCAACGCCGTTTTTCGCAAGTCTTTCAATTATCAAATCGAGAAGTGGCCTGTTGGCTATTGGAAAGAGAAGCTTTGGTCTCGTACAACTTAAAGGACGTAACCTTGTACCAAACCCTCCTGCTAGAATCAGAGCTTTCAATTCCGTGTCTACCCTTCTAGTAAACTATTGGTTGACTCAACTCAACTAAAAAAGCTTGTTCAACCATCTGAACATGTAGGCTTCTCAAATGTGTGGATAAGAGAATTCTATTCCCATTCAATCGTTGCGGGTGGCTTGTTGGTGAGATCATATGTGACTCTAGTCACTTCAGGTATCTCATTTGTTATTCGCGAAGAAATCTTCTCCAAAATCTTATACGGAATCTTTGCGAAACTGGCTGTCATAGCCTCTCTGCTTTCAACAATCCGTACAGCTACTACATAACCATAAGCTCTGGAATCTCCTTTAACTCCCGTGCTTTTCGTGTTAGTTAATACAGCGAAATACTGCCACAGGTCGTCTCCAAGTCCTGCCCTCTCAACCTCCTCGGTGACTATAGCGTCCGCCTTTCTAGCAATTTTCAACTTATTCTGAGTCACTGCTCCTAACACACGCACAGCTAATCCAGGCCCGGGAAATGGTTGCCTTTTGACAATTCTATCGGGTAGCTCTAGTTTTTTGGCAACTTTCCGAACCTCATCTTTGTAAAGGTCTCTTAGCGGTTCCACAACTGCTACAAACTCCATCCTTGCTGGCAGTCCAGCGACATTATGATGCGTCTTTATCTTGTCTGAGAACTTCCGGAATCCGGATTCAATCCTGTCAGGATAGATCGTTCCTTGTATAAGATATTCCGCGTCTGCCTTTCGTGCTTCCTCCTCAAAAACACGAACAAATTCCTCTCCGATGATCTTCCTCTTTTGCTCAGGATTAGATATACCTTGTACTCTCTTCAAGAATCTATCTCTTGCATCGACAGTTACTAGGCGGAAGTCAAACTTCGCAAAGGCATGCTTAACCGATTCAGGTTCACCTTCCCTCATGAACCCATGATTTACAAACACAGCTGTAAGGTTTCTGTCTATAGCCTTAGCCGCTAAGGCAACTGCAGTACTAGAATCTATACCTCCACTGAAAGCCATTATTGCCTTTCCATTACCTATGATCCGTCTTGTCTCATCTACAGCTTTTTCGATGAAATCCTCCATTGTCCAGTTTGCCCTGCAACGACAAACTTCAAATAAGAAGTTCCTAAGCATTTTGTATCCTCTTTCGGTGTGAATAACTTCAGGGTGCCATTGCAATCCGTATATCGGGCATTTCTTGTGGCGAAAGGCAGCAACTGGGCAGTTAATAGTATGAGCTAAAACTTCGAAATCATCTCTGAGTTTACCTACAATGTCGCTGTGGCTCATCCAAACTTTCTCCTTCTTCTCCAGCCCCTTCAATACGCCTACAGGTTTACTAATTGAAGCGTAGGTTATTCCGAATTCTCTCTTGCGTGCTGGCTTGACTGACCCTCCAGTGAGAAGGGCAATAAGTTGATGACCATAGCACAATCCTAAAACAGGTAGATCTAGCTCTAAGATCTTCGAATCAATTTTCGGAGAATTAAGGTCAAAGACACTTTGAGGTCCACCTGACAGAATAAGTCCTTTAACATTGAACTCCTTTCGCAAATTTTGGAGGTCATCTGGTGAGATGTCGTAGGAGACTATATCGGAGAAGACGTTGTGCTCTCTCACTCTTTTTGCAATTAGGTGAGTGTATTGACCCCCAAAATCTAAGACTAGAATCGTATCTAAAGTCATGTTAGATTCCATTCGTTTTTGAATAGTGAAAATAGCGTTGTTATTTTACTGTTGCGGTTCCTCTCAAATTTCCTAATAGATTTATGACTAGGGCTCTTTCGAAATGTTTCCATGCGCAGGATTAGCAGCATCCTCTGTAGATAAAGTTTATTAGAGCCAATCTTGCCTCTATGGCGTTGGCTCCAAAAAGCACCGTAAGGATAATATATCAGAATTGCTTTTTGAGTCTGACCATCCCCACCCCTAATTGGAGGAAACTCCCAGTTTGGAAGAGAGCGTTCCTATAAAACTTCCATATCAATCTAATTCAATCAACAGACCCTTGGAGACAAAGTTGGATATGTCAGAGATCACTCAAGATGAGATTCTCCTCCTGCAAAAATCCTTTTTCAAGGAGAAAGGACTAGTCAGGCAACATTTAGACTCCTATAACGAATTCATCGATCATGGATTGCAGGAGATGATATATGAAACCGGAGAAATTAACATAGAACTCCCAGAAAATCCTTACAAAATAAAGCTCGGTCAAGCTTGGATAATTGACCCCCAGACTCGAATAAGTGGCCCATATGTAACAGAAGTAGATGGGACAAAACATGAGATATTCCCTATGGAAGCAAGGTTTCGGAATCTCTCATATGTCGCTCCTATAGCAGTTGAAATGACACCGATAATTGACGGAAGAGAGATGGACACAGAACTTGTTCTAATCGGTGACATTCCAGTCATGCTGAAGTCGAAATTATGCATCCTTTCGCAATTGCAGAAAGACGAGTTAATTCTAAACGGTGAAGACCCAAGCGATCCAGGAGGATACTTCCTCATAAATGGTTCAGAACGTGTAATCGTTGCCCTCGAAGATTTGGCTCCAAACAGAATCTTAATAGACATTGACACGAGAGGGGCGCATCCTGTTTGTCAGGCAAAAATCTTCTCTACAACTGTAGGCTTCAGAGCTAGAATTGAACTCCGTCTCAAATCCGACGGGGTGATCTATGTCACCATACCCGGTGTTCCATCCGAGGTTCCATTCATAATTGTGATGAGA
The DNA here is from genome assembly GCA_004376645.1 of Candidatus Bathyarchaeota archaeon. GTDB lineage: Archaea > Thermoproteota > Bathyarchaeia > Bathyarchaeales > SOJC01 > SOJC01. The sequence continues at coordinate 8,025 of SOJC01000100.1, forward strand.
GCCCTTGGAATAGAATCTGATAAGGTGATCGCTGAAACAGTCTCATCCGACCAGTCAGCGCAAAACCTACTTGAACTATCATTTGAAAAATCAGCAGGAGTGGAAACCAACCGAGAGGCTCTTGAGTACATAGGTAACAGGGTCGCCCACGGTCAAGTGTTGGAGTACCGCATACAAAGGGCTCGGAACATATTGGACAGAAACTTCCTACCCCATCTGGGCCGCACTCCTGAAAGCCGTGAGGAGAAGTCAACATTCTTGGGGGAGATGGCATGTCGAGTTCTAGATTTGAAACTAGGAAGACGCTCAACCGATGACAAAGATCACTTTAAAAACAAAAGGCTAAAACTAGCAGGACCTCTGCTTGCAGATCTCTTCCGTATAGCCTTCCGAAATCTTTGCAGAGACATAAAATATCAACTAGAGAGGATGGGATTCAAACGACAGATGATCACAATATCAGCCGCGGTACGTTCCGGCATAATATCGGATCGTCTTCGACATGCTTTAGCAACTGGCAATTGGGGCCGAGGCAAAGTAGGAATAACACAACTTCTTGACAGAACAAATCTCATTTCAACTCTGAGTCATCTTCGTAGGCTCCAATCCCCTCTCAGCCGCAGCCAACCAAACTTTGAGGCTCGTGACTTACATCCCACACATTGGGGTCGTCTCTGTCCCAATGAGACTCCAGAAGGTTCGAACTGTGGCTTGGTGAAAAATCTCGCTCTTTCCGCTTGCATATCTGTCGCTGTAAATGTTGACACGGCAAGGCATGCGGTCTACGAATTGGGAGTCATTCCAGCGCAAGAGGCTAATCAAGAACTTCGGCTTTCAGGAACGAAGGTTTTCATAAATGGTTCGATAATTGGTTACCATCCGTATCCAGATGAGCTAGTTTCTGCGATGCGAACGAGACGCAGAAGAGGCGAGATTCCTTCTGAATTAAATGTTGCACACTTCAAGACAATAGGCGGAAGAGAGGAGGTTTACGTCAACTGCGACGTAGGAAGAGTACGACGACCACTAATAATCGTAGAAGACGGTGTCTCTAAACTTCAAGCAAGACATATAGAAATGATTCGTTCTGGTGAATGGTCTTGGGAGGATATTATAAAGAACGCGATTATTGAATATATTGACGCAGAAGAAGAAGAGAACATCTATGTAGCCTTGACTCTAGATGGAGTGAAACCAAATCATACACACATAGAGCTTTCACTCTACACTATACTAGGCATCAGTGCCTCCTTAATTTCCTATCCGGAACACAATCAATCTCCCCGAAACTCTTACGAAGCAGCGATGGCGAAGCAGGCTTTAGGCATTTACGCAACCAACTACGTTTTTCGTGTGGACTCTCGCTCCCATATTCTACATTATCCTCAAATACCCCTTGTCAAAACAAAATCCATGGAGATTTTGAGGTATAACCAAAGGCCTTCAGGGCAAAACTATCTAGTTGCTGTGATATCCTTTGAGGGATATAACATGGAAGATGCTCTGATTTTCAACAAAGCCTCTATAGAACGTGGTTTAGGTCGTTCTACATTCTATCGGATTTATGAAGCTGAATGCCGTCAATACTTAGGAGGGCTGAAGGACAAATTCACAATTCCTGAGTCTGGTATCAGAGGTTTCAGAGGTGAACAGTATTCCCGCTTACTTGAACCGGACGGCATTATAGGTTTGGAGGCCAGCACAGCTGGTGGAGACGTACTTATCGGCAGAACAAGTCCTCCAAGATTCCTTGAGGAATATAAAGAATTCGATGTCAAAGGACCCTCAATGCGTGACACTTCTGTGGACATGAGACAATCAGAAGCTGGTACGGTTGATTCCATTTTTATCACTGAATCTAAGGAAGGTAGCAAATTAGTAAAAGTCAAAATACGGGATCAGCGAATTCCTGAGCTGGGAGACAAATTTGCTTCGCGCCATGGACAAAAGGGCGTCATCGGAATGATTATACCTCAAGAGGACTTACCTTTCACGGAAACTGGTATCGTTCCAGATGTAGTGATCAACCCCCATGCCATTCCTTCACGAATGACTATAGGTCAATTCCTAGAATCTATGGCGGGAAAGATGGCTGCAGCTCGAGGTAGAGCTGCTGATGGAACACCTTTCGTCGGTGAAACGTCGAGCAAGATAAAGCAAACATTGATCAACTGCGGCTTTAGCCATACAGGGAAAGATGTCTTTTATAACGGCATAACTGGTGACAAGTTTACAGCAGATATATTCGTAGGCGCAGTGTACTACCAGAAACTACACCATATGATCTCTGATAAAATCCACGCTAGAGCACGTGGGCAAGTTCAAATGTTGACACGACAGCCAACTGAAGGCAGAGCTAGAGGCGGAGGATTAAGATTTGGCGAGATGGAACGGGACTGTTTAATAGGTCACGGGGCTGCGATGCTGCTGAGAGACCGTCTTCTGGAAGAATCAGACAAGTACCTTCTTTACGTTTGCGAAAATTGCGGTTATATAGCATATTATGACATGAAACAACGTACATATGTTTGTCGCATCTGCGAAAAAGAAGCGCAGATTTCCCCGGTCGTCATTTCCTATGCCTTTAAGCTTCTGTTGCAGGAGTTGATGAGCCTCACTGTTGCACCCCGCTTAAGGCTTAAGGAGCGTGCTTAGAATGGCATTTGAAGAAGTGACGCATAAAATAATAGATAAGCTTCAGTTTGGGATGTTTTCACCTCAAGAGTTGAGGAGGTCCTCAGTCGCTGAAATCCAAACTGCTGACACCTATGATGAAGATGGAGCCCCCATTACTTCCGGTTTGATGGATGGTAGACTAGGCACTCTGGAGCCACGACAGAGATGTAAGACTTGTGGAAACACCGCAATCCGTTGTCCTGGCCATTTTGGCCATATCGAATTAGCAGTTCCTGCTATTCACATCATATTTTCAAAAATAATCCACAAACTTCTAAGGTCCACGTGCAGAAATTGTGGGCGTGTGACTCTTCAAGAAGAGCAAATCGCAAAAATCAGAAAGCAAATCGAACGTTCGAAATCCCTTCTCGGCGGAGTACCCGCGAGTATCTATAAGACGGTGTTGAAAGATGCCAAACAGAAACAATGCCCATATTGCGGTACACCTCAGCATAAGATAGTCTTTGAGAAACCAACAAGATTCCGAGAAGAAGCCCCTGAAGAAGGTTCTCACCAGTTAACTCCAAGTATGATCCGCGAAAGGTTGGAACGGATATCTGATGAAGACGCCGAGCTCTTCGGCTTCGATCCTAACACTGCTAGACCCGAATGGATGGTTCTCCAAGTTCTCCCAGTTCCCCCAGTCTACGTTCGACCTTCAATCACCTTGGAATCCGGAATCCGCTCAGAAGACGATCTAACCCACAAACTTGTAGATATTATCCGAATCAATCAACGTTTGAAGGAAAATATGGACGCTGGCGCACCCACCCTAATCATACAGGACCTGTCGGAACTGCTTCAATATCACGTAACGACCTATTTCAACAACGAAGCATCAGGGATTCCACCTGCTAGGCATCGTTCCGGCAGAGCCCTCAAAACTCTCTCTCAACGCCTTAAAGGAAAAGAAGGACGTTTCAGAAGCAACCTATCAGGAAAACGCGTTGACTTCTCTGCAAGAACAGTTATCTCTCCAGATCCCAACCTTGACATCAGCGAAGTAGGAGTTCCCCTCAGAATAGCAATGAAACTCTCCATTCCAGAGAAAGTTACTGAGTGGAACCTTGAAGAGATGCAGAAACTAGTCAAGAATGGTCCGGAAAACTACCCAGGTGCTATGTATGTTCTTAGACCAGATGGAAAGCGAATCCGACTTGAGTTCGTTGTAGATCGGGAGAAAATCGCCGAGGCTATTGAGCCTCAATTCATCGTAGAGAGACATCTCAGAAATGGTGACATCGTAGTCTTCAACAGACAGCCATCCCTACATCGTATGTCAATTATGGCACACTACGTCAAGGTCTTGCCCTTTAAAACCTTCCGTCTACATCTCTGTGTCTGCCCTCCATACAACGCTGATTTCGACGGAGATGAAATGAATCTCCATGTGCCCCAAAGTGAAGAAGCACGCACAGAAGCCATACTACTAATGCAGGTTCAAGATCAAATGCTGTCTCCAAGGTTCGGTGGGCCTATCATAGGTGCAATTAGAGATTTCATAACTTCAGCCTACCTCCTCACCAAAAAATCCACATATCTAACTAAAGAAGAAGTCTGCAGATTACTGACAGGGGCCAGATATGAAGGGCCTATGCCAGAACCTGAAAGGAAGAAACCTACTCCAAAGTGGTCAGGAAAGCAGATATTTAGTCTATTTCTGCCTAAAGACTTCAACTACTCGCTAAAAGCTACAATATGTCAGAGTTGCCCTCAATGCCTAAAAGAAAAATGCCCTCATGACGCCTTCGTAGTCGTTAAGAATGGTGTTCTTCTCTCAGGAGTCATCGATCGACGTTCAATTGGCGCTGAGCAATCTGAAAGCATATTACATCGAATAATTAAAGACTACGGTACACAACAAGGGCGGATGTTTCTAAATAAAATCTGTCAACTCCTCAAACTTTTCATGTCTATTCGCGGGTTCACCTACTCTTTTGATGAGTTGGAACTTTCTCCAAGAGCCCAGAAAAGAATTTCCCGAACTCTGGAAAAACACGAGAAGAACGTCCAAAAGCTAATCACAGCCTACAAAAAGGGAACACTTCAAAGACTCCCTGGACAGTCACTACAAGATTCCTTTGAAATATATGTTATGAATGAACTTGCCATGTCAAGAGATGAAGCCGGGAGAATAGCTGATGAGAATTTCACACTGGAGAATGCGGGGATAATCATGACCCGCACCGGAGCTCGGGGCTCTAACTTGAACATAGGTCAAATGACAGCTTCTGTTGGTCAACAATCTGTGAGAGGTAAAAGGATAATGAGAGGTTATGTGGAAAGATCCTTACCTCACTTTGAACCAGGCGATCCATCTCCTAAAGCAAGGGGTTTCATCTACGCATCATACCAATCCGGTTTGGATCCCGTTGAGTTCTTCTTCCATGCTATGGGTGGTCGAGAAGGATTAGTGGATACTGCTGTTCGAACACAGCAAAGTGGCTACATGCAAAGGAGACTAATCAATGCTCTAGAGCATCTTCGCGTTGAATATGACGGAACAGTCCGTAACTCAGTTGGCGACATTGTACAGTTCCGATATGGTGAAGATGGTGTTGACCCTGCAAAAAGCGACCATGGAAAAGCTGTAAACGTAAGCAGACTTGTTGATCAAGTCACAATTATGATGGGAAAAGGCGAACAGGCTTCACAGAAATACATCGAAGGGAAACTGAGTAGTGTGGAGAATCAGCTTACAGCGATACTATTTGATGAACTGAAAGAAGAGTTGAATAAGGCTAAACTGAGCAAGAAAGGCGTTGACCGAACAATTGAGTTGACATTGAAAAACTATAAACAAGCCTTTGTTGAGCCAGGGGAGGCAGTTGGCATCGTAGCGGCGCAATCGATAGGGGAGCCAGGCACACAAATGACTCTGAGAACATTCCACTATGCTGGTGTCAGAGAGCAAAACGTCACCTTGGGATTACCACGTCTAATTGAAATTGTAGATGCAAGACGAGTTCCATCAACACCCATAATGTCAATTTTTCTTAACAAGAATAATCGAAAAAGTAAGGGCAAAGCCACTGAAGTCGCACGCAACATTATTTGCACCAAGGTGGAGGACATCGTAAAAGCCGTCTACGAAGATCCCAAACATGACCGAGTTGTTGTCGACTTGGACAGTGCTCTGATGACAAATAGAGGAATTCTCCTAGAAGAAATAAAAGAGAAGCTTCAGTTCACAGGATGTCTGGTAGATGCGCGTGGGAGAAAGGTCTATGTGAAACCAAAGAAACCAGAAGACTGCAAGAAACTGATTGCAAAAATCATCTCTCAGACTGTAAAGGGAGCTCTAGGTGTCAAACGTGCCTTGGTTGCTGAAGAAAGAGGAGAATGGGTGATTAGGACTGATGGATCAAATCTGGCAAAAGTTCTAGAAACCAACGGAATCAACCCAGCCCGAACAATTACAAACCATGTTCACGAAATTGCGAAGACCTTAGGTATAGAAGCAGCCCGTAGCTCCATAATTCAGGAAGCACTTGGTGTATTGGAGGAGCAGGGTTTAGATGTTGATATTCGTCACATAATGCTCGTCGCAGACATTATGACTACGACAGGTGAAGTGAGGCAGATCGGACGACATGGAATAAGTGGTGCAAAAGCTAGTGTTCTTGCTAGAGCAGCTTTCGAAATAACTGTCCCAAACATTGTTGACGCCGCCATCCAGGGTGAAGCTGATCCGCTTCAAGGTGTGACCGAAAACGTTATAGTAGGGCAGTCAATACCGATTGGCACTGGTCTCGTCAACCTATATATGTCAACTCTAACACATAAGGAGAAGACCAAATGATTGACATAGACAAAGCGATCGCAACTGCAGTCAAGACAGGTAAAGTTGTTTTCGGAGCGAAAGAAGCTATGAGAAGTGTGAAGAGCGGTAAGGCTCGCATGATTATGATAGCCTCGAACACTCTTTTCTCCACAAAAGAAAACTTGGGACACAATGGTAGGCTATCTGAAATACCAATTGTCACGTATAAAGGAAACAATTTCGACCTTGGCAGGATCTGCGGGAAGCGATTTCCTGTTGGGACTTTAACAGTGAAAGAGCCTGGCGACTCTGCTATCTTGAAACTGATTGAAGAGATCGAAAAAGAGCAAACACTCTCGAAATCAGACGGGGGAGGTCCAATAAGTGGCTAGTGGAATTAAACTGACAAGCAAAGAAATGCGTTACATCGCTCTTTTTGAGAGCATCACGGGTGCATCCGTGAAAGATTGCGTTCTAGATGAAGAATCAAAACGGGCGATTTTCATCGTGAAAGAAGGAGACGTAGGTATGGCAATAGGCAAAGGAGGGAAGAACATCCATCTCTTGGAACGAATGACCAGCAAGAGACATGAGATCATCGAATACTCTGATTCACCCGACCAATTCATCAGAAACGCGCTCAAACCAGCTCAAGTCTTAGAAATTAGAATAACAGAAAAACCTGACGGAAAATCCTTTGCGGTTGTACGTGTCAACCCAAAAGATAAAGGCGTGGCTATAGGAAAAAACGGTAGGAATGCTGAGAGAATACGTTTTCTCGCAAAACGCTACTTCCAAATCCAAAATGTCTCGATAACTTAGGTATTGAATGTCTCTATAATTACCTTATCTTTATCCGTAACTACTTTTTCCATTGAAGAAGCTTCTCAACCGAGTAGCCAAGTAGAAAGGGAAATCTATTGATGTTATTTCTGCTTCCTAGCCAGCATTCTATCCAAAACTTGTTTCAGCTTCGCGTTTTCTGCCTTGATTCTTTCATGACCCAAGTCTTCTAGCTGCATAGCCATTTCCTTCATTAGCTCAGCAAACTTTAGTCCTTCCGCAGCTGAGACATATTCCACTCGGAACCGCTGAGGGCTCAGTCCCAGCTTCTGCAACATAGGAGACAAAGCATCCATTCTTGCTTTCATCTTCCAGTTTCCACTAATATAATGGCAGTCATAAGGCATGTGGCATGCACCAATTAACACCATACCCGCCCCCTTTCTGAAAGCATCCAATACGAAGTCCCGATCAACTCTACCTGAACACATAACCCTGATTGGCCTGAGCAAGGGAGGATACTCGAAGCGGCTTGTACCCGCTAGATCTGCGCCAGCATAGCTACACCAGTTGCATAGAAAGCCTAGAATCTTACTTTCAGGTTCTTGCTCCAACGCTGAACTTATTTGAGCAAAAATCTGATCGTCTGTGAAGTGTTTCTGTGTAATGGCATCTGCAGGGCATTCAGCCACGCAAGTGCCGCAGCCGTGGCACATGGCTGTTATTACTTTTGCGGGTTGGTTTTCGGGGGCTTCAATAGCTCCATAGGGACATCGGTCGGCACAAATACCGCATTTCACCCTTGTATTTCTACATTTTTCAGGATTTACCACTGCAACGATGGGTTCAATCTTCCATCTATCCTTCGAAAGTACGGTTGCGGCTCGAGCTGCAGCTCCGCTTCCTTGGGAAACACTGTAGGGAACATCTTTAGGACCTTGACAAGCACCTGCTAGGAAAGTTCCATCTACAGGCGTGTCTAATGGCTTCAGTTTTGGGTGACTTTCCATGAAGAAGCCATTGGATCCTCGAGAGATGTTGAAGATTCTTGCTGTGTCTTCTGAACCTTTACTCGGAATCGCCGCTGTTGCCAGCACCACCATATCAGTCTTTATCTCTACTGGACAATCATCTTCTGTTTCTGCATACACGGTCAAACTTTCTGTTTCCGGATTTTCAACGACCTTTCTGTTAGTAAGTTTTGCTCGGATAAAATTGATTCCCATATTCTGGGCTCTTCTGAAGAGTTCTTCATAGCCTTTCTTGTTGGTACGCATATCTGTGTATAGCACATTAATCTCAAGGGCGTTACCGTATTTCTCTTTCAGCAAGACCGCACTTTTTAATGTTAACATGCAACAAAAACCTGAGCAATACTCATACTTATTAACGTCACGCGAGCCAACGCATTGAATAAAAGTTATACTGTTGGGGTTCTTACAGTCTGAAGGTCTTACAAGGTCTCCGGTGATTTGAGTGCCCGTATCCAATATTCGTTCAAGCTGAAGCCCAGTTACCACATTTCTATATTGTCCATATCCATACTCTTTCAGGTCATAGGGCTCGTAAATGTCGAATCCTGTCGCAATTATGATAGAACCTACTTTGAATGTGATCTCCTCGGGCTTCTGCTCAAAATCTACCGCACCTGCTTCACATGCGTCTTTGCATTCAGTGCAACTACCATCTTTGAAGTAGAGACAATTTTCTTTATCAATCGTGTGAACCAGAGGCACAGCTTGATCGAATGGCATGTAAATCGCCTTTCGCATGCGTACACCTGCATCAAAATTATTTGGCACCTCAACAGGGCACTTTTCCACACATATGTTACAGTACCCCACACATTTTGACTCATCAACAAATCTGGGTTTCTTAACGACCTTAACTGTGTAGCTTCCGATAACACCTTCAACCTCTTTCACTTCAGCATAAGAAATCAGCTGGATGTTTGGATGGGTAGCAACGTCTCCTATTCTCGTGGCAACACAAGAGAATCTTGGACAGCGATTCTGTTGTGGACAGTTTGAACACTCGAACATGGGAAACGTTCTGCCTAACTGCGCCATGTGACCGCCAATGCTTTCAGCCCTGTCAACTAAGTATACTATGTATCCCATGTTTGCTAGTGACATCGCTGCACTTGAGCCAGCGACTCCGCCTCCTACCACTAATGCCTTATTAGTAACTGGTACCTCAATGACGTCAAGCGGTTGTAGCAGTCTGACCTTTGCAATGGCCATTCTTACGATATCTTTTGCTTTTTCGGTTGCTTCTTTTGGCGTGCTTTGATGGCACCACGAAGAGAATTCACGGATGTTTGCCATTTCAAAGAGAAACGGGTTTAAGCCAGCTTCTGAAACGGTTCGGCGAAACGTAGGCTCATGCATCCGTGGAGAACAAGCAGCTACAACTACGCGGTTGAGGTTGTGTTCTTTTATTCCCTTTCTAATTTCTTCTTGTCCCGGATCAGCACACGTGTACCGGTTGGTTTTTACGTAGACTACGTTCGGAAGTGAACGGGCGTAACCTGCAACGTCTTCTACATCTACCACTGCACCGATGTTGAGTCCACAATAACAGATGAACACGCCAATTCGCAGTTCTTCTGTTGTTCGAGGAGCCCCTTGTGCCATGTCACTTCACCTTTTCCAAAACCGCTCTAAGCTGCGCGATGACTTGTTCTTTCGTATAAAGAGGCATAGTTATAGCTCCTGCAGGGCATGCTGCGCTGCAGATTCCACATCCCCTACACAAACCTTCTGTGACTTTTGCCAACTCTTTTCCGTTGATTTGCTCGATTTTCACAGCATCATAACCACAAACAGACTCGCAGACACCGCATCCGCTACAGATGTCTTCGTTCACCTTTGCAACTAGAGGAGCAATAATCCACGTGGGCTTGCTAAGAACTGTTGCTGCTAGTGCTGCAGCTCCGCTTCCTTGCGAGACGCTGTATGGAATATCTTTCAGCCCTTGACAGGCTCCTGCCAAAAAAATTCCCGGTGTATCCGTCTCAGTAGGTCTAATTTTCGGCTGGCATTCTACGAAAAAACCGTTTGCGTCGATTGAGATGTTTAGAATTTCTGCTAGTTCTGTCGCGTTCTGGACTGCAACAGCCGCGTTCGCCAGAACCACCATTTCAGCTTCTATTTCTACTGGTTTGCCCCCCATCGTTTCAGCGTGCACGATTAGATTCTTAGTTTTTGCATCTTCAACTATCGATCTGTTTTCCAATTTCGTTCTTACAAAATGAGCCCCGCCTTTTTTAGCTCTGTTATAGAATTCTTCATATCCTTTGAAATCGCTACGCAGATCAGTGTAGATAACGTAAACTTGGATGTTGTCCTTATACTTCTCCTTTAGCATAACTGAGTGCTTCAATGTGTACATGCAACAGAAGCCTGAGCAATACTCATACTTGTTAACGTCTCGTGAACCAACACATTGAATGAAAACTACGGAATGAGGTTTCTCGCCATCTGAAGCCCGAATAACCTTTCCTCCAGTCGGACCTGCCGCCAGAATTAATCTCTCAAATTCCAGTGCGGTAATAACATTATCATATTTTCCGTAACCATATAGCGGATCGGCGTATGGCAAATACTCTTCAAAACCTATTGCAACAATTATCGCGCCTACATCTATTTCTATTTCTTCTGGTTTTTGGTCAAAGTTTATGGCTTGTCTTGCGCCGCAAGCGTCTACACATTTGTAGCATTCGATACAGTAGTCCATGTTGATAGTATATACCAGTGGGACGGCTTGTTCAAAAGGGATTGATATTGCTTTTCTTACACCCATGTTGATGTCCCACTCGTTAGGATATTCAATAGGGCAAACTTCTTTACATTCGCCGCATCCAGTGCAATTTTCGTGAATGACATATCGCGGTTTTTTCTTAATTTTGACTTTGAAGTTGCCTACATAGCCTGAGGCGCTGACTAAGTCAGCGAAGGATATTATCTCAATGTTTGGGTGGCGGCCAACATCAACCATCTTTGGCCCCTCGATGCATATGCTGCAGTCAAGTGTTGGAAAAGTCTTATCAAGTTGCGCCATGTGACCGCCAATGCTTTCGTTTTTTTCTAACAAGTACACCTTGAAGCCCATCTCTGCCAGATCTAGGGCAGAGTTTATCCCTGCTATTCCACCTCCAATCACGAGAGCTTTATTAGTGACTGGTACTTCGATTTCTTTCAAGGGCTGAAGCAACTTTGCCTTTGCAATGGCCATTCTTACGATATCTTTTGCTTTTTCGGTTGCTTCTTTTGGCGTGCTTTGATGGCACCACGAAGAGAATTCACGGATGTTTGCCATTTCAAAGAGAAACGGGTTTAAGCCAGCTTCTGAAACGGTTCGGCGAAACGTAGGCTCATGCATCCGTGGAGAACAAGCAGCTACAACTACGCGGTTGAGGTTGTGTTCTTTTATTCCCTTTCTAATTTCTTCTTGTCCCGGATCAGCACACGTGTACCGGTTGTCCTTAGCATAGACTACGTCAGGCAATGTCTTTGCGAACTCTACGAGTTCCTTCACGTCCACAACTCCTGCTATGTTGAGACCGCAATGGCAAACAAAGACTCCGATTCGCGGGCTCTCCTTATCCATTATCATCCGTCCTCCATTCTCCTAGGGATGTGGGATGCAATCTGTGTTGAGTCTACTCGCAATTCTCTAAGAGTTAATTCGTTAGGTGAGAATCCCCTTGCTAATCCTAGTAGGGGGGGATAGTCAAACATTGGTCTCTTGAATGATTTGTTGAACAATGTCTCTACGCGAGGTTGACTTGTGTCAAGTATCATGTGACAGAAGCGAATATCAGCCAATTTGCTTTCTCCTCGTTTCAAGGCGTTTCTTAACGGCTTCCATAGCCCTCTTCTTTCCCTTTCCTCGCAGTTCTTTTGTTACTTCAAGGGTGGACGCTAATTTTTCAAGAGCTTTATTCCATGCTCCTGAACGAATGGGAGTGTGGCGTATTGTTGAGCGTGAAAGCTCAAGGGCTCCCTCTTCTGGGCAGACAATCTTGCATACACCACAATAAGTGCAGAAGAGTTCGTTGACTCTTATCTTATCTTTCTCGTCGAGGAAGAGGGCGCCTGTTATTGGGCAGGCATCAAGACAATCCCTGCATTCTGAGGGACATTTTTCTTGGTCTATTCTAAGTTTTCCTGTGAATATTCGTCGAACTTGAATTGCTCCTTCTGGGCATTTTACGTCACAAAGGCCACAACAGGGGCATCTTTCTTTGAGTATTTCTACAGTTACTTGGGCTTTTATGGAGTTCGACTCTATCTTAATGAGGTTTAAGGGGCAGACTTCCTCGCATTCTTTGCAATCTGTTGGGCATTTCGTGGTGTCAACAGATATTTCGCGGATGAGTTTGGGAAAGCTCTCTTTCTCAACTACTAACGAGATGTTCTCTCCGTCAACGGCAACATGGACTGCACCGTAAGGGCAGATGGCAACGCACATACCACAGTAATGGCATTTGGCTTCGTCTACGTCGATTGTGGGGCGTTCAGCTTTCTCTCCTTCTATTTTAGGTTTCTTGGTTACTTTGATGGCTTCTCTTGGGCATATTAGACTGCAAAGTTCACAACCTACGCAGGACGCTTGGTCGATGGTTAACTTGTAGGTTTTTGCGTGATGTCTCCTTTCTATAATGAGTTGATTATCGGTTGTGATCTTTTGTGTTTTCATGGGCATAGGGGATACCCCAAATTTGGGCTCCTATATTCTGTTAATTACTGTATTTTTGTCGTGAATATTTGACATATGTAAACGTGTATTTTATGGTTTCTATGTTCCAACGAGTGTGATTACCGATTAAATTTTATGGGGTTTCTGATTTGCTTTTTGATGCTGAGAGGTAGAGGTATGCTTGTCTTATGCAAAGGTTTACAGGAGACATGGTTCTAAGGCAATGTGTGGTGGATATTGTGATTCGAGGAGGAGTCCATAAGAAGGGATCTTTGAAGCTTGCGGATATAATCAGAAGCACTAGGGAGAGCCTTGACTTTCATAAGGCTGGGGCAATCGGCATCTTCATTGGTGTGGTGAGAGGCGAGATTGGAGAAGGGGTTGTGGAGAAGCTTGAATTAGAAGCACATGAGGAAGAGGCGCACGCTGTTTTAGAGAGAATTTGTGCTAACTTGAGTCAGGAGAAGGGAATAATCGATGTGCAAATTCATCATTTGCTGGGTGAGTTTGAATCCGGTGAAGAATTGGTTTACGTTCTTGTGGCTGGTGAACATAGAAACGATGTGTTTCCTGTTCTGCAGAAGGCTGTGAAACGATTCAAGAAGGAAGTTCCAGTCTTTAAGAAAGAGTATGTGAGCAGGAAGGACGGCAAGACTATTTCATATTGGATCGGTGAAAAGAAGGTTCCAAGCAGTTAGAACTGTGTATGAAAGGGTTTTTGGTGTATTTCGACAATCCCTACGTTAGTTTGTGACCTATCGAGCTCTTGCCCATTTGACCCAGGAAGCGATCTCTTCTAAGCTAGGTTTATCCTCTTCCTTTATTTTTCCTTCTTTTGTGTATAGCTCAGTGGTTTTCACCATTCTAGCACCGAGGCTGAAAGGGTTCTGTAGGGCTAGCTCTTCCTTCGAGTTCACTCCGCTCTCCAAGAGAAGCACTGCATCCTCATGTTGGACTCCGGGAATCATCAGCAGTTGTAGTATGCTCTGCAAGCCCTTTGCTTCGCTTTCAGAGACTGCTTTTGTGTGAGATATTTCTAGAGGGCTGGCTAGGAGCAGATCTTCGACTTTTTTGAACCCGCTCTTTCTTAAGCGTCGGACTGTGCCTTTCTTCAATATCGCTCCTTCGAGGATCTTGATCTCTTCGGTGCTTGAGAGATATGGTTCTGGAACAGAGTTAGCTTTCTCAATTACTTCTTGAATGATTCTCAGATCCTTTTCAACTGTCTCTAGGGCGTTCAGTTTCTTATTCAATTTCGGTATGTCCTTTTGGACAGTTAGGGTTTTTTGTCCAATCTCCACAAGTTTCTTATTGGTCGCCTTAAGAATTTTCTTGTGGCTCTCCAGCTCTTTTGCCAGTTCTTTGCCTAGTTCTCCTATGTTTTTTTGTAGGGATTTCATTCCCTCTCTAAGTTGGAACTCTCTCAAACCTAGTTTTGTCAAGGTTTCATTCATTGAGTCTTTGATCTCTTGGCTTTTTTCATCTAGTTTCACCTCAAAGTCTTTGCCTAGTTGATATAGCGGTAAGTCTAAGGATTCGCTGCTTAGGATGATGTGGCATGCAGCTCCTAAAAAGATGGAAATCGTTACTAATGTTGTGATAAGGTATGTGGTCACCTCTATCTGGAGTCCATTGCTTAGGAAGGGGGGTACAGTGATTGAGGTGCCTGGTCCTCCGGCTAGGAAGGAGGTCCATGCATGTATGGTGCCTAGTCCACTTAGGAAGACTAGTGTAAGAATTATCCAGACTGTGAAGCTTTTCTTGAAGGTCAATGCTGCTCCTTTACAGAAGCTTGTGGATTTGATAATTTAGCGTTATGAAGCAGCAATACTGATCACTGTTATGTGAGTTCTGTTTGTGGTTTGAGAAGGAGGTTGTGTCAGATTCGGGTTTCTACCCTAGACGATTCCTTGTTTTTCTTCGTTTTCTTTATTGAGAATGGCAACTTCTCCGCTCTCGGTTGCGGGTTCTTCCTCTTGTTCAGTTTCTCGTTGAGAAGTTGGACTATTATGTGATTCTTGCGGGTTTTTTGTTGCTTGGGTTTGTTGCGGGTTCTTCTCTGCCAACTCTGTTTCTCGTGTTCTTGAAGTTCCTTCCTGTGTTGCCGGTTCTTGCTCGTATATTTGGGGTTGGACGTATTCAGCGAGTCTTCGTTGTTCTTCTTCCTCTTCACATCTTGTGGGTTCTTGTATGTTTTCGTATCGGAGTGCCTCTGTCTGTGTTCGGCTTTTCTTGAAGATGTATAAGGTTGCTACTATGGCGATTGAGATGTTCACCCAGCACAGTCCGAAGATGACTCCGGATAGCACCCAGTAGGGCATTGCCCATCTGTAGGTGAATTCTAAGCCGTAGTTGTAGAGTTCACCGTGGACTATGTTGTTTATTTGGTTTAGGCTGAGCATGATGAAAAGAGAGGCTGCAGCTATTGTGACTAAGACTGCTCCTGTCGATGAGGGGTTAATCTTGGTATCCATTGTGAGACCTTGATAGGAGAGGCTACATGAAACTGGTTAAGTGTTGTGACTTTGGAATATGATTGGTGAATTAGTAGGATTAGTATGCGCTTGTAATGATGTTTTTGGTTAGCTGTTGAAACTGTGTGTTTCTCTGCTGGCTTAGGTTGTGTGAGAGGGCTTCTTTTAGGTGCAGTATGAGCATTCTAGGCTTAGGTTTGCGAGAGTTCCTTCGCTATCGATGGGTCGGAGTACTTGCTTCTCTCTGCTCCCGTGGCGGTAGACGGTTACTCCTTTGCATCCTAACGTGTAGGCGAGCCAGTAGGCTTTGTCAATGTCATCTGGTGTGGCGCTGTTGGGGCAGTTTATGGTTTTTGAGACAGCGTTGTCTGTGTGCTTTTGGAAGACTGCCTGCATGCGTATGTGCCACTCTGCTTGCATGTTGTGAGCTACGACGAAGAGATGCCTCACTCTTTCCGGGATCTCCTCCACATCTTGTATCGACGTCTTCTTCGCTATCTTCTTCATTAATTCTTCACTGTAGAATCCTTCTCTCAGTGCTATACTCTCAAATAGGGGGTTCACTTCGACAAGCCTTCTTCCAAGGCTTTCTGCGACTTCACGAATGTAGACGATGGCAAATAGAGGTTCAATCCCTTGTGAGCAGTTGGCTATTATGCTGATTGTGCCAGTGGGAGCAATTGTTGTTACTGTGGCGTTTCTCATAGTTTTGAACTGCTTCGCCCATATGCTTTCAGAGAAGTTTGGGAAGTTTCCTTTTTCTTTGCCAAGTTCAACGCTGGTCTTTCTAGCTTCCGTGTTTATGAATTTTATGAGTGTTTCTCCTGTTTGGAGGCCTTCCTCGGTGTTGTATTGTATGCCCATTCTAATGAGCATATCAGCAAAGCCCATTACTCCCAAGCCAATTTTTCTGTTGCCTTTAGTTGTTTTCTCTATTTCAGGTAAGGTGTATACGTTGGCGTCGATGACATTGTCTAAGAATCTTACTGCTAATCTCACTGCTTTTCGAAGTCTCTCCCAGTCTATCTTGCCATCTTCTGCTGCAAATTTGCTTACGTCAATGCTGCCTAGGTTGCAGCTTTCGTAGGGTAGGAGTGGTTGTTCGCCGCAAGGGTTTGTGGCTTCCATTCGTCCTAGCTTCGGAGTCGGATTGTGTCGGTTTATTGTGTCTAGGAAGAGTATGCCGGGTTCCCCGTTTTTCCAAGCCATCATAATTAGTAGATTCCAGATTGCCCTTGCCTTCAACGTCTCGACTGTTTGGAGGTTTCGAGGGTTGATTAGGGCGAAGTCGCTGTCTTCTTCAACTGCTTTCATAAATTTGTCTGTGGCAGCGACGGATAGATTGAAGTTTCTGAGGACTCCTTCTCTCTCTTTTGCCACGATGAAGTCCATAATTTCGGGGTGGTCGACCTGCAGTACGCCCATGTTGGCTCCTCTGCGGCGTCCGCCTTGTTTCATCACTTCGGTTGCCGTGTCGTATATTCTGGCGAAGGATATGGCTCCTGAGGCTACGCCTCCAGTTGTTCTAACGACGTCTCGTTTTGGTCGAAGGCGTGAGAAGGAGAATCCTGTTCCTCCTCCTGTTTTATGGATTATTGCTGCTGCCTTCAAGGTGTCAAATATGCTTTCTATGGAGTCTTCGATGGGGAGGACGAAGCAGGCGCTGAGTTGCTTGAACATTGTGCCAGCGTTCATGAGGGTGGGAGAGTTGGGAATGAATTCGAGTTTGGTCATTAGCTGGTAGAACTCGTTTTCGTAGTTTGCTATTTGAGCGTCAGTTTTGCCATATTGTCTTTCAACTTCAGCTAGGCTTTTCGCAATTCGTCTGAACATTTGGCTTGTGGATTCTATCGCTTGGCCATTCTCGTCTTTTTTGAGGTAGCGGCGTTCCAAGACTAGGATGGTGTTTAATGGTAATTTGAGTTCGTCTTTTACACCTAGGAGGGCTTTTGTCTTTCTTATTTTTGCTCGCTTCTGCCTGTATAAGATGTATGATTTGGCGATGCGTGCTTGGTCATTCTTGATGAGAGTTTTTTCGACGCAGTCTTGAACCTGTTCCACGGTTGGTGTTTGGTTGGTGGCGAGTTGCTGCTCCAACTGTCTTACGATCTGTTGGGTGAGTTTCAGGGCGAGGGATTGATCTGTTATTCCAGCAGCTTTCGTAGCTTTCCCGATGGCTTCTGCGATTTTGTCGGGGTTGAAGTCGACGTTTCTTCCATCTCTCTTCCTTATCTTCTTAATCTTGGCCAACTAGTGTGCCCCCCTCTTAAAGGCTATTGCAATCTTTTAACTATTGAGTTGCTCTGAGGGTACTTGAGGTTTTGATGGGGTTCCCGTTTGGAAAAGTCTTTAAATTATGTTTTCTCTGTATTCTGTCTACCATCTGTTTTCATGGTTGGTGTTTGTGTGAGTCGGAAGGTGTTGGTGGCTTTAGGTGGAAACGCGATCTTGAGGCGAGGGGAGAAGGGTACGGCTGAGAAGCAGCTTGAGAATATACGTGTGACTTGTAGGCATCTTGTGAAGTTGGTCGTGGATGGTTATGGGCTTATTATTACTCACGGTAACGGTCCCCAGGTTGGGGAGATCCTTCTTAAGAATGAGTTGTCCAAGAGTGTTTTGGCTCCTATGCCTTTGGATGTTTGCGGGGCTCAGAGTCAAGGTATGATTGGCTACATGTTGCAGCAGTCGATGAGGAATGAGATGAAGAAGGCTGCGATTGAGATACCTGTGGTCTCCCTTGTGACGCAGACTGTTGTGGATGAATGGGATGAGGCTTTCGAGAACCCTAGGAAGCCAATTGGGCTTTTCTATAGTGGTTCGGAGGCTGAAGTGCTTCGGAGAGAGAAGGGGTGGCAAATGGTTGAGGATAGTGGGAGAGGTTACAGGCGGGTGGTATCTTCGCCAGAGCCTAGGGAGATTGTGGAGTGGGAGGCGATTAAGAGGTTGTTTGAGAGCGGTGTTGTGGTTATTGCGGCTGGGGGTGGTGGAGTTCCAACAGTCATGGGAGAAGACGGTTCTCTGCGAGGGGTAGAAGCAGTTATTGATAAGGATCTGGTAGCGCAGATGCTTGCCAATTATGTGCAGGCGGACTTCCTTCTCATGTTGACGGATGTTGAGAACGTGTTTCTCAATTATAGAAAGCCAAGTCAGGTTACCATCGATAGGATGAGTGTTGCTGAGGCGAGGCGGTATCTTCAGAAGGGTTATTTCGCTCCGGGAAGTATGGGACCTAAAGTTGAAGCAGCTATTAGATTTGTTGAAACGGGGGGAGAACGGGCTATCATAGCGTCGCTGGAGAAAGCTGTGGAAGCTTTGGCGGGGTCGGCGGGTACAACGATTCAAGGGGAAGGATAATGTTACTTTTCTCTCTGGGGATTAAATTCGCTGCACGCATGCAGAGTGTGTGAGAGTGAAGTTCTGTGGCTGGAAGGTCTTGTAAGGGCAAAAAACCTGTGTTGATGATGTGTCAAATATGTTAAGGTCTAAAAAGTTTTAAATAGAGATAACGCTAACTCCTTTGGAAGGTTGATTAGATTGAAGGAAAAAGTCGCTTTATTCCTGCTATTGGCTTTAACGTTGATGGCTAGCTTGTGTGTGCTAGGACAAGCAGCCCCCAAAGCTACGATATATGGTTACGTTGACAAGACTCAGTATTTGAGTGGCGAAGAGGGCAAGTTGAAAATATGGATCATAAACGAAGGAGACGCAGATCTGATACTTCAGAACATCACAGTTACCTATCCTTGGAATTCGTATTTGCCTTGGGAAGGGAATGATAGTAGAAAGACGATTGGCGCAGTGATTTTGATTGAGGGTAACACAACCTATGAATTTGACTTTACTGTACCAAGTGACGGAAGAGCTCTCGCCTATGGGAGCATTACGGTGCGGGTTGTGACTGACAAAGACACTGATGTGGCAAGCTTTGCTATAAATATCGCTAATCCACCAGTGAGTTTTAACTTGGAAGACATGGATAACTTGATTACTCTAATCACAGTTCAGATCGTTGTCGCGATAATTGCTGCCCTAATTATTGCTGCTGCGGTCTTCCTTACAGGTCGCAGACCAACAACAGTCACCTAGCAGAAACAGGTGTAGCCCACCTTCAAAATCTCTTCTTTTTTCCGTTCAGTTTAAGTATCCTCTTGGTAGTTGTTAGAGCATCATAGGTTTGGAGGTGTAATACGCTCGGAAAAGTTTTGGTCACATGTGCGTGGCCTTATATCAACTATACTCCCCATCTGGGAACTATGATAGGGTCGGTTCTCTCAGCGGATGTTGTTGCTCGCTATTACCGTCTGAAGGGCGATGACGTGGTTTTTGTGAGTGGCTCAGATGAGCATGGGACTCCTATTGAGGTGGAAGCTGTCCGGCTAGGGATTTCACCGAAGAAGCTTACAGATGAGAACCACGCAAAAATTGTGGAGTTGTGGAAGAGATGGGGTATTAGCTTCGACAACTACACACGGACGGAAAGCCCGATCCATAAGGAGTTTGTGAAGAGTTTCTTTACGCGGATCTATAGGCGGGGCTATGTCTTTGCTCAGGATGTTGAGCTTCCCTTCTGTCGCAAGTGTGATCGGTTCTTGCCAGATCGGTTTGTGCAAGGTGTCTGCCCTAAATGTGGAGCTGAGGGAGCCCGTGGAGATCAATGTGAAAAATGTGACTGTCTTTTGGAGCCGGCAAAACTTGTTGATCCTGTCTGCGCTGTGTGTGGGTCTTCTCCTGTTATGAGGAAGGTGAAGCATTGGTATTTCGACCTAGCGAAGTTCTCTGGGGGTCTTTGCAAGTTTTTGGAGGAGAATGAGAGGTTGTCTCAGAACGCTAGGAAGTTTAGTTTGAACTTTATAGGGGGGGGTCTTAAGCCTAGATCTTTGACTAGGGATAATAAGTGGGGGATTCCAGCGCCTTTCCCGGGTGCGGAGGATAAGACTATCTATGTGTGGGTTGAAGCCGTCTTGGGATATGTTTCCGCGACTATCGAGTATTTTAGAGGTCGTGGGGAGGAGGAGAGGTGGAAGGAGTTTTGGTTCGATGGGGATGCGAAGACTCTTTACTTCATTGGGAAGGATAACATTCCCTTTCACACAATTATTCTTCCTGCTCTCCTCCTTGCGAGTGGAGAAGGCTTCAACTTGCCGTGGAGTGTTTCTTCAACGGAGTTTTTGCAGTTTAAGGGTGAAAGTTTCTCTAAGAGTCGTAGGATTGGCATTTGGATTGATGAGGCTTTGGAGTTGTTCCAGGCGGATTATTGGAGGTACTTTCTTGTTTCAACGAGGCCGGAGTCGAAGGATACTGATTTTTCTTGGGGGGTCTTTATTGAGAGGGTGAACTCTGATCTCAATGACACTTTGGGGAACTTTGTTCATAGAACTCTCACATTCATCGGCAGATATTTCGATGGGAGGGTGCCTGACGGGGCTGATCTTGGCGACAGGGATAGAGAGGTCTTGCAATCTGTGCGCGAGTTGGTTGAGAGAGTGGCGAAGGAGTTGGAGGATTGTAAGCTTCAGGAGGCCTTGAGGACAGTTGTTGATGTCAGCCGGTTGGGAAACAGGTATTTTCATGAGAGGGCGCCGTGGAAGCTCATCAAGACTGATAGGGATGAGGCGGCGAAGGTTCTTTATGTAGCGGTTCAACTTGTCAAGACCTTGGCGATTGTTTTAAGTCCGTTTATGCCCTTCACGGCTGAGAGGATCTCCGCGCTTCTCAACTTGGTAGAGGATCAACGGAGAGGCTGGGAGGAAGCGGTAAAGCTTTTACCGTCCAATCATGAGATAGGTAAGGCTGAGCCCTTGTTTGAGAAGATAATGGTTGATGGAGAGGAGTTGCAGGTTAGGTTGGAGAAAGCGAAGTCGTCAACGATAACTTTTGAGGAGTTCCTAAAGCTTGATTTGCGGGTGGGGGAGATTGTAGAGGCTGAGATGGTTCCGAAGTCTAAGAGTCTTGTGAGGCTTGGGATCGATGTTGGCGGTGGCGTTGTGAAGCAGGCTGTGGCAGGGATTGCAGGGCAGTATGAGCTTAAGCAGCTTTTAGGCTTGAAGGTGGCGGTTTTGGCTAATTTGGAGCCGAAGCGTATCTTCGGTTTGGACTCTGAGGTGATGATCTTGGCAGCAGAAGACGGTGGGAACATTTCCATTTTGATGCCTGACAAGCCGGTTAAATCGGGTAGTAAGATAAAGTGAACGTACTGTGCCTCTGAGAATCGACTTGCACGTGCACACTGTGCACTCCGTTGATTCTTTCATTACAGCGAAGGAGTTAGCTTTCTTCATGAAGAAACGAGGGTTAGACGGAGTCGCCATAACTGATCATGACACGGTTAGTGGTTTTAGGGAATTTAGGAAGAAGCTTGACATGCTTCTTATTCCAGGAGTTGAGGTTTCTACAGGTCAGGGACACGTTTTAGGTATTGGCGTGGAGAGAATGGTTGAGGCTGGGCTGTCTTTTGCGGAGACGATTGATCTCATTCATGATGCCGGTGGCTTAGCGATAGTTGCTCATCCCACTGCGTTCTTCAAGGGAATCCCGGAGGAAAGATTGGATGAAGGGTTTGACGGGATGGAAGTAGTTAACGCTTCTGCTGTACCCTTCCATTATTCGGTGCGGAAGAACAGGATGCTGGCGGTTAAGCTTGATCTTCCTCAGACTGGAGGGAGCGATGCCCATTATGGGCCGGAGGTGGGGATGGGATATTCTTTGGTGGATGCAGATGGAGAAGTTGATGAGGTTATCGGGGCGATTAGGAGGGGGGCAGTGAAGCCCTTTGGTAGGGGTATTCCTTGGAGTACGAGGGTGAAAAGAGGGTTCTACAATTTTAAGAGGTTAGTGGGGAAGCTTTAGAAGTTTTCCAGTTGGTGTAGATCTAGATCTATTGGTAGTTTTTTCTCTCGTGTTGAGTAGGGTTCTAGGTTGAAGAGTTGTGGTGTTATGGTGCTTAGGTTTGTGGTGGGGTTTGGTGGGTTGATTCCGGTTATGATGACGGTGACTCTGAATCTGCCGTTGAGTTCAGGGTCTACTTTGGCGCCCCAGATTAGGGAGTTGCTTCTCATGCTTTCAGTTATGAAGCTCTGCAGGTGATCGACTTCATCGACTGTTATGGATCTGTTGCCTGTGACGTGCACTATTGTGTGGAGGGGTTCCGCAGGGTTGGTGTTGATTAGTGGGTTGTGTAGGGTGTTGCAGGCTGCTTCTTCCGCGTTGTTTAGGGTGGTTGACTCTCCAATTCCTACTAGTGCGGCTCCGCCTTTCTCGAAGAGGGTTCCGATGGTGACGGGGTTGTCCTGGTTTGGGTTTGAGAGGACTTCGATCATGCTCTTTATTATTGTAGCTGAGACTTGTTGGCTGATTGGCTTAGTTTCTTCTGTTGGAATTTGAGGTAGCTGCTGTTTTAGTGTTTTGTCGTCGATTAGTATTGTCGTGTCCCATTGTTGTCTGAATTTGACAAGTTTAGATTTGCTTTCTGCGTTTTGTGGGGGTGTTGTTATTACGCCTACTATTGTCGTGTCTTTTCTTTGCGCGGCTTGTGTGATGACTGTTGCGATTTCGCATTCTGTGTTGTTTTCTAGGTTGGTGGTGAGGAATATGATGTCTGTTTTGTCGAGTATGGTTTCTAGTTTGGGGGGTGTTGTGGTCTGGTTGGCGGGTTTGATGTTGATTAGTATTTTGTGGTTTGCGTGTGAGTTGTTTATTAGTTTGGGGTTTGTGGTGATGATTGCTGTGGGGGTTGTTGTGGGTTTTGTTTTTGTTAGTTGTGTGATTGTTTGGTTGCCGTGTTCGCTGATGCCGATGATGAGGGTTTTGGGGTGGGTTGGTTGTTGTGTGGTGTCGGCTTGTCTGAGGGTGCCTTGCCATCTTGGTTGTAAGGCTTTGTTAGTTTGTTTTTTGCCAGCCATTTCTATTCCTCTCCCAAACCTCTGTGGTTAGCATGTCTCTTATGGCGTTGCGTATTGCTTCTGCCCTGTTTGGGTAAAATTGCTCGTTTACAAGTCGGTCGAGTGCTCGTAGGTATGGTTCGGGGAGATATAGGGTGATGAGTTTTATTGTTTTTTGCCTCCTTTTCCTTTCTGGGGGTGTGGTGTTGTTGAATGGTGTTTTGCAGTTATATCTCTATATAACATACTGCAAACATGCTTCAAACATGTTTGTGTTTCCGCTTTTAAGACTTTCCCCTGTTTCCTATCTCTGTTCGTGTTAAAGGCTCTGGAGTGAAGAATGTTTATGTTTTTGTTTGTGACTTAAAGATGTAAATTTTGATGATGTGGCTTCTGTGCGAGTGTACGTCAAAGGCTTCGGTTGTTCAAGTAGCATCGCAGACGCAGAGGTCCTCGCTGGTTGTCTTGGGAGGGCTGGGCATACTTTGGTTGGGGGTTCTGAGATGGCTGAGGTGTTGGTGTATAATACTTGTGCGGTTAAGGGTCCTACTGAGAATCGTATGATTAGTCTTTTGAAGAAGGTGTCGGAGGGGCAGAAGCTTGTTGTGGCGGGGTGTTTGCCTCTCATTAACTTTGAGAGGTTGAGGAGAGAGGTTTCTTTTGACGGGGTTGTGGGCCCGGCTTTTGGGGAGGGTATTGTGGAGGTTGTGGAGATGGTTGCTTCGGGGGGACGGGTTGTACGGTTGGGTGGGGATCTGGTTAGGGTGCCTCCTGTTGATCTGCCTCGCAAGCGTGTTAATTTGAGGATCGGTATTGTTCCGATAAGTTATGGCTGTTTGGGTTCTTGTAGTTATTGTTGTGTGCGGTTTGCTCGTGGGAAGTTGAGGAGTTACGGGATTCGGGATGTTGTGGGGAGGGTTGAGAGGGATGTTGCTGAGGGGGTGCGGGAGATCTGGTTGACGTCTCAGGATACTGCAGCTTATGGGATGGATCTTGGCACCTGTCTGCCTGAGTTGCTGGAGGCTGTTTGTGGTGTTGAGGGGGAGTTCTTTGTTCGTGTTGGTATGATGACTGTGAATAACTTGTTGGGTTTCTTGGATGAGTTGTTGGAGGTGTTTCGTGATGGGAAGGTGTTCAAGTTTCTGCATCTGCCGGTTCAGAGTGGTGATGATCAGGTTTTGAAGGGGATGAACCGGTTTTATTCGAGAGATGATTTTGTTGGGGTAGTTGAGGGGTTTAGGAGGGTTTTTCCTTGGTCTACTGTGATGACTGATGTGATTGTTGGGTTTCCAGGGGAATGTGAGGAGGCGTTTAAGCGTAGTTGCAGGTTGGTTGAGGAGGTTAAGCCGGATGTTGTGAATGTTTCAAAGTTTTTTGGGAGGCCTGGGACCGCGGCTTTGGATATGGAGTTACAGGTTGACGGGTTGGCTGTGAAGGGGAGGAGTCGTGTCTTGTCGGATCTGGTGCGGAGGGTTGCTTTGGAATGTAATAGGAGGTGGGTGGGTTGGAGAGGGCGGATCTTGGTTGACGAGGTTGGTAAGGGTGATTGTGTGGTGGGACGGAATTCTGCGTATAAGCCTGTTGTGGTTGCGGGTGCGAGGGGGTTGTTGGGGAAGTTTGTTTCGGTGGAGGTTGTTGATGCTTTTCAATCTTATCTTAAGGGTGAGATTGTCTGAGTAGGGTCTGGAAGCGCCTGTTTTCTTGTTGGGGAACGGTTTAAAGAAGGTTTAAATATTCTCGTATATCTGTAGTTAATATATATTGGGAAGCGAGAAAGGGGTTTAGTGAGAAGAGTTTTGGTTCAAGTGCTGAGTCAGTTGAAGTCATCTCATAGGGGACGGCTAGATATTATCGCGACTATTCTGCGTTCAACTATGATTGGTGCTAGGAAGACTTCAATTATGTACCGGTGTAATCTGAGTTTTAAGCAGTTGGAGTTTTATTTGGGCTTTCTCTTGAGGAAAGGCCATTTGACGATGTCCACCAAGTCTAGAGGGAATAATAGCAGGTTTTTTGAGACTACGGAGAAGGGATTGGGTTTCTTGCGGGCTTACCGCAACTTGGAAGAGTTAATGTCCAAGTAGTTTCAGTGTGTCTGTGTTAGATTTTTTTTAAGAATTCAGTGAAGGCTTTTGAGAGTCTCGCTTTCTTCTGTTGCCGGTTGAGTTCGAGGAAGGAGAAGGCTGAGAGGAAGTTGGTGAGGAGTTCTATTTTGCACTCGTGGAGTTTAGATTTTTGGCTGATCTCTCTTATGGAGTGCCACTTTCCGTCTTTGAGCATCTCAAGTGCATTGTCGATACGTTTGTGCAACGGAGTGGCCCCGTCATAGCCTTTCAGCTTTGTGGGCTTAAATAATTTCTGAGGGCTTCTTTCAGAAGAGTCTTCTAGAAGTTTATGCTAGGTTGTTGTGGGCGGGGAGTTACGTTTTTATAATTTTGGGTTGTTGTTATAGGTTTGTTATGTTCTATGTTTTAGGTTAGGGGTTGGTGTCGATGGTTCGGAGGAGTAGGGTGGAGGTTATTGTGGATATTCTTACGGAGACGTTGGAGGGGGCTAATAAGACGAGGATTATGTATAGGGCTAATTTGAATTTTATGCGGTTTAATTGTTATCTCTCTGAGCTGGTTGAGAATGGGTTGTTGGTTGCGGAGGATGGTGGTGGTAGGCGGGTTGTTTACCGGGTTACGGAGAGGGGGAAGACTTTGTTGGAGACGTTGCGTAAGGCTCAAGGGTTTATGGCTGTCTAGCGCGTTATTCTCTGATGGTTGTTTTTTTGAGTTTCTGGTTGCTTCGCGTGTCGAGTTTTTTTGTGTTTGAGGATCTTTGGTCTAGTGTTTTATGGAGAGTGTTCTATTAAGTAATTATAGAAGGTCTGTTCTAGACTAATGATCCAGAACAATCGCACTAATACTTTTATAAATTAGTGAACATTGTTCTATTGTTAAATCTATGGTGAAAGATGGAGGAATCTCAGGAGAAGATATAATTACCTGGGGATTGAGGAGTAATGGAAGATTCTTGTCCGCCCCCGTCAGGGAGGGATTGTATAGGGAATGCGCCGGATTGGAAAGGTTTCGTGGAAGAGCTGAGGCAGCAGTGGACAACACTGTGGAGGGAGCGGATAGACGACAAAGTCCGAGCAGAAGGAATCGCGGATAAGAACTTTGAACTACTTTTCGTGGATAAGGGCACCGTGATAGTGGCGACTAGACACTACAAGCCTTTGGAGTTCAAGGAGATCCTTGAGGAGTATGAGGCTCCATACGAAGTTAAAGTTAAAGAGGAGAGGCCTCTTCCCCATGTTGGTGGGTGGAGGAAGTTCGGGAGACATATGGCCAGGCGGGCTAGAAGTCGAAGAATGTTGTGGTTGGAAGATAACTCGAAGAAGGGAAGGAACGAGAATCTGCAGCTGAAGAAAGGCGGGAGGGGCTGGCTGCACCTTAATACAAAGTGAAAGAAACAGTTTCAGTGTCTGTGTAATTCGCGTGTGGTTTTTTCTGTTTAGAGTTTTAGAGGGTTAGTTGTGGCGAGGTATAGGAGGCGCCTTCAAATTATTGCAGAGATTCTAGAGATTGTTAGGGGTGGTGCTCGAAAAACCCATATTATGTATAAGGCTAATTTGAGTTACAAGTTGCTGTGTAAGTATCTTGATGAAGTTCTCGCGTGTGGATTGGTGCGTGTGGGTAGGGATGAGTGTTATGTGGTGGCTCCGAAGGGAGAGAAGTTTCTCCAGAAGTTCTATTTGTATTTGAAGAGGCGGGAACGGGTGCATGAAGAGCTGAAGGCGGTGGATGAAGAGAAAGCTCTGCTTGAACATAAGTATATGAATGCCCGTGCTAAGGCTGGCCACACCAACAGTAAGGGTCTCATGAGGAAACGGTAGAGGTGGGACAAGATGAGAAGTCGATTTAATCGCGTGTTCTTCTTTGCGGTTTTGGTGTCTGTGGTTGTTGGGTGTAGTGTGGATGCTGTTCTTGGAGTTAGTGAGGAGGAAGCTTCTACTGTCTTGGCCGCTGCCGAGGTGAATGTTGTTGTTTGTTATTCTGCGGTTGCTGAAGCTGATGAAGTCGGGGCTAATGTTACTGCTCTGTTGACGAGGCTGGGTGAGGCTGGTGAGCTTCTATCATTGGGTGAGCTGGCCTTTAGTGAGGGGGATTATGATTCTGCTTTGACTTATGCCGGTCAGAGTCAAGAGATGCTCTCAGGCTTCGTGGATGAGGCGCACGATTTGGAGGAGCTGGCTTTCAACGAGCATTATTGGAGTTTCACGACTGATGTGTTAATCTTTGTAGTTGGTACTTCTGTTATTGTCGTTGGAAGTATCATTGTTTGGCTTCTTCTTAAAAAGAGAACCTTGGGGAGTGTTAGCAAGTGATCTTGGATGAACATAAAATCTTGTTTCTACTTGTGGGTGGTGTCTTAATTTTGCTGGTTGCGTCTCCCTTTCTGAGCAGAATCCTAGTTCTCCCTCGTACTGAGTTCTTCTCAGAACTCTGGCTTCTCGGACCTAATCATATGGCTGAAGACTACCCCTTCAACATCACAAGTGGTAGCGAGTACAGCGTGTTTTTGGGGATAGGGAATCGGTTGGGGTATGCTGCTTATTATAAGGTGTTGGTGAAGTTTCGTAGTCAAAACCAGTCAGCTCCTGATAGTTTCAATAGAACTCCCAGTAGTTTGCAGGCGTTGTATGAGATTCGAACGTTTGTGGCTGACGAGGAAGTTTGGGAGATTCCACTCGCTTTTTCCTTTAATCATTTGTATAATGAGAGTCGGTTACAGGTTGATGTGAATAGTCTAACATTGAACCAGATTGAATTAGAAAACCTTGATTATATAATATCTTGGGATAGCGCACGGAGTGTTTTCTTTGGCAATTTGTTCTTTGAGCTTTGGATATATAATGCTTCATCTAATTCCTTTCACTATCATGAACGTTTCGTCGATCTAAAGTTTAACATGACAAGCCACGCGCTCACATGAGTACGAAGTAGTTGAATCCCAAGTTAAGATTTCCACTGTGACCC
>SOJC01000039.1 GCA_004376645.1 Candidatus Bathyarchaeota archaeon
GTCTATTTGAAGGTTCTGCCAACTTCTCTGTTCTAAGCTTGTCGGATGTGGAAGAGTTGACACTAGCCGAGTTTGAGTACGAACCTAGCAAAGTCAAAAAAGGCTACAACAATAGAACACTATACATCAACCTCACAACCATGAAAGTTGAGAGCAAGCCAGTCTCTCAAAAGATGAAAGAAATCTTCGTCGGAGGACGAGGCTTCAACCTGTGGCTTCTCTGGAACGCCCTACCCAAAGACAGAGTAACAAAATGGAACGATCCTGAAAATGAAATCTGCATAGCGTGCGGCCCCCTAGGAGGCACACCGGTCTATCCCGGCAGCGGAAAGAGCATAGCAGTCTCAATATCTCCCTTAACAGACTCAGTTATCGACTCGAACGCCGGCGGCTACTTCGGTCCCTACCTGAAATTCGCAGGATGGGACGCACTTGAAGTCCAAGGCAAAGCTCAATCTGAAGTAATAATCTTCATTGATGGTGATGAATGCAGAGTCCAAATTGAAGACGCCTCACATCTGCCGTCTGAGACAGATTTTATCGTAGAAGCCCTTGCCAACAAGTATGCCTTCGAGGAACCCCGAAGCATCTCCGTTGTCTCTTCAGGTCCAGGAGCTGAACACACATGCTTTGGCTGCCTAAACTTCTCATGGTACGACGCAGGAAGGAAGATGCATAGATTCAAGCAGGCTGGAAGAGGAGGCATAGGCACAGTCCTGCGAGATAAAAGAATAAAGGCAATCGTCGTCAAGTATTCAGGCAAAATATCCGCTGAATCCAACAATCCAGCCTTTCCTGAACTCGTTAAACAGATAGGGATAGCCTACAACAAAGAAATCAGAACTCTCGACCCCAAGCAGAATGAGATGGCAACCATCGGAACAACCCACCTCGTGACAATAATGAACGAGTTCGACCTCTTGCCCATACACAACTTCAGATTTGGCTCTCATCCTGAAGCTGAAAAACTAGGCAGCAAAATCTACAGAAAGAAATTCGAAAGAGGCTTCGATGGCTGTTGGAGCGGCTGTTCAATGGCATGTTCACACGGGGTAAAGGACTACAAACTCGAAACTGGACCCTACAAGGGACAAAGAGTCTTCGTGAACGGCCCCGAATATGAGACAATCGCCGGACTAGGCAGTAACTGCGGCATCTTCAACGCAGACCACATCATCGAGATGAACTACTACTGCGACCTATACGGACTAGACACAATCTCAGTAGGCACAGCCACAGCATTCGCAATGGAATGCTACGAGATGGGGATCCTAGATAAAGAAGCAACTGGAGGTCTAGATCTAAAATTTGGCAATAGGGAAGCAGCTCAAGAACTACTTCATCAAATGGCGACAGGTAGAGGTTTCGGAGTTGTAGTCGGACGAGGTATACGAAAGATGAAGGAAATCTTCGCTGAGAAGCATAATGCTGACGCAAAGCTGCTACAAGATATTGGAATGGAAGCAAAAGGCTTAGAGTTCTCAGAGTATGTAACGAAGGAATCCCTCGCGCAACAAGGAGGATACGGACTCGCACTAAAGGGACCTCAACATGATGAAGCCTGGCTCATATTCTTGGACATGGTTCACAACCTCATGCCAACCTTTGAACAGAAAGCTGAGAACCTACATTGGTTCCCAATGTTCCGAACATGGTTTGGCCTCAACGGTCTGTGCAAGCTCCCTTGGAACGATGTAGTACCAGAAGACAACAAATTAGCCAGCGAACCAGCAAAAGTACCAGCCCACGTCGAAAACTACATTCGATTCTTCTATGCAGTCACCGGGAAAGAAGTAACCACTGACGATATAATAGTAGCCAGTGAAAGGGTCTACAACTTCCAACGTCTCTTCAACTTACGAATGGGCTTCGGAAGACGAGAACAAGACGCAATACCATATCGGGCAGTTGGACCAGTGACCAAAGAAGAGTATGAAAGCCGTAGTGACAGATATGACAAACAACTTAGAGAGAAAGTAGGCTTTAATCCCACAGGCAAATCAACAGAAGATAAGCTGGATGCCCTGAGAAAATATCGGGAGGCAGAATACGAAAAATTAAAGGACGCTGTCTATGAGAGACGCGGCTGGGACAAAAACGGAGTGCCAACACCAGAAAAGGTGAAGCGTTTGGGAATAGATTTCCCAAACATTTTAGATCTAATCAGGCAATAACAAACAGGAAGGCAGCACCAGATTACAGGTTTAGAGCGTGATGGTCAACAGGTCCGCCTCTGACGACAAGAACATCTTCTTCTCCTCTTCTGAATCTCTCATATTTCTCCCACAACTTCTCAAGTTTATCTCTCATAAGCAATCAAGAAGAATCAAGTTCAACAAGGCAAATAGACCAATTTCAACTCTATCCATGGACGCAGGAGGGAAAAGAAGATTAGAATGGACAAGTAGGGCAAAGCTTACTGCATCAAATGCACCCTGCATAGCTGTGACCCTCATTGAATCAGACTAAAAGAGGTCTCATCTGATAACAATAAATATAAGCACACTGTGCCAAAATCCAACTAGCGAGTGTGAGGAATCTTTGTCGTTTTAGATAAACGATTTGGAAAGACTCTTCACCTTTCCTTTCTCCCCCCTCCACTCGCTACCTTTCTCACACGTAATAAAGGCATTAGATGTAGAAAGGAATTATCCACCCCCCCCAAATCAAGGTTAAATATTCCAGTTAAGGCGATTTTGAGGAGTATTCATCAACACTTCATATGATCCTATTTGATGTATCTCTTGATTCAATGATTTTCCTCGCTGTGAACAAAGATGTGAGGCTCAACGGGAGGACTATTTAAAGAGAATACGAACCACAGACATTCCACTGAATATGTGTTTGCGTGCAGCTCTGTCAGAGGAGGCTCAACTCGACAGCCCACGAACGAGAGACGTCAAATCTGCTATTGATTTGATTACGTAAGCAGCTCCTGCAGATGTAAGCTTCCCCGCGGCTTCGTCATCTGAAGCTAGGCCAACTGCTTTCACATTTAATGCTTTAGCGCTTACGATGTCTGCAATACTGTCTCCAACCACCAAAGTCTCCTCTGCAGCGACACCTAAAGCCTTTAAGGTAGCGTCGAGATGAGCAGGATCTGGCTTCACTCTTGACACATCTTCCCTTGGCACTATTGCGTCAAAGAATCGCTTTAGACCGAGACTACTAAGGATATGCTCTGCGGAATCCCTGCAGTTAATCGTGAAGACACCTAGCTTCAAGTTTCTCTTCTTTAAAGCTCTCACAGTTTCAAGAACGCCTGGAAGAAGTGAAGTTTCGCGAGCTGCCTTAAGTTCATATTTCCGAGCTATGGAGAGAGCACTCTTATGAACTGAGTCAAACTCAGCATCACTTTTCCCGGCATTCTTCATGTAAATCTTGGCTTTCTTAAGCATCTCAAAGATGCTTTCTCTTATGGATAAGACTGAGGGTGGCAAACCTTGCTTTATGAGGAATTGCATCACCTCTGCCCTGACAGCTTTGACATCGAGATTAAACTCTGCAAGGGTCCCGTCAAGGTCAAAGACAACAGCGCTAATCATCAATGAAGCTCCTTGAGTATTTCCAGATTTCGGGGCATAATGCCACTGTTTGATTGATATAAGTTTCGGTGAATGACTAACCATTGGCACGTAAGAATCGTTGTGCTATTCTGGTACTACATATCTATAGGCAACGTATTTTCCTGCTGTTGGGCTCTCTCTGAGAACCTTGATAATGTCCCCTGTCTTTGCTCCAATTGCTACGATGGCGGGATCAGACTTGTTAATCTTTGGTAGCTGATATGGTTTTACATGATACTTCACAAGAAGCTCCTCTCTTTCTTCGATTTCCAAAATCTCATGTTTAGGCACAAGTTCATGTTCAAAGAGATCGAAGATAGGAAAAATCTGTGGTATCAGTTCTATCCCGTTTTTGACAGCCTTCTTTCTGGCCGCTTGAGTATATCGACCATTCGTCACGACTATTCCGTTCTCCAACTCTTTATCTTGCATTAGCTTCACCAACTGATTGACATATTGGACCCCAACGGTGCCTTGAGATGGAATACAATAAATTACAGCCTTACCCTCTGGCGTCTTTATGAATATGCCCTTGGCATTCTTGAATTCTTCTTTTTTTGTTACCTTGTACTTCCTCAACTTTATGAGAATTTCAGCTCTTCTCTCTTCCAATGGAGTTGTTTTGCTTCTCAATAGAAATCCCCTAGCAACATTGAATACTGGAGAGAAATTACTTAAACACCCTTAAACTTTGCGCCTAGAGTAGCCTACAGCATCTTTGAACAAGTATAGATAGACCATGCTTGAATGGATATATCTCCCGCAATCCCCCCTTTTTCCTGCTGAGTAGCCTAGGGGTGAAATGTGTAGTTTCTTGAGTGTGTTTCT
>SOJC01000012.1 GCA_004376645.1 Candidatus Bathyarchaeota archaeon
TATGGATGTTATGTGATGCCGATTCTCCATGGAGACCGTTTGATTGGCCGAATTGACCCTGAGATGAACCGAAGAGAAGAAGTGTTGAAGGTTAATGCTGTCTACGCGGAGTCTGATGCGCCTGTAACAGAGAAGACGGGAAAGATGGTAGCTGATGCAATCAATGAACTAGGTTCTTTTCTCGGAGCCAAAGAAATCGTTTATGGCAAGAAGATCCCGACACGATGGAAGAGCCAACTCAGCTAAAGCTCCCGCGTCAAGCTCCAATAATCTTCACGTCTTCTACAAGGAGTGACGGCACGATGGCGTGTGGGAACCGTTTGCTGTCATTGCCAATCTGGGAGATCTTTTTGAACCAGTCAAAGGCTACACCAGAAACCATTCCGCCCCTCACAGGGTTTTGTATTTCACCGTTTTGTATGAAGAAAGCTTGAGAGAGCTGGGCGCTGATGACTCCGGAACCTGCTTGAGGGAACCCTGCCATCGACTCGACGAGAACACCTTCTTCGACCTCAGAAACTAGCTCATCTCTTGTCTTGTCTCCTGGTTGAATCGTCAAGTTTGAAGGGTATATTTCGGGTCGGGTTCTATAGCCCTGACCAACTATTGAGCGAATCATGTCAAACCCGCCTGGAAAACGAGAAGCATTCCCGCTGTTTCTCATTTTCAAAGCGTTCGCTGAGGTGGCGTCGTGAAGGAAACCCACAAGTTTCCCTTTGGTAATCAAAGCGGTTTTATGGGAAGGAGAGCCTTCTCCGTCAAAGCTCCTAGAAGCGAAACCGCCTTCAAGTAGGGCATCGTCAATCACTGTCAGATTCTCAGAGGCTACAGTTTGGCCGAGTTTGTTGGCCCAAGCAGAACTTCCAGCGAACACTGCGTCTCCTTTTAAGGCGTCAGTCAACACGTCAAAGAGTTGGTAGGAGACTGCTTCGGGTCCGAAGATTACTGATCCTTGAAAGCTCTTCAAAGGTTTGGGGTTAAGCAGGTCAACAATCTTCTTCCCAACGTTCTCCCCTAGCTTTTCAGGTTCCAGATCGGCTGATCTCTTCAACATGAGATCATAGCAACTGCTAGTTACTTCACCATTTTGCTTTCCACTGCCTCCAAGATAAGCTAAAGCCCTTGTCCCACGTTCCTCAAAATCAACTCCTGAAGTATTCATGATTCCTCGCCACTCGGATTCGTAGAGAAAACGTCCATCCTTCGCGATAACTCGCTTGCAGAAACCTTCAGCAGCAGTAATAGCTCTATTCGCTCTGTCTACGGCTTCTTCAACCTCAATGGCGGCAACTGCTGGATCAAAGAGCCCCTTCACCTTCGGTGGACTGCTGCCTTGAGGAAGCATGAAATGAGGAACCTCAGAGCTGACTTTAGCAATGGAGAATGCTTTCTCGCCCGCTTCTAGAATAGCCTCTTGGCTCATAACGTTGGTGCAGGCGAATCCCACCTTGTTCCCAGCGACTGCGACTCTGAATCCTACACCTGAGTCGTCTACTCTGTTCTGCGTTAAGACTTGGGAGTTCCTGATTGTCACTTCAGTTGTTTTAGCATAAGTGAAGAAGGCTTCTGCGTGAGTCAAATCCTTCTCCTCAAGTCTTCTAATTGCCTTGCGCACAGCGTCTCTCAGAAAGCTCCAATCCGCCTTCAGTTTCATCTCCCTCCTGCTCCTCCAACCATCATCTCACATCGAATTGCAGGAACAATCCGTCCTTGCAGAGCAAATTGATATTTGCCACAGGCACCTGGACGCAGAATCGCCTCCCTGCCCACTGCGTCAATAGTTTTGAAGACTTCAATGGCGTTTCCTGCTACGTTTGCGCCCTGGAATTCTTCAGCTAGCTTTCCCTTCTGTATCCGCTTCGCATTCTGGAAGCCAAAGGTGAAATCTGCGTTGACGTCTGCTTGACCACCAAACGTGCCCTCAAGGAGAAGTCC
Source organism: Candidatus Bathyarchaeota archaeon (assembly GCA_004376645.1). GTDB lineage: Archaea > Thermoproteota > Bathyarchaeia > Bathyarchaeales > SOJC01 > SOJC01. Next base: position 1,936 of record SOJC01000012.1, read on the forward strand.
CTCTTCAACACCCTCGATCATCTCCTCCAACGAATAGTCACCTGCTTCGATGCCGATGTTGGTTTGCCTAATCAGAGGCTCGACGCTGTAGTCCCAAGCGTGGGCGTTACCTGTTGGGGAAACGTTGGCGAGTGCAGCGCTTGTCCTATCATGCATAAATGAGGTTAGCACCCCCTTCTCGATTAGGTTGGTTCGCTTGCATTCAACTCCTTCATCGTCGAAGAGGAAGAAGCCTAACCCATTTGACGTATGACCGGAATCGTATATTGTAATGAGTTCGGAAGAGACTGGTTGACCCATCTGATTCCCAAAGCCTCCTCCTGACATAGCTAAGTCAGCCTCTAACGGGTGTCCAATGGCTTCGTGAAGCATGGTTGCGCAAAGAGTAGGGTCTACAACAATGTGGAACTTTCCAGCGGGAGGAGCCTTAGCGTCTAGGAGTCGAACTGCCTTCTCCGCAACAGTCTTCCCCAATGAATGAGGCGAAGTTTTGTCGAAGAGTTCCATTCCACCCGTGTGTCCAAGGTTTTCTGAAGCCGGACAGAACCGAGCATTCCGTTTTGCGAGCACATCAACAAAAAGCAGCACTCTGGTACTGCTCTGATGAATGCGCGATCCTTCTGAACTCAAGAAGAACTTATCATCCTCAATGGTCATAAATGTCGCCTTGATATCGGCAACGTTCGCTCCTACCTCTTTAGCTCCTCTGTACGCTTCTCGAGGAATCTCCACAATCTCTTCCATAGGGACATCCCGTAAGGGTTTTCGAGTTGGCGTCGTCTCATCCCGCTTCACAACCGGAACGGGCTCAAGGGCAATCTCTTCATGCTTCAGTTTCAAAGAGGCCTTAGCGAGTTTTATGGCGTGTCTCAACATTTGTTCAACGTTTCTTGCGTCAAGTAAGTTTGTGGAGCTGAACCCCCAAGATCTTCCGGCAACTAATGCTCTTACACTCCCGCCGCTCAGGCTGATGCTGGAGAAGTCATTGACAACACCGTTCTTGATGGTGCAGGCAACTAACCTTCTCCTCTGACCACGTAGCTGAACTAAATCTGCTTGATTCACCATCTCACTTTGCAGGCAATCTTCTAAGATCTTCAAATGGAAAGTCAACTCGCAGATATATTTGTCAAAGCCACGTTAAATGCGTTAACAAGTTGACGGTCTAGTTTCAGCTAGATTCCAACCTCAAAGAAGCCGGACTGGACCGTTAAACTAAAATCTGCAGATGGTGAGTTCCCCCAGGAAGAAGATCTTCCTATGGAAGTCAAGATCAACAACACCGTTCTCAAGCTAGTGCTGGGAGACATAACGGAACTCGACACTGAAGCAATAGTTAACGCGGCAAACGCCTCTCTCTATCTTGGCGGTGGAGTAGCAGGAGCAATCAAACGGAAAGGAGGCCCACGGATCCAAGAAGAATGCAACAGGATAGGTGGCACACATGTTGGCGGAGCAGTCATAACCACGGGGGGAAACCTCAAAGCAAAACATGTGATCCACGCCGTCGGTCCACGACATGGCGAAGAACACGAAGACGAAAAACTTAAGGAGGCCACCTTAAACTCGCTGATCTTGGCTGACAGACACAACCTGAAAAGCGTTGCGTTCCCAGCAATCAGCACAGGAATCTTCAGATTTCCAAAAGACCGCTGTGCTACAATAATGCTCGCCACCACAATAGCCTACTTAGAAGGATCCACAAGGCTGGAAAGAGTAGTCTACTGCCTCTATGACAGAAAAACTCTTAAAATCTTTGAACAAACACTGGAACTTCTAATCTCAAAACATTGATGGATGAAACGGGGATACCTCGTTAATCTGTTGGGCAACCCCGTTTCTTCAGATGCTCTCTCGTCTTGAGTAGATGCTTTGAGCCCCATTCTAGGGATAACAGTCCCATTCTCGACCGTAATTGCTTACGATAGTGACTATGTCGAAGATGTCTATTTGACCTCCAGGGTAGGCTAAGTCTGCTCCGGGGAACCAGTTTGAATCCGGTACACTGATTCCTTGGCTACCGTACGCGCTGACTGACCGCACAACGTCGAAGATGTCGATCTTGTAGCAGCCACTAGCCTTCTTGACAAAGTCCACCTCACCCAACGGCGGAGTTTCCATCGGGTAGAACGGATTGCGCTTCAACATGAGGTAACCACCTATTCCGGGCACAAAGTCGACTGCGTAGTACATTCCTGCACCTTCAAAAGCATCCTGCCAAGGCAGACTACCCGGTGTGTACCCTGATGCATCGTTTGTAGCCAAATAAGTGATGTCCACGGGGGCTCCAAGGTATGCAGGATTGATGACTCGCACATCCGCGTTATGAGGTCCATCTGGATCCCTGTAAATATCATAGTCCGTTCCGAGAACCAGTGGTGAAC
>SOJC01000011.1 GCA_004376645.1 Candidatus Bathyarchaeota archaeon
GGAATGATCGCTATTTCATCTCCGTCCTTAACACACGTCTTTAAGTGCTCCATCAAACTCACGTTCCTGCCATTAAGAAGAACCTGCAGGTGACCCCGTACCGTCTTCTCTTTGAACAAGTAATCCTGAAATTCTCTTCCGTTTTTCTGCGCAAGCTTCTCTAGTACATGTCTGACAGTGATGTCTCCTGAATTAAACTGCAAGGTTTCTCTGCGTTTTCCCGCTAGCTCGCGTAGAGTGGTGAACAAGCGTACTGTAACTTTCACACTGAACACTACGTTGTATATTCGTGCGTCCAAACCCAGATAAAGCTTCCTCGATTGAGGCTTATGTATGATGTCTTTATACTCTGAGCTGTCTAATAGCGGAGACAGATCCTAGTGGTCAGCCTCTTTCCTCTTCTGATGCATCTTCCAGCTCAGCACCATGGTTTTTGGATGAGAAGCCTTCACTTCGTCCAACCTTGCCACTGCCGTGTTCATCGGGGCCTTCAGAACCGTTTCAGGGGTTGCCTTTGCTTCCTCAGCGACTCTTCGCATGGCTTCAACAAAGCGATCAAGTTCTTCCTTCTTGAAAGATTCAGTTGGTTCAATCATTAAAGCTTCTTCCACAATCATAGGGAAGTAGGCGGTAGGCGCGTGAACACCGTAGTCCAGTAGGCGCTTGGAAACATTCAACGCTGTCACACCAGTTTCTCGCCTAAGACGTTTTGCGCTAAAAACGCATTCATGTTTCCTAACGCTCTTTGTATCATATGGAAGGTCATAAGCCCCTATCTCCGCGATCTTCTTAACCAGGTAGTTGGCGTTCAACACTGAGATCTCAGCCGCTGTTCTCAAGCCTTCCGCCCCCAGACTGAGTATGTAGGCATATGCTCTTAGGAGAACCCCTACATTTCCATAGAAGCATTTCACTTTGCCGATTGTGTGAGGCTTTTCATAATCCAGATGGTAATCTGTGCCATCGAAGACGACTCTGGGAATGGGAAGGAACCTCTCAAGCTCTTGGCTCACGCCAACAGGGCCAGCACCTGGTCCCCCTCCACCGTGAGGCGTGCCGAAAGTCTTGTGGATGTTGATGTGGACTATGTCAAAGCCCATATCTCCCGGCCTGACTTTGCCAAGAATAGCGTTGAGGTTTGCACCATCATAGTAGAGCAATCCCCCCGCCTCATGAACTATCTCCGCGATCTCTTCAATGTTCTCTTCGAAGATGCCAAGCGTGTTCGGGTTTGTGAGCATGAGACCTGCAGTCTTTTCTGTAACTGCGTTTCTTAAAGCGTCAATATTTAAGCATCCCTTTTGGTCTGAGGGCACAATGACAACATCGAAGCCAGCCATCGTAGCACTTGCCGGGTTAGTCCCATGTGCAGAGTCTGGCACTATAAGCTGTGTTCGCTCAGAAAGAGTTCCATTCAGGTTGTGGAAAGCCCTCATAATCAGGGCGCCCAGAAATTCGCCTTGCGCTCCTGCGGCAGGTTGAAGAGAAACTTCAAAAGTTCCTGTAATCTCAGCTAGCCACCTGCTGAGAACGTAAAGGATTTCAAGGATGCCTTGAATTGTCTTCTCGTCCTGATACGGGTGAAGCTGGGTCAGAGAAGGTTGATGAGCTAATAGATCGTCTATTTTCGGGTTGTATTTCATCGTGCAACTTCCCAGAGGATAAAGCCCCAGATCTACACAGTAGTTCATCTGAGAAAGTCTTGTGAAGTGTCGAACAACTTCAACTTCGGAAAGCTCAGGCAACTCTGCATGGGATCTGCGAACCATCTTCTCTGGCAGCAGAGTCTTCACGTCCCCTACGCTCTCCTTGACCGCCCCTTCAACTTCTTGTACAACGAAGCCCCTCCGACCCTGACGACTTAACTCAAAGATAACTGGTTCGTTCCATCGCGCCTGCTTGAAGAGATTCACCATCAGCTACCCCTCTCTCCAAGAACCTCTTCGAGAGCTTCAACTAACCTATCTATATCTCTCTTAGAATGCGCCTCAGTAACGCAGTAGAGCCCAGTTTCTCCAAACTCTGGGAACTCTTGCGAGATATCCTTTCCACCGTGAACATTACGTTCAAGCAGCCTACTGTGTACTTCGTGAACTTCCAATCCGCCAAAGTTCACTGTGAACTCTTTGAAGTGAGAAGATTTGAAGATCGGTGTTTTGAGGCCTTTAATCTCTGACAGGCGCCTCATTACGTAATGAGATCTGAGCAAAATTGTTTCTCCCAAATCTCTCAAGCCAACTGGTCCAAGTAACGCCAAGTAAACAGCGGAAGCAACCGCACAGAGAGATTCGTTACTACAAATATTGGAGGTAGCTTTATGCCTTCGTATATGTTGCTCACGAGCTTGAAGGACCATACAGAACCCTCTATCCATTCCGTCTTCAGTGGATGTCAATCCGACAACCCGTCCTGGAAGTTGCCTAATCATCCCCATCTCTCCACTGCAAGCGAAGATTCCCAACAAAGGTCCCCCAAAGTTCATGTTATTTCCCAACGGTTGACCTTCTCCGATCACAATATCTGCGCCATAATCTCCAGGTGGTTTGAGAACGCCAAGTGAGACGGGGTCAACCCCGACGATGAATAAGGCTCCATGATCGTGGGCGATCTTCGCAACTTCTTCACCTTGAGTCTCAATGAAACCTAAGTAGGAAGGGTTTTCGACGTAAACAGCTGCAGTCTTCTCAGAAACCTTATTCTCCAAAGTTTCGAGGTTGAGTAGTCCTGTATCCTCTTCATAGCCAATTTTCTCGGCTTGAATGCCTGCTGGTTCAATATATGTTCTTAAGGTAGCATAGCGTTCAGGGTGGATAATTTGAGGGACAAGAATCTCTTTGCGCCCAGTTAGACGGGTGACCATTCGCGCAGCTTCCCCCAAAGCTGAAGCCCAATCGTATAAGGAACTGTTCGCTACATCCATGCCTGTCAGTTCGCAGATGAGACTTTGGTACTCGAAGAGCAATTGAAGCATTCCTTGAGATATTTCAGGTTGATAAGGTGTATACGACGTTTGAAGTTCAGTTCGCTGGATTATGCTTCCAATGACTGCAGGTACGTAGTGGGGCCAGCATCCAGCTCCTAAGAAGACGGGCATACTTTGGTTGGTAGCATTCTTAGCTAGAAGGGACTCTATGTGGCGTTTAACTTCACTTTCTGATTTTGTGCTAGGCAAATCTAACCTCCGCTTCAGCTTGAACTGCTCAGGAACATCCAAGTACAGTTCATCGATGGATTCTATCCCCAATTCCTTCATCATACATTGTTTAGTTTTTGGCTCCGAATTCGGAATGTAAGGATGCGAAATGGATTCAACCAGGTTCTACACCAGCGGGAATTAAGAATTCTCACGCAACACATCCTTAAGTCTTTTAAGGCTCTAATATCTTAGCTGAACCTTTAACCCACACAGGCTTGATTGGTACCCCTCAATCTACTTATGAGGAAGATCGCACAAATGCTGTATTCCATATGGCTTCTCAAAGTTTTTAAATCCCCCTTCTCTTCTCCTTACAATTGACCTTGGAGCACAAACAATGAAGAGTTACGAAGAGTTATTGAAAAGAGCTCAAGCTAAACTTCCAAAAGAGAAGAGTACAGGGGAACGTTTTGAAATCCCACGTTTCCGTTCCTTTATTCAAGGACGCACGCGCACAATCATCCTTAACTTCAAGGAAATTACAAATGCGTTGAACCGCAACCCTCGACACCTGATGAAGTTCCTAACAAATGAGATGGCAACTGCAGGCAACTTGGAAGAGACCCGCGTCACTTTTCAAGGCAAATTCACAAATGACACCTTTGAACATCTGCTGAAAAACTACATTGACAACTTTGTCATTTGCCCAATCTGCAATCGGCCAGACACGGAGATCGTGAAAGAGAAACGCTTCTCCTTCCTAAAATGCCAAGCTTGTGGAGCTAAGTCATCAGTTAAACCTTTCTAGTACGCAGAAGCGAAAACCTTGAATGTTTACATTAAACTGTGGAAACAGAGCAAACGCGTTCTCTTAGCCATCTGCGACGAGAACATTCTAGGCAAAACCTTGAAGCATGGTAACATTGTCTTCCAAGTTCGTGAAGAATTTTACAAAGGCTCCTTAGTCAGTGTGCAAGAAGCTGTGGATCTGATTGAGAAGTCAACTGTTGTAAACATGGTTGGGCAGAGAATCGTGAAAGAGGCAGTGGAGAAAGGCTTGGTGCATCCGGACGCTGTCTTGAAGATTAACGGCGTTCCCCATGCTCAGATAGTGAAATTTTGAGTCCTCAAACACGCACCCAAATCTAAGATGCAAGTAACACCATATCAAGAACTATGACTCTAAACACTGGATGATAAGATTTCGAGCAAACATGGACAGCTTCCTCCACCAAAAGACTAATAACCCTGTTCTTGATTCGGCTGGATAAATGATTCCGGAGCATTTCTTCCTGACGAAAGGAGAAGGCAGACACAAAGAGTATCTGCCATCCTTCGAGTTAGCGCTAAGGAGCGCTGGAATCCACAACTGTAACATAGTGAATGTTTCCAGCATTGTCCCCCCATCCTGCAAACTTGTCTCAAGAGAGAAAGGCTTGAGTATGATAAAGCCAGGGGAGATCACCTTTGCTGTAATGGCAAAGAACTCTACAAATGAACCACATCGGATGATTGCTGCGTCAATAGGGGTTGCTATCCCCTCTGAAAAAGAAAGCTGCGGGTACCTCTCTGAACACTTCTCCAATGGACAAACAAATGAAGTGGCAGGAGACTACGCTGAAGATTTGGCAGCAACCATGCTTGCCATGACTATGGGTATCCCCTTCGATCCTGAGAAGGCTTGGGACGAGAGGAAACAGCTATTCAAGACGAGCGGACTTATCATCAAAACGACTAATATCACGAAATCTGCAAAAGGCGATAAAGACGGTTTGTGGACAACTGTGATTGCAGCGGCTGTTTTTGTACCTTGAAATAGACATATCGCAAAAACTCTGAACTTGTGGCTTGGAAACTGACGAGGACTCATTAATGTATACGCACAAACATAAATATCAAGGCACCATCTATTTCTGAGAAGGTGGCTGCTTGGGAAAGAAGAAAGTTCTGAGCGAAGAAGCACTCAAAAAGCTAGTTTTGCCTGCACCAGGCGACGTGGTAGGTATAGCTCAAAAGATGTTAGGCTACGACAGGATTTTGGTGAAATGCCAAGATGGACATGAACGCCTGTGTCGCATAAGAGGGAAGATGAAAAGACGAGTTTGGATTAGGGAAGGCGATATAGTTCTAGTTTCGCCCTGGGATTTCCAAAGAGATAAGAGGGGCGACATCTTTTGGCGTTACACTAGAGCTCAAGCGTACATGCTTCGCAAGAAAGGTTTGTTGACCATTGATCGAGGGTAATCTTGGTGGCTTATCGCGAACGAGTGAATAAAAGGCTTGAGCAGAAAGAGAAGCGGTATGAAACCGAGCAGTTGCTGAAAAAAAAGAGAAGTGAAGAGTACCAAGTTTTGGAAGAAGTATTTGACAAGTCAACTCTTATGACGATTTATGGACTCTTAAACAAAGGCGTGATTGATGAAATCCATGGTGTGGTTAAGGCTGGAAAAGAAGCGAGAATCTACTGGGGAACGGATCGCGAAGGAAAAGAGTTAGCCATTAAAATCTACTTAACGATAGCATCTGAATTCAAAAAAGGTAAACTCCGTTACATTCGTGGCGACCCGAGATTCACCCACATTAGACGTGAAACTCGATCCATCGTGTTTGCTTGGGCATTAAAAGAATTCAAAAATCTCAAATTAGCTCTAAAGGCAAAAGTTAAAGTTCCTAAACCATTCGTAGTCAAGAAAAACGTGCTAGTCATGCAGTTCATTGGTAAGAATGGTATTCCTGCTCCGAACCTGAAAGAGTTGCCACCTAAGAACCCTGAACGAATCTACAACGAGCTCTTAGCGTTTGTTAGACGGCTTTATCAAAAGTCAAAGTTGATTCATGGAGATATAAGTGAATATAACATTATGGTGTGGCGAGGTAGACCCGTCCTCTTTGACATGGCCCAAGGCGTGTTGCTCTCCCACCCGATGGCAACCACATTTCTAAAACGAGACCTGCAGAATCTCCACAGATATTTCAAGAAACAAGGAGTTAAAGTCCTTTCAACTGATGAGGCATATAGGAAAGTAGTGGAAGATGTCAAGACCTAATACCTTCGTAAAGATCCCGAAGAACCGCATTGGTGCTCTTATTGGTCCAAACGCTGGTACAAAGAAACTCATCGAAAAGAGCCTCGGAGTCCAACTTGACATAGACAGCGATGATGGTGGTGTCAACATAAGTCTTAGCCCTGAAACAACTGATCCGTCAACGCTTTTTAGAGCTAAGGAAGTGGTTCTAGCTATTGGGAGAGGGTTCTCTCCGGAAAAAGCAAGGAGGCTCCTACACGACGAGGATAGTTTACTCCTTATTGTTGATCTCAGAGACTACGTGGGAAAGTCTGATTCTGACATCAAACGTTTGAGTGGGAGAATAATCGGCAGAGAGGGAAGAACGAGGAGGCTTATCGAGGAGCTAACGGACACTTCAGTATCAATCTTTGGCCATACAATTAGCATCATCGGCACCATAAAAGAAGCTGAAATCGCCAGGCAAGCCATCGAAATGTTCATTCGCGGCCGTTTACATACTTCCGTGTATAGATTCTTACACGCGAAAAGGAGAGAGTTGAAGAAGGATAAGATGGAGCTATGGAAGAAACCCTACGAAACAACTTGAATAGTCCGCGGAATCCACAACTCCAAATCATTTAATCTGAGGTCCATAAAGGGATTTTATCTGATCGCGTCAAAAAAGTTTGAGCTTGTCAACTGAAAAGTTGTTCCTTTTGATGTGAAAAGACATAATTCTAACATGTAACACATATAGACCATCCAAAGGAGAAAATGAAGAAGGTGGTATAGTGACCCAAACATTCGAAGAGATCAGCCCCGCCGACTTCTTCTATCGCAATCGAGACATAGCTGGGTTCACTAATCCATCTCGAGCTGTATTCGCGTCTATAAGAGAGCTTGTAGAAAACTCTCTTGACGCAGCCGAAATCGCAGGCACCCCGCCAGACATTTACGTTCGCCTAACCTTCGAGGAGGATGATCAGGAATCAGGAATCTACAAGTTGCGAGTTGAAGACAACGGGTCAGGAATTGTATCACGTCACATTCCCTCTGCCTTCGGCCAGGTTTTGTTTGGGTCCAAATACAAGTTGAAGCAATCAAGAGGAACTTTTGGTCTTGGAGGTACAATGGCGGTCCTCTACGGGCAGATCACAACTCACAAGCCAGCCCGTATAGTCTCTAGTACAGGTTCAACAAAAGTCTACATTTACAGGGTAATGATCGACATCCAAAGGAACAAACCTATCATTCTTGAGCGTAGAGTCCTGTTGAACAAGGAACAGTGGCATGGGACTATTGTTGAGTTTTCTCTCGAAGGCGACTATTTTCGTGCTATGCCTAAGATTCTTGAATACCTGAAGCAAACAGCATTGGTGAATCCTTACGCTAATATCACCTTTATTGATCCAAAAGGACGCCTATTCAAGTTTTCTCGAGTGACTGAGAAGATGCCACCGCCTCCGAAAGAAACTTTGCCCCATCCATATGGAGTGGATGTGGAAATGGTGAAGCGTCTCGTGCGGGTAACGCCTCATCAAAAGATGATGGATTTCCTGTCTGCCCACTTTCACAGAGTCAGCGAGAGAATCGCCGAAAAGTTTCTCGAATTCTCCGGCATACCAAAGACGAGGAACCCGAAGAAGCTTGATCCACAAGAGATCGTGAGATTCGTGCAGATGCTAAAGCGTTTCGAGGAGTTCCGACCGCCAAGCGCAGCCTGTCTATCGCCTCTTGGAAAGGATCTGTTAACGGCTGGAATTCTGAAGGAGTTAAAACCGGAGCTTACGATTGTTTGTCAGCGCAAGCCGTCAACGTATGCGGGGCACCCGTTCATCGTTGAGACCGCAATTGCTTATGGGGGAGAAATCCCAAAGGGAGGCGACTTTGTTCTTTATCGTTTTGCGAATCGCATTCCTCTTCTATATGATGAGGCTAGTGATGTTGCATTTCGGGTAATTAAAAGTATGAACTGGAGAAGATACAAAGTGTCTCCAAATATGCCAATAGCAGTACTAGTCCATACCTGCAGCACCAAAATACCCTACAAGACTGTGGGCAAAGAATTCATCGCTGACAGACCAGAAATTAAGAGAGAGATCCAAAACGGGCTGCGAGAGGTAGCTAGAGGCCTTCAGCGCTTTCTGTCAAAGCGTGAACACGTTGAGAGAGAGAAAAGACGTTTAAGCGTCTTCTCCAAGTACCTTCCCAAAATCGCCAAATTCTCCACAGAGCTAGCAGGCAGAGAAAGACAACCTGAGATCGAGAAACTGCTAAGGAGTGTGAATACAAGTGGGTGAAAAACAACAGGATGACAGCGCCTCAGCAGTGAAGAAGAAGAAAGAAACCGTTGCCAACTTGGAGAAACTTGGGCAAAGGCTTTATGACCAGATGGAACAAGGCGAGTTCCCATGGGTAAAGATGCCTAGCCGTTCAATTGAGAACATACGCTACAACCCAGATCTACGCCAATATGTTTTAGGAGAACGATTCGTCAAGCGAAGCGCTAGAAACATCCGTCACATCCGTCCCTTATCACAGCTTGTTTGGACTGCCTTCTTTGCTCATAAACTCTCAACTCAACGTAAAACCTCAACTCTCAGAGACGTGTACTACTCCGCCCAAGCCTATCAAATGTCTTTCAAAGACCAGTCAGAATCTGACAACGTGATCACAGACTTGGAAACAGTCATCGGCCTTGCTAGAGAAGACTTTAACGTCTTTCCAGAGGAACGTTCAGCTATCTTCGGCGATCTAACAATAGAATACAACGTTCCAGGATACGAGGGGAAACGGATGAACCTCACATCGCACCCAGACGGTTTAATGATTGGTCCTGCATTGACTTACAGCGAGTTCGTGAAGACAAGCGCAGACAAAGTCTTTGCAATCGAGAAAGGCGGCTTATTCACAAGATTCGTTGAGGAGAAAGTACATGAAAAGTTCAACGCCCTGCTCGTTCTAACCGCAGGACAAGCTCCCCGAGCTACTCGCCACTTCATCCACAGACTCAATAAAGAACTAGAGTTACCTGTATACATCTTCACAGACGCAGATCCGTGGGGTATGCACATCGCCATGGTCATAATATCCGGTTCAGCCAACGCCGCCCACCTCAGAGACCTCACAACGCCCGATGCTATTTGGAGCGGAGTTTGGGCTACTGACATAATAAACTATGATTTGCCAAGCGATCCTTTGACGGAGATTGACATAAAGAGACTGCATGAACTGCAGCGAGATCCACGGTATAAAGACGAATTATGGCAGCGAGAGATAAAGATTTTCTTGAAAATCCGAAAGAAGGCAGAGCAAGAAGCCTTCAGCCGTTACGGTCTTACCTACATCGTCGACGAATACTTACCAGCCAAACTCGAAGAAACTAGGTAGGTGAATGTAAGAAAGTTAAAATAGAACTTGGGGTTACCCTATCTGACCTCTAGTTGCTCGGGTGTAGGATATGAGTGGTATAGAAGGAGAATCAGTGGGCTTCGTCATCGCAGAAAAATTTTTTGCGCTATTAATAATCTTAATCGGAGCTATTATCATTCATAGTACGTTAACAAGCCCTGATTTAGTCTTTCCCCTATTCTTTAGTGTAAGTGGATTAGCCCTAGTTTTGCTAGGAATCTTTATGATCCTCGCGAAAACCTCGTGACTATTAGCTATCATAAGGTTAACAGTTCAGGCAAGCATCAATGCTGCAACAAAAGAATTCGGGTTGCTTTCAAATGTCTAGGATGAATTTCACTATAACCTCGTCAGGCTTCTGTACGATCATCATTTGGTGATAAGTTACAGCTTTAACCCCGACTTTCTGCGGATGCTTCTTAGGGTCGAATCTCTCTCCGTAGATCGTTGCCTTCAGCCGTAAACCAGAAGGGATCTTTTCAATGTCTTGTATCTTGAATTCTCTGTACAGGTTCTGCGTCAGCTCGAACTTCACTAGTAGTGCCTCCAGCCAATTATAGAGTAATGCCTTCTTGTCAAAGCCCTCAACTTCCACTGACTCTTCATACTCTGGTTTCACCTTATCGGTTTCCGTCATCACTTCAAAGGTGGCAAGAGCTGCATTCTCAAAAGCTTCTTCCAGAGTTCTACCTTGAGCTGCAATGTATGCATCTGCTCTATGTTCAAGAAACCAAAATCTTGGCTTCTTTTCTCCCTTATTAGCTTTCAAATTTGGATGGCACATAATAATACTCCTCCATTTTGGCAGATGACAGACTTTGACTAGAGCTTCCCAAAGTCTTTAAGAGTTTAATTTCTTCTCTCGACTACATAACTATTTAGAGCTAAGCTTTGATGCAAGGTTGGTTGAGAGATCGTTTCGATGAGCACTGCATAGAATGTGGAGGCTAGTTACCTGAAAGATGTGGACTTGAAGAACATCTTAATCATAGGCTTGGACTCGGTTGCGTTAGCTCATTCTGCAAGGAGGGCAGGGTTCAAAGTGTTCGCTGTCGACTTCTTCGGGGATCAAGATCTCCGGAAAACCTGCGAGTCAACTCTGTCAATTGTGACGCAAAAAGCGGGAGAATCCTGTGGTCGTCTTGAAACGGACTTCTCTCCAGACAAATTCTTGGTTCTGGCAAGAGAAATCCTCGCGAGGCATAGAGTCGACGGGATCTTTCTAGCCTCAGGCTTAGAAGACTCCCAAAAGACTCTCTTAGAGCTCCACAAGTTGGCTCCAATAATTGGCAACCATCCAAGAACAATCAGAAGTGTACGTGGTAAAGTGGAGTTCTTCAATGAAGTTCGAAAACTTGGGATAAACCATCCGGATACAACATTGGTGGAGACTACTGAAAGGGCGAAACAAGCTGCAAAAGACATAGGATACCCTGTTTTAGTGAAGCCTCTTCGAAGTCTTGGAGGTTCAGGAATTAGACTAGCAGAAAGCAAGACTCAACTGGATGAAATTCTACAACGAATCGCCCCCTTCCCTCTCTGGATTCTAATTCAAGAATACATTATAGGCAAGAACATGAGTGTGTCTTTTGTTTCCACAGGCAAGACATCCCTTATTCTCACATTGAATGAGCAGCTGCTAGGAATGCAGGAGGTTGGTCAGAAGGAACCCTTTGGGTATTGTGGCAATATCGTTCCCGCAGCATTTGATGAAGCAGTCACAAAGAAGTGCGCCAACCTGGTTCAGAAAATTTCGGCGCATTTCAATCTGTTAGGGTCAAACGGAATAGATCTAGTTGTTCCCGAACACGGTTCTCCATATATAGTCGAAGTAAACCCTCGCTTTCAAGGAACTTTAGAGTGCGTTGAGAAGTTTCTGGGAATGAATTTGGTGAAGGCACATTTAGATGCTTGCATCAACGGGTTTCTTCCTTCATGGAAAAATGTATCCTCATCAAAGGTCTGTGTTAGACTAATCCTATATGCTCGTCACCGTTCATTGGTTCCTGACTTCAGTGGTTTCGATCGAGTAAGAGACATGCCTCTGCCAAGAGCCATTGTGGAAGAGGGGGAGCCATTGTGTTCCATTGTTACTACAGAAATGACAAGAGAATCTGCTATAGAAGAATCTATGAGACTAGCTAGACGAATCTATGGACTCGTACGCCCCGCATTTCAATGATTGCTATGGAATCCAACTTTCCTTAACACTCTGAGTAATGGCTGTCCAATTATCACGGTTGCGACGGTTGAGAGAGCCACCTTTATAGGCGTGAGGACTGCTCCCATGGTCCACACTGACTGCAAAAATCCAGCATCCCATCCATAAAAGAAGCTGTATCCTTGCATTGGAACAAGAATGAAGATTCGGAACAATACATCAGCTTCTAGACCTACAAGGGCGGCGACAGCGAGAACAAAAGGTAGCTTCTTAGGCTCCGATCTCCACCACCCTTTCTCAATAAGGAGAATCGACATCAACAGAAGCGCAAAAACAACATAAGTGTCCCACATTCCCCAGAGAGGAAGCTGCCACGCAACTGGCGACATGAAATAGGCCGCTAAAGATACTACATAGAAGGCCAAGACAGGTTTCCATCTCCCCTTAAAAAGCAATGCTGAAACCATAGCTCCTATCGGCGCACCTATTGTAAAAACAAATTCATAAATGTCTATGAAGAGGATGTAGTGACCCACCATAACCCCCGTGAGGGTTGCTGCAAATCCTAACAGAGGTCCAAGCGCGATCCCAGTGATTGGCTCAAGCAGAAAATTCCAGCTAGACCATACACCAGAAGAATATTCAGGCAGAATCATAAATGAGTCAGAGATCACATTCAACGCTGCAAAGACCGCTACCAACGCTACGAGTCGGGAAGAGACAACAATTTTTTTCTGCATTTTGATCACATCCAATTCGGAAAGCGTAGTTAATCGTTTAAGTAACTGCCATAAAGGTTCTAACATGCGCGGCAGATCAGGTGCAACTCAATAAGCACTTTATTCGAGGTTGCCTAACTGCACCCCCTGCTCTGGTTCATACTTCATTTGGCAATTGGCTTTAAACTCTACGAAAATAACTTATTATACCCTTTGGGATTTGTAGAGAGTGCCTTGGAGAACGAAACCAAATGATATGGATGTACACCGTAACTGGAGTGAATGAAATCCTGGCTAGAGACGTTGCTTCGTTGGAAGAGGTGGAAACTCTGAGGAGAGAAGCTGATCTGGTTTGGATGGACTTTGTGGAGCCAGACAAGAAGGAGCTAGAGGTCTTTGCCGGGCTCGTTAAGGAAGACAAGATTCTGAAGGATTTCAAGGTGCAGAAGATATTCCAGCAACCCGAAAGGGTAGATGACTATGTCCTGTTATCAATTCCCCACGTCGTGTTCGAAGAAAGGTTGGAGAAGCATCTAATCTACCTTTTTGTGAAGGAGAAGACGCTTCTAACTGTAAGAGGTCGCGATTCCTCCAAGCTTGTGAAGAGAGCGACGAAAACTTTTAGAGATTGCATTGGGAGAGTCTCTGGAGGGAATATCAGTTTATCGTTTATCGTAGGCAGGTTGTTTCATGAGGTAACCAATGCAAACCTTGATGTGGTGATGGCGTTAATAGAGAGTATTGATAAGCTAGAGCAGAAAGCTTTGGCTAACCCTGCTGATAGAAGTATTATTCGTTCGGTTTTTCAACTGAAGAGAGAGATATCCACTCTTGAAAGAATTCTGTGGTCTCAGAGAGAATTAATGCTTAGTATACGAGAAGGACTGGTACTAGAGATCGAAACAACAGATGAGATCCAGGAGACTCTAGATCATGCTATCAGTAACATTTCTCGTGAACTATCACTAATTGACTCTCACAACAACGCTTTAGAGAGCATTCTCAGCCTGCAAGATCTAGGTTTGATTCACAAAGTTGAAAGAAATCTCATCTACCTTACT
>SOJC01000093.1 GCA_004376645.1 Candidatus Bathyarchaeota archaeon
TGGAAGACCACTACAAATCGAGTAGGAACAGATGAACAAACGCAACCTCGCCTCCGAAGGGTTTATTTTTTGACAAACTCTCAAAGAGGTTTAACCACCAACAGTTGGGAAAGGGTTAGAATTTAAACAAGAGTACACACACTCAATAGATCAACGCGTTCAAACAGACTCATCAACAGAAAGGTTCGAAATGGAAGCAACTCAGAAAGTAAGGAATCCTGTGGAAAAGATCAGAGTTTCCTCCGGTTCAGCCATAGTACTAGATCTAATTGAGGGATTCTTAAACGCCAAGCCAACAACAGCATATCTACTTACCTATCTTGAAGGAAAGTGCAGTGCAAACTGTGCTTTCTGTCCACAAGCTAGGAGTAGCAGCGGTAATACAGATATGCTTTCCAGAGTTACTTGGCCCATCTTCGGCGCTGACAGAGTATTCTCTAAGTTGGCAAATTCAGTGCAGAGAAGGGACACACTGCGAGTGTGTATTCAAGCCCTAAACTACCCAAATGTACTCCAAGACCTTCTCACCATAGCTGAAACGATTAAATCCGAAGGAATAACGGTACCCATATCTATTTCATGTCAACCTTTGAACAAAGAAGAGATGAAGAAACTGAAGGAAGTAGGTGTTGAAAGACTCGGGATTTCCCTCGATGCTGCAACTGAGAGCATTTTTAGCCGAGTCAAAGGCAACATCGCAGGCGGACCCTATAGTTGGGAGAGACACTGCCAAGCCTTACTTGAAGCAGTGGAAGTATTTGGCAAAGGCAGAATTAGTACCCACCTAATCGTGGGTTTAGGTGAAACTGAGCGGGAAATGACTAGAATAATCCAATGGTGCGTAGACAACCACGTTAACCCTGCACTCTTCGCTTTTACACCCATACCTAAGACAACTTTGGAAGATGGAAACCAGCCTGCACTAAGCCATTATAGAAGAATCCAACTTGCCCGACACCTGATAGTGAAGGGAGAGACGAGATTTGACAAAATGGTCTTCGGGAAAGATGCACACATCACAAGCTTCGGGGTTTCACAGGAAGTATTGAGGAGAGAGATCCGCAGCGGAACACCATTCCGAACATCAGGATGCCCCAACTGCAATCGTCCATATTACAACGAAAAACCAAGTGGACCCATCTACAATTTTCCAATCCAACCAAGCCACAAGGAAGTCGAGGAAATAAAAAGGCAACTTCGAACGTTTCTTGATGGAAAAAAGTGAAGCCGTGAATCAAGATTTTTTAGAGGTTGTGTCGGATTCCTTCTTTTTCCTATAGAGAATAATTGTGTGCCCTCGGATCTCTATAAGTGTAGATTTTGTCTGTGTGGCAACCTTGCTTGCAATAGTCTTGGCGTTATCATCCGTCAAAGCGCTTTTTAGGATTTTTATTTTAATTGTCTCTGTCCCCTCTAGTTGCCGATCTATCTCGGCTAACGTCTCTTGTGAAGTACCCTTTTTTCCTATCCAGATTTTTGGCCTTTCAGAACTCAGCTCACGTTTTATCTGGCGTTTCGTTCTTGGTCGTCTCATATCTTTTTAATTCCCTTGGGTTTTATTGGATATCGCATGTGTCTGCCACAATAGTTGCATGTGATCACCAAGTGGGGTTCTCTGCGTTTTTGAATCCGCACGCGGCAATTTGCTCCGGGCAATATCAATCTTTTGCATCCTCTGCATATCCAGCGTCGATTTTCCCTAGGTATACGTATTCTTGCTGCCATGGAAATCCGTCTAGCTACCTCAGCGTAGTCCTCTGACAGTTCTCTATTTTCATTTGCCACACTCTCAGCAAGCTGGAAAAGTTTTTGAATCCTATGTAATGCGATGTTTCTAGTCGCCGTGTTCAACTCTTAATGCCTTCCCACAAGCGGTTCTCACTCTTAAAGCTACGCACATCTTCACTGAAATAGCTTTTCTAATCATGACTGGGTGTGCTTTCTCAATTCATTGAATCGTCAAAGGCATCATGTGCGCAGAGTGCGATTTCTTTTTATATTAGAATCTATGTTTTGAGAATGCGATTAACGTTGGGTATAAGATCATTCCTTCAATCTATAAGTCGATTGCTCAAGTTAGCGACTAAACCCGGTCGATCAGAGATTTGGCAGTCGACAAAGATTTGCCTATTGGGCATCGCAGCAATTGGCGCCATCGGTTTTGTCATCAAGCTAATTTCTTTCATCCTAACGGGCCTCTGAATATGGAGAAGAAAGAATGTCAGAAGACAAGATAGCATTTACTTCGGTTTTTGCCATTCGAACTACTGCTGGGCAAGAAAGAAATGTGGCGAATCTAATCACAATACGTGTGAGAGCTGCAAAGCTGCCAATAAAGACGATTCTGGTGCCAGAGATGTTGAAGGGTTACATCTTTGTCGAGGCTGAAGGCCCACATTTTGTGGAAGATGCAATTGCCGGAATCAAACATGTCAGGTCTAGAGTTCCGGGAATAGTGAACTTCTCTGAAGTAGAGAGATACATCGTTATCAGACCTGTTATCGAAGAGCTAAATGTTGATGATGTTGTAGAAGTGGTTAGTGGACCCTTCAAGAGCATGAGGGCAAAAATTACTCGAATAGATAAGACAAAAAGCGAGGTAGTTCTAGAACTCTTAGAGGCAACATTCACTCTTCCTATAACGGTACATGCAGAATATGTAAAGATTGTCCAGAAAGCTAAGAAGGAAGAATAGAAATGGTAGAGAAGAAAACTATCGACGCGCTAATAAGTGGGGGACAAGCAACCGCCGGCCCACCATTGGGTCCATCTCTTGGTCCTCTAGGCGTCAACGTCGTGGCAATTGTGAACAAGATAAACGAAGTCACTAAAGACTTCGCAGGAATGAAAGTACCCGTCAAGATCGTTGTCGATCCTGAAACAAAAGAGTTTGAAGTCACAGTAGGTACGCCAACTACCTCCGCATTAATCGTTAGCGCCTTGAAGATCCAGAAAGGATCAGGCAGCCCCAAAGAAGAGAAAGTAGGTGACCTCACTATCCAACAAGTTGTAGACATTGCCAAGAAAAAACAAGCAGAAGTCCTAGCTAAGTCACTTAAACTTGCAACAAAGGAGATCCTTGGCAGCTGCGTCAGCATGGGTGTAACAGTAGAAAATAAAGATCCCAGAGAAGTTCAGAAGGCAATAAATGAAGGAACATATGATTCTCTCTTCGAGAAGGGATAGTAACAATCCTTTTATAAAGGACGCTCATACGAATTCTGACACGAGGCCAGGCTAATGTCACTAGATACAAAGAAGATTCTAGAAGCAGTCAAGCAAGCTAAAGAGAAATCCGAAAAGAGGAAATTCAGCCAATCAATGGAACTCATCATCAACCTTCGAGACATTGACATGAAGAAGCCAGAGGCAAAAATCCAAGAAAACATTGAGCTCCCTCACACGCCAAAAAAGAAAACGAGAATATGCGTGATTGCAACCGGCGAACTCGCCCTTAAAGCTAAGAAAGCCAACGTAGAACTCGTCTTGGGCAAAACAGATCTAGAAGCATTAGTCACCGACAAGAAACGACAGAAACAGATTGCCAACAACCACGACATTTTCTTTGCCGAGGTCTCGCTGATGCCCCTTGTGGGAAAGACTTTAGGCTCCATCCTTGGACCCAGAGGAAAGATGCCAAAACCCATCCCTCCAACCGTAGATCTTAAATCGCAAATCTCAAGATGGACAAAAACTGTGAATATACGGGTGCGAGGTCAACCAGTTCTCCAATGCGCAATAGGCACCGAGGACATGAAAGATGAAGAGATAGCTGAAAACGTAATGACGGTGATCAGCAGACTAGAAGGAAAACTTAAAAGAGGCCTCAAAAACATCACGACAATTTGTTTAAAGACTACTATGGGTCCACCTGTCAAAATAAAGCTGTAGGATGTCCCTCCGTTGACTGAACAACGCCAAGCACTGCAAGAGAAAGCCCATGAGGTCAAAGAGATAGCAGATATTGTGCAACAGTACAAGGTAATCGCATTAGCAAGTCTCCAAAAAGTCCGCGCGCCCCAACTACAAAAACTACGGAAAAAACTACAGCAGAATGCTCATCTCAGAGTTATCAAAAATACCATCTTTAGACGCGCTATCTCCAAATCCAAGAACAAACCAAACCTGGATACACTTGAAAGCCATGTGACTGGCTCCACAATTTACCTATTCACGAATCTCAACCCCTTCACACTACTCCTGCTC
>SOJC01000078.1 GCA_004376645.1 Candidatus Bathyarchaeota archaeon
GCGCGCCGAGCATCTGTCTAACAGTACGGATGTAATAAAGATGTGTATGAGTTATGAATAGATGCTTAGGTCTAAGGCGTAAACTCGCGCGTATGGGCAAACGGTTTCATGAAGTGAATAAACTGATGCAAACTACTCTACGGACAAACGATAGAAAAAAAGGGGTTTTCATACCAAATAGAGCAAAAATTGGCGCGCGTGAACCTCTAGAAGTACATACGCGTAAAGGTGACACAACAAAGTGATCCAGAAGCTCTCCCCCTTTCGTGTCAGTGAAAGAAGAATCGCTTATGTAAGCACCTATCCTCCACGAGAGTGTGGAATAGCAAACTTCACAAAAGACCTGGTCGATTCAATAGATCAGCTTCACAAGTTTAAGCCGTCAAGGGTCATCGCAATAAATGAGGAAAGAGCAATCTACGATTACGATAAACGAGTTAGATTTCAGATTGAAAGAGATTCTCTTGATGATTATGTCCAAGCTGCCAACTACGTTAACCTATCCAAAGTCAACCTCTTAAATCTCCAACATGAATTCGGTCTTTTTGGAGGAGAATGGGGTAAGTATGTTAACTCTTTCTTAGAGGAGCTTCAGAAGCCGGTAGTAACTACACTTCACACTATCGTGTCAAACTTTGGATCAACAGCTCAAACATCATTAAAAAGCACTGTATGTCATAGCACAACAATCGTCGTTATGACGAGAACAGCTATGCAACTATTGAAAGACTATGGTGTTCAAGATGAAAAGATCACAGTTATCCCACATGGTTGCCCCGATGTTCCATTTGTTGTCAGCGAAGGACCTAAAACTTCTCTCGGTTTGAAAGGTAGGATAGTTTTATCTACTTTTGGACTGATAAGCCGCGGGAAAGGTATTGAATACGCGATTCGAGCCTTGCCATCCCTTACTGAAAAGGAACCGAGAATCCTCTATCTCATAATTGGCGAGACTCATCCAGAAGTTAGGAAGATTAAAGGTGAACGTTATCGAAAGAAACTGATGAGGCTAGTTGAGGAACTCAAGTTAGGAAAACATGTGAGGTTCCACAATCGCTTTCTCTCCAAACGGCAACTAACCAAATACCTACAGGCAACCGATATTTACATCACACCATACATCGATCGGAATCAGATAAGCAGCGGGACACTCGCATATGCTCTAGGAGCAGGAAAAGCCATCATATCAACCCCATACCTTCACGCCGAAGAGGCTCTAGCAGACGGACGAGGATTACTATGCAAGTTTAGAAAACCTGCTTCAATCGCTGAATGCGTTAGCAGACTCCTAGAAGATCCAGAACTGAAACATCATCTAGAGAAGAAAGCTCATGCTTACAGCAGAAACTTTACATGGATGAAGGTGGCAGAAAGATATGCCACGTTATTCACTCATCTCCTTAAAGATTAAGGGGTAATAGCTATTAAGCCACCGATCAAACTAGATTTTTTGAAAAGCCTGACAGATGATACGGGTGTCCTGCAGCATACTAAATATTCGATTCCAAACAGAAAGGAAGGCTACACTACTGATGATAACGCTCGGGCATTAATTGCATGCGTAAAATTCCTTCAGCTCCACCATAATGATTCTGATGTAAGTAAGCTAGTTAATACATATCTAAGTTTCTTATTTCACATGCAAAAGCCAGACGGGAAATTCCACAATCTACTAAGTTATAATCGTGTTTTCCTTGATGATGTAGGGTCAGAAGAGTGCATGACACAATCTCTCTGGGCTTGCGGACACGCCATTTCAACGAGCATCTTAAAAGGCGTTAAATACACAGCGAAAGAGATTTTTGACAAAGGCTTGCAGCATACATCCAGCCTTAAGAGTCCAAGGGCTAAGGCCTTCACAATTCTTGGCCTCTGTTTTTATCATGAGGCCTTCCCCGATGACCGGAATCCCTTGAAAAATATTGTGTCATTAACTGACCAATTGCTGCACAACTATCAGCAGGCTTCTTCTCCTGATTGGCCTTGGTTTGAACCTTATCTTACCTATGCAAATGCGCGTTTATCTCAAGCTCTCTTCAGAGCCTACGAAGTTATTGGAGATGAAAGATACCTTCAGACTGCAAAGGAATCTTTTGATTTTCTCGTTAGAGTTCAAGTAATTGATAATAACTTTGTCCCAATCGGCAACAAAGGATGGTACAAGAAGGGTGGTAAGAGAGCCCTATATGACCAACAACCAATCGAAGCATCATGCATGGTAGAAGCGGCACTAGCCGCCTTTCGCGTGACTGGAGATGAGAAATATCAAAGAATAGCCCATATCGCTTTCGGTTGGTTTTTAGGGAAGAACTCTCAGGACGTGATGGTTTACAATCCGAAAACAGGTAGTTGTTATGACGGGATAACACCTAAAGGAGTGAATCTTAACCAAGGTGCTGAAGCTACGGTATCTTATCTTCTAGCTCGCTTGGAACTTAATGCATCGAAATAATCATCGTGCATAAGAATAATGATATGTCATTAAACGTTTTACAGCTAGAATTCCAGAGGGTTTTTGTCTAACAAAACAGCCATTTAAGAATATAGATTTTCCATTCATAAAGTAAAAGAAATATATCAAAATCATATTATGGTTTGAGGGATGTGGATAGGATGTTGAAGGTTCGAGACATGATGGTCAAAAATGTGGTAACGGCAAAAGAAAAGATCTCTGTAGAAATGGCGATTGAGATTCTCTATAAAAAACATGTAGGATCAGTAGTGGTAACTGATGACGAAGGAAAGTGTACAGGGATATTTACTGAGCGGGATGCTATTAGAATTATAGCCCAAAAAATCCCTCTAAACACGCCTCTAAAGAAAGTCATGACGAAAAATATCATAACTATTTGGGAAGGTGCTACGTTCGAAGAGGCAAGGAGGCATATAACCACATATGGAATAAGACATCTACCAGTAATAGATCAGAAAGAAAAATTAGTGGGAATACTGGCAATTAGAAGTTTCTTAGATGAACTTTTTGGAATATCGACTCTAAAATCGAGTTAGGAAACAAAAAGTCATGAAGCGTTTTCAAGGCAATCCGATTCTCGAACCAGTGGCGACGCATGCTTGGGAATCCTATAGAGTATTCAACGCTGCAGCTTTTTATATAGATAAACAAGTTCACATTCTATATCGCGCCATGGGCAATGACGGTGTTTCTCGTATTGGTCATGCCATTTCAACAGATGGTTATCACTTCGGGGAACGTTCACCATCTCCTGTTTTTGAACCAATAAAAGATATAGAAAAAGATGGCTGTGAGGATCCTCGCATAACCCTTCTCGGTGAAAGATACGTTATGACCTACACAGCACTACATAGACATAATCAGCAATGCGTGTATCAGGTCTCCGTAACTTCAATTAACATTGAGGATTTTCTCAATAAGAGATGGAAATGGGGGGATAGGTTGTTACCTTTTCCAGGCATTCTCAATAAAGATGCCGTGATTTTTCCCAGGAGAATTAATGGGCAATATGTACTGTTTCATCGCATCGAACCGAATATTTGTGCAGCCTATTCCGTTGATCTCCATCGGTGGTGTGATATAAAGGCTGTAATCAAGCCTAGGCCCAAAACTTGGGATTGTTGTAAAGTTGGCGCAGCTGGTCCACCAATCGAGCTTAACGAAGGTTGGCTCTTGATTTATCACGGAGTGAATTTTAACCAAGTGTATTCTCTTGGCGCTACACTACTTGACAAGGACAACCCGGAAATAGTTCTTCACCGTTCCGAAAAGACAATATTGACTCCTGTCGAAGACTATGAACGTTTTGGTAAAGTGCCCAACGTTGTCTTTAGCTGTGGAAATGTTATGATAGACAATCAATTTCTCATATATTATGGGGGTGCCGACGATGTTCTGTGCGTTGCTACTTATGACCTTAGTGAGCTACTGCCCAAAAAATGATGGGTTTGAGCGCACCTAAAACTTAGGCTATCTGTACCAACTCTCAGATATAGACATGAGGAACTTCTTTATGACAGTCACTTGTATGATTAGGAAATGATGAAATCCTGCATGCATGCAAAATCTAAGAAACAAGAAAGAGGACGAAGATAGGAGCTTCTCATGCATTAGTAATCCTTCGAACTGAGATGAGTGAAAAGATTCTTGATGGCGCGGTGGAAGCTGGAAAGCTTAGGACCAGAGCGGT
>SOJC01000070.1 GCA_004376645.1 Candidatus Bathyarchaeota archaeon
GAGATAGTTTCCTTTGAAAAAGGAGAATTGTTCTCGCAGTTTTTCGATTGTTTTCATTAGAGTGCTTCCAGAAATTGCATCTCACGTATGCTGTCTTCGGGGACTTAAATATGCGGAGTTGAAATATTGGGAAATGTATGTCGATTGTTGAATCTTTAATTCTTGGCATAATCCAAGGGCTAACGGAGTGGTTTCCAGTGTCCAGTTCAGGACATCTGACCATTGCCAAGGAATTCGCCGGGTGGAATCCTCCAGTGTTCTTCTTCGTTCTTCTTCATCTAGCCACTCTCACTGTTCTCATAGTTTTCTTCAGGAAAGTCATCGCGGAGGTTTTGAAAGCCTTGGCGAGGGGGGATTTCAACTCTGAAGAGGGGAAGCTCGGAATCCTTATTGTAACAGGCAACATACCTACTGCAATTATTGGCTATACTTTTCGAGACATTTTGAAATCCTTCTTCAGTAATCTTCTAGTTGTGGGGATTGCTCTATTAGCAACTGGATTTCTACTCTACATATCAAGAACCAGAGGAGACAATAGACCGATAGGCCACCTCGACGCCTTGCTTATGGGGCTAGCACAGGCACTTGCGATAGTGCCAGGCATATCTAGAAGCGGGGCCACAATCTCCATTGGATTTCTACGCAAGATTGACAAGAAAAAAGTCTTCGAGTTCTCGTTTTTGCTGTCTATCCCAGCTATCTTAGGAGCTACAATAGTGGAATCGGCTGATTTACCGTTACTCATTACGGATGGAGGAGACATCCTTGCACTAGTTGTAGGCATTGCTGCTTCAATCATAGTGGGCTACGTGTCACTCAAGACTCTGCGAAGAGTAGTCATGGAAGAGAAGTTTCATTGGTTTGCACCCTACTGTTGGATCGCAGGCATCTTAATCATCTTCTCCCAGATACATTAAGAACTGCTTCGTAGCAGCTATACCCACGCAAAAATTGAATACTAGAAAGGAAACTTGAAATGTCAAAGGATGAAATGGCAGAATTCTTCAAGAGCTAAAAGAAACTTGAACATTATATCGTTGAGTAGATAACAGACCGTTTGAAGACCGTGAGAAACTCTGTTGTGAAGCAGATTCTGCACGCCATATCTTTTGACTCGAAGAAACACGCTGGAATCTACGAAGTTGCAATGTCCATCCCAACTATCACTCCCGCACTGATAGATGAAAAATCAGCTACTCAAAAAAATATTGACCTTATCGTCAAGAAGGAGACTAGCACAGAAGCGGAATGTGAGAGATACTCTGGAAAAACATTCCATTTTACAGTGCTCCAAGAGGATGAAGTCGAAGAACTAAACATGCATGACGTGTGTTCTCTAACGCTAATTTTCAGACAGTTTAAGTCAGCCATTTTGGCTTTCCCCTGATGTAGTCTGTGAGGAACCTTGCGAAGTCTGGATTTCGTAGATAATCTGAAAGAACTTCTTCATCGACTAGAACCTTCAAGTCGTTTGCTATGGCATGGGAAATGTGCTCTGCCATCCCAACCTTTCTTCCACCATCCTTCAAGCTCATCTCTAGCAACTTCTCTGCAGCGGTGTACTCTCTCGCCGTAGATACAACCCATCGTCCATGTTCAATTCTGGGTCCTGACAGTGTGCGTGCTGACCCTGTGTGTTTCTTAAGGAAGATCCTGCAGTCTTCTTTTTTGTTTAAGGGTGGACCAAGATGTTTCTTCAAGTTAGGCAGGTCTCTACACCTCAACTCTATGAGGAAGAAGTTTAGACTTCTCTCATCACTCCATACAGCATCGCGAACAATGTTGAATCCGTAATGACTGACAAGTCTTCGCAGTGATTTTTGGGATTTGTATAGTTGTCCCCAAAGAATGTCGGGAACAGCGTCAACCCTTCCAAATTTGACGAAGATGAAATTTGTGCCCCGTTTCCGCAATGACTCCAACAGCTCACGTGAGGTGAGAGGTTTTGTTTCAGGAGGAAAGAAGAACCCCTTGCTTGGTGCCTCCAAGAACGTCCTTGAGGCTGCTATAAACATGCTTAACGGGTCTTGCCTCACAGCTGACGCTGCATTCCTTTCTTTGTCGACTGGATCGACTATGACTAAAGGCTCTACAAAGCCAAGCTTCAACGAATCCTCTTCTTCATAGTAACCTTCAAGATCTATGAACTGCCGGGCATTCCAGTTGCTGGCGGCTTCCAGGACTTTTCTGAAGGAGTTGTAATAGAGTATGAGAAGTTCGCAGATGTACCCGCTAAAACCGCCCACTTTTATCTCTGCGCCATAAGTATCAATTCCTCGCATAAATCGCTTGAGTAAGCGCACCTCATTTTTAACTTTTTGAGCAAGATGTCGTTTTATGTAAGAAGTATGTAGCGGGGTTCTGTCTACAGATGAGATTGCTTCCTCTGCCCTTTCGATTTTGAAACATGGGACAAAATCGATTTTGTACCCCTCGACCTCCGCTTCGATATAAGGATGCTCAGCATACGCTTCTACCCACTTTTCCCTTGCTAAGGCTTTGATAACATCGAGAACTTTGGCAAAAATTTCTTTCGTGTAGGTCTTTGGAAGCAATATAAATATGTCCACATCTTTTTCTCCAACAAGCCACGTATCCTTGGCTACTGACCCCTGAACCTGAGCATCTGCTTCTATACCGAAGCGCTGCATCGCCTCGGTCAGTTTCTTCGTCAAGTTTTCGGAGAACTGGAGAACTACCTCTTTCTCTTTTTCACTAGGTGCTACCTCTCTAAGAACCCTTTCGCATATTCCCTTTATGATTCTCTCCTTATTTCTCGCCCTCATTTGTTCATCTTTCCTATGTTTTACTTTCCATTAGTTGTAGATGTGCCCTAAGGGACTTCACACATTCTCCTTTCGAGTTAAATGAGCATCGCGCATGCATGGTTCCCTCCGTCCATCCAAGCTTTTCCCTCAACTCCTTTGAGATAACTATGCGCCTCGCCTTAGTGATCATGCATGCATTCTCTCAAGCTTTGAAGTCATATGGAACGCCTGTCATTCTGTTATCGTCGAACTTCCTTCAAAATCGAGTATATTGGTCCTTTCGGTGTCAGAACGCTCTTTTTCAACTTTAGACAGTCCGCTTTAATAACTCCGAATTCGAAATCAGCTACTTTCTGCAGGCAACGTGTCAATTCTTCTCTGTTGCGGCTTGTTCTTACTCTGGCAATCGTAATATGAGGGGAGAACCTCCTTGAGCTCTTCTCAAACCCCAAACTGAAAATGTTAAGCTCCAACTGGTCAAAGATTTCTCCAAGCTCCTTACTTCCTTCTTGGATGCCAACCCAGATAATACGAGGATGCTTCACCTGGGGAAAGGCTCCTACCCGTCTAATCTCCACGTTAAAGGGAGAAAAGACTAACGACTCCATCTGACTGTGAATCTTCTCCACCATAGGAGGAAATATGTCGCCCAAAAAACGCATCGTGATGTGAATGTTCTGAGGCTTAACCGGCTTCAGATCAGCACCAGTTGACACGAGCTTCTCTTGAACTGATGCAAACCGGTTCAGGATCTCTTCGTCGTCTATTTCGAAGGCGATGAAACTGCGAATTGGTTCTGCCATTTCAAGTCCTTCTTTCATAGTTTCAGCGTACAGCATTTATAAGAGCTTTCAATCTAAGTGATGCTTCTGAGTCTATGAGGTGCATGGCTATAATCAAGATTGTCATTGGGGTTGCAGGGATGCCTGGGGCTGGAAAAGGGATAGTAGTTGAGATTGCTGAGGAGATGCATTATAGCGTCGTTATTATGGGTGACATAGTGAGAGAGGAAACCAAACTTCGAGGCTTAGAGCTTTCACCGAAGAATGTTGGCAGAGTCATGGTAGAACTACGCCGAGAAGGTGGACCAGCAATAGTAGCGAAGCGATGCATCCCCAAGGTACAAGGAACTCGAAGAGACGTTGTAGTTATTGATGGCATCCGGAGCTTATTTGAAGTGGACGAGCTGAAGAATCGTTTTCCCCTATTCAAACTTCTCGCAATCCACTCATCACCAGAAACACGATTCAAGAGACTCTTCAAGCGAAGGAGAAGTGATGACCCATCCACCTGGGAGACGTTCTCGGAACGAGATCAACGAGAACTCCGAGTTGGACTCGGCAACGTAATAGCCAGCGCAGATTATATGATGATCAACGAAGATAGGAAGAAAAATCTTGAAAGCAAGGTTAGAAGATTCCTGAAGAATGTGACAAAACATGGAAGAAGTCGAGATTCAAGTTGAAGTTAATCCTACTGAGGACATAACCAAAGTTAGACAAGCCGTAGAAAACATCTTTAGCGATCTAAGTTTTAAAGAGAAGCAGCAACATACATGCGACCTCCTAATAGCACACGGTGAAGGATCCGAAACCCTAGCCAAGTTCTCTCACCTTCTACGAAGAGAACGGATCCGAAACGCCGCAAGAGCAGTACTACGCCAAGGTTTGAGAGGAGATGTCATAACCTTCTTCCTTAACAAACAAGTAGCATACGCAGGGCACATCTCGTTCTGTGAGCCAATTGCAGAGAGCTCTCTTGGGCCCATAAAAGTCCGAATCAAGAGTGGAGATCCAAGGAAACTGATCGAATGGCTTGCACCAAAAACTATGTAGGTTGAAAAGATGGCAGAAGCAAACCCCTATTAACTCTTCCACTATCCTCTTCCAAACAAGTGATGCGAAAATGAAGATCATCGTCTTAGGTGGCGGAGGAGCTATGGGAATGGTGACTGTTCGAGACTTAGCTGAGAGCTCCATAGTCTCTGAAGTCGTAATTGGCGAAGCCAATCTAGAACTGGCGGAGAAGGTTGCTGAATGGACCCACAGCAAGAAAGTGACTACACGAAAGGTGGATATCACTAACCCCAGAAGCTTGGCAGAAGCAATCTCCAATGTTGACGCCATCGCAAACGCAGCACCCTTTCACCTGAACCTGCACGTGACAAAAGCTGCGATAAAAGCTGGAATACCCCAAACGGATCTAGGTGGAGTCTACCACATGACCCTAGAGCAGCTCAAGCTGGATCGAGAAGCACATCAAGCTGGAACCACAATCGTCTTAGGTTCAGGTCTGGCGCCAGGCGTTGCAGACGTCTTAGCTAAGTGTGGAGCAGAAAAACTAGAACGAGTAGATGAGGTTCACATACGATATGGTGAGGTTAACTTTGAACCTGTCAAATACAAGTGGTCTTTTCGAACAGTGCTCGCAGAATATACTCAAGGACCAATCATCTACATGAAAGGAGAACTCAAACAGTTACAACCGTTCTCTGGAAAGCACACCTTCGCTTTTCCTCCACCTATTGACAGACGCTCATGTTGCTATGCGCTGTACTCAGGCCTCGCCACTCTGCCAAAAACCATCGGCAAAGGCGTTGAAACCATAGATTGCGCTATGTCTTACTCCGAAGAGGATGAACGACGAATCAACGTTTTAGATGAATTGGGCTTGACCCATAGAAAGCCGATCAGACTCGGGAATGTAGAGATCTCTCCAAGAGAATTTCTGCTAAGATGTGTACCTCCTCCAGACATAAACGTGAAGGACGCCGTTGGAGTCACTGTTGAAGTAGTTGGAGAAGAAGGTGGCTCCAAGAAGAAGTACAGTTACAGCCTTGTCTACGAATATCATGAGAAGTATTGTGTAAGTGCGCTGGCCTATCTAACAGGAATGCCTATGTCCATAGTGGTACAGATGTTAGGGAAAGGAGACATCGTTGAAGGTGGGGTTTTACCCCCTGAACTAGGTATTAAACCAAAGCCTCTCTTTGATGAGCTAACCAAGAGAGGAGTGAGAATCATCGAGACTACTGAGTCAACTTCCACCTTGGCACAAAGGAGCTAAGCATGTGGCTAAGATAGATATTGGCTTATCAATGCTTCACTGTTTGGGTGAACCATTCAGCAATCTCTGTGAAAGACTCCGAATCGCACCAGTGAACTATATAGAGCTTGTAGACGACGGTTGGCACACACTCGACAAAGCAAAAGTGAAAACTCTAGGTGAGATCGCTGAAAGCTACAGCTTAGTCTACACGTTGCATTCACCTTTTGCAGATATCAACATTGCAGCTCCGGCTGAAGATATGCGGAACTTCGTTCTGAAGCGTCTGGACAGATCGATGGATTTTGCACGTGAACTTGAATGCCGCATAGTAGTCTTTCATCCAGGTTTTCGAACAGGAATAAGCAGCTTCTACCCTGAGATGGATTGGAAGAACAACATCGCATCTGTGAGAAAACTGCTTGAGCTTGCGAGAAAGTGTGAAGTAAACATCGCGATAGAAAATTGTCCTGAACCATTTGGTTTTCTCCTGAAGGACGTAAAACAGTTCTCTCGTTTTTTCAACGAGCTAGAAGAAGAGATCGGCTTAGTTCTCGACGTTGGCCACTCAAACATAAATGGTCAAACACGTGAGTTCATAGAAACTTTTGGTGATAGGATCGTTCACATCCACGCTCACGACAACGATAGGAAACACGATCTGCATTTAGGAGTTAGCTTTGGAACTGTGGATTGGAAGCAATTTGCGGAAGACATCAAAGGCACCGTTTTCAGTGGACTTGTAATTGTAGAATCCATCAATCACCTAGAAGAGAGCATAGTAACGTTGAGGAAACTGCTCATTTAATCACGTTGTCGACTCTAGGTAAGTCGATTCTCATAAAATCTTCAGCCACGATGACTTCTGGGAATGTTTCCTTCGCTTGTTCTAGGAGTAACATAGGTTCTTTGTAGCGTGCGCTGATATGCGTTAAAACCAGCCGCTTCGCCTTAGCTCTCAAAGCAGTCTTCACCGCGGTTGAAGGCGTGGAATGCCCATCTTTCTCAGCTCTTTCTCTAAGAGAGTCATCAAATGTGCAGTCGTGGATTAACAAATCTGTGTATTTTGCCAGCTTAACGATGGAGTTGGAATATCTGCTGTCTCCAGTATAGACAACACTTCTTCCCTTTCTTGGCGATTCAACCACTTCTTCAGGGTTGACTACTCTTCCGTCTTTCAGTTTCACAGCGACGCCACGTTGAAGTTGCCCCCACAAGGTTCCCTCTGGGATGCCGAGTTCTCTGGCTTTCTGAGGATGGAATCTGCCTGGACGAGGTTTTTCCACGAAACTGTAAGCGAAGGCGGGGATTGAATGCTTCGCCCAAGCAGAATGTATCTGATATTCTTTCTCTTCGCAGACAAGCCCTTCATCTTCAACTTCAACTAGTTCTAATGGAAACGTAAGAGAGAAATGTACTGTCTGCTCAATGGCGTCAACGAATTCTTTCAAACCTGAAGGCCCGTAAACTTCCAGTTTCTTTGTGCGACCAAGCAACGACATTGTTTGGATTAAACCGGGTAATCCAAGCACGTGATCACCATGCATATGAGTTACGAGTACCTTCATCTTCTTGTTGAAGCCTAGATGTGCCCTCACCATTTGACGTTGAACACCCTCGCCACAATCAAACAGAGTCAATTCACCCTTTCTCCGAATCGCTACAGCAGGTAAGGATCGGGCTATAGTTGGTATACTTCCCGCTGTTCCCAAGAAGATCACTTGCACACTCATTTACTTCTCCAACACTGTGATTTCACGAGTGAGACTCCTGTGCACGTGGACAAAGTGGGATTGTACATGTTTAAACCCTAACCCCTTCCCTATCTGACTGATGTTGATTGATTTTGGGGAAGCTATGCATATCCGCGACCCCTTGCTCAGTATTCCGGCTGAAATTGCCAAAAAATCTTGAACTATCTCCTTAGTTGTACGTCCCATCGTCGACGCAGAACGCCCATATGGAGGATCTGTAACTATACAATCAATTCTGGTTAAGGGCAAATGATTTGCATCTGCGACCGCTAAGCCTTCACAGTTGATATTGAAGAACCTTAGATTTTTGGAGCTTCCACGAACCATCTTTCTCTTTGCATCTGAGCCTACTACGCGACAACCTAGCAAGCCGGCTTCAATTAGGAAGCTTCCAGTGCCACAGAACGGGTCTAGGAGTAGGTCGCCCTTCTTTGGTCTGGCTAGATTGACCATACATCTAGCTAGTTTAGAAGCCATTGATGAAGGGTGGAAGAAAGGACGTTTGCGCGGTCGCCGACGCATGAAGGGTGTTGGGGATATCTCTGCAAGCTTCAACCCAAAAACGAAGGCTGTACCAGTTATCGCTCCGAAGAAGGTTTTTTGAGGGCGCTCAAGGTTGACCTTCACTCCGTCAACTTTGTCCAAGATTAGCTCGCCAAGTTTCCTTTCTAGATCCATGCTGCCCAACTCTCTTACAGCCTCCCCAACCCTGCGAATACGCACTACAAAACTTTCACCAGAGCATATCACCTCATTAAAAGAAACATACTGCATCGCTCTAACTATCTCTGCGAAGTTTGCTCGGCAGACAAACAGTTCCTGACAGCAGACCCGGGTTAACGCAACCCTTTCTTTAACGACTCCAACGGCTTCAACAGTAGTGTTGAGCCTAAGTACCTGCGGTAACACCTGTATCTCCTCATAGAAGAGGTTCTCGCTCTCCAAAGCGGCTTTCAGCTCAGCAAAACCTAGAGTTTCATGCTCTCCAGATAAGAGAAAGAAGAGTTTAGGCACTAAGGTTTAGGCTCCTTGAGTAAGGGCCTCTGCAATAATGGATGCTACAGAAACGACGCTGATCTGACTCGGTACGCTATCAGTCCCTACGACCTCATCAGCTCCACTCTCAATTATCTTCTCCTTTGCGTTGGCCATTAGGAGAGGGTGAACACATGCAACGTACACTTTCAATGCCCCTTGCTTCTTTGCATAAGCAACTGCCTTTATCATGGTCCCGCCACTGCTTATAATATCGTCAAAGAAGATAACGACCTTCCCTCTGACCTCAAGAGGCTTCTCCTCTATCGTGACCTCTCCAGTATAACGGTTTCTCCGTGTTGAGACGTAGTCGTATCCTCCTAGAAGTATCTTAGCTGCCTCTTCTGCAGTGCCCGCGCCTTTCTTGCCCATTGACAGTGAGACTGCATTTGCAAAGCCTAGATCCTTGAAGTATCTCGCTAGTAAAGGAATTGCTGAAAGATCCTTCACTGGAACGTTGAAGGAGCTCAAGGTCGAAGGATTGTGGGCGTCTAATGTAACTATTTGTGTAACTCCGCATGTTTTGAGTAGTTCGACGATTGTCTTGGCGCTGAAGGCCTCACCCTTAAGAAACACTTTGTCTTGACGGCTGTACCCGAAGTAGGGAACCACAGCAGTGATTTTCTGGGCTCCCTGATCTCTTGCTGCCGATGTGATTAAAAACAGCTGCATCATTCTTTCGTCTTGAGGAGGACTCGTCGTTTGAACTACTACAACGTCTTCGTCTTTCACGTCTCCCTCAATTCGTATGTAGCTCTCACCATCAGGAAATCTCTTGAAGAACACTGGAATAAGCCTAGTTCTTAACTCGACAGCCAGACGATTTGCTAGTTCTTGGCTCGAAGGGCCGGGAAGAATAATCATATCTTTTTCTTGTACTCCTCAAGTATCTCTCTAGCTCTGTCCACGCGAATTCTGCGATCTTTAATCATCTCCTCGCTTACAGTGTCGATGAGCTCATCAGTAGCCCCAGCTGCTATCGCCACATTTCTTGCATGTAACCTCATGTGACCCTTTTGGATGCCTTCATGCGCTAAAGCTCTGAGAGCTGCAAGATTTTGAGCTAAGCCCACTGCAGTCATAACCTCTCCAAGTTCATTAGCAGACTTGACACCGAGAATCTTGAGAACTATCTTGGCAATAGGATGCGTCTGTACCGCTCCACCAATCGTTCCAACAGCCATTGGCATCTCAAGTGATCCCGCCAAGTCTCCATCTCCGTTTTTCTCCCAGTGGGACAAGGCTGTATATCGTCCTGTGCGAGCTGCATAAGCGTGGGCCCCCGCTTCTATGGCGCGGTGATCGTTGCATGTTGCCAAAACAACTGCGATCACACCGTTAAGTATGCCTTTGTTATGAGTTGCTGCTCGATACGGGTCTGCAGCTGCAAAGTGGTACGCTTGAACTATGCCATCGACAATTTCCTCTCCTCCCACAGATTCTTTAGGAATTGTCACATGGACTCTCGCCAGTCGTTGTGTAGCTAGATTACTAATGATCCGTAAATAGACTCGCCCTCCAGTTATGTGTTCGACAAGGGGAGCTACTGCTTCCGCCATAGTGTTTACTGCGTTGGCGCCCATAGCGTCTCTACAGTCAACATGGAGTTCGGTAATAAGCATAGACCCTGTTGGAGTGTCTATGACTTTTACGTTGAGATCTTTGGCTCCGCCACCTACTGAAACCAGAACGGGATCTTGTTCATTGGCTTTCTTTAAGATGTCTTCTTTGTTGGAGTAGATAGCCATTTGAGCGCGGTAGGGATCCTTCACGCCCACTGTTTGGATCTGCCCGATCATTATTGGCATTGTAGTGCTAGTGTGAAAACCGCCGCCATCACGCGCCATCTTTGCTGCATAGCTTGCCGCCGCTACAACTGAAGGCTCTTCTATAGCCATAGGTATGAGGTAATCACGTCTGTTGATGAGGAAGTTAACCGCCACTCCCAGTGGTACGGGAAAAACTCCAACAACATTTTCAATCATATGATCAGCAATGTCGATAGATAGAGCGCTGGATTTTTTGAGTGTGCTCTCTTCTTCGTCCGTTAAATTCGCGAACTGACGAACAATCTGAAGCCGCTCTTCTACTGAAAGTTTGTAGAAACCTGTAAACGCTGAAGTCCTACGCATTATGGAACTACCTAAACTACCTAACAACTATGTGTAAATAAGAGTTTAACTCCAGCGCACGTAAATTAAGGGAAGAACGCGTAGATAGAGTCATTCATTTACATTCGCAACGCGTAAGTGACCTCACAGCTGGGTTTAATCATCATCAATCAGATTCGCTGCCACATCATTGGTCCAAACTATTTAAGGAAAGTCTAATTTAAAACGGTTATTGAACCATTCTGCAATCACCCCCGAAAATGAGACGCCCCAATTCTCGTAGGACTTAACACTCAAGCTTACAAAGAATAACCTCGGTGCAGGGTAAAGCATTTAAACTGCCCTTCTCCTTCACATAAGAGGCGGTTTGAACCATGGGCAAGCGAATTCTAGTGCAAAGGCGCGGTCGTGGAGGACCGACTTACCGAGCTTCCACCCACAAACGCATAGCCCCAGTAAAGTATCCTACAATAGGAAAGGATGCTCCCAGCGTCATTGAAGGTGAGATTGAAAAGCTTGTTCACGAACCCGGCAGAGGTGCCCCTCTGGCCAGAATAAAACTTGAGACAGATCAAAATTACTACTTCATCGTCCCAGAAGGAATCCACAAAGGACAGAAAATCCAATTTGGAAGCCAAGCATCTATAGATGTTGGCAATGTCCTGCCTTTAGGCAACATACCAGAAGGAGTTATGATCTGCGGAATCGAGCTTTCACCTGGCGACGGAGGGAAGATCGCACGGTCTTCTGGAGCCTTTGCAACGGTCGTCGCTCACACTCCCCAAGGAACCATGATTAAGTTTCCCTCTGGAAAAACCAAATATGTAAACCGTCTTTGTCGGGCGACCATAGGAGTTGTGTCCGGGGCTGGACGTCTTGAGAAGCCATTTCTAAAAGCGGGTAAGAAGTACCATAAGAAGAAGGCGGAAGGCCATAAATATCCTCGTACACGGGGTCGCGCCATGGTTGCAGCCTCTCATCCTTATGGAAGCAGCAAGAAAGGCGGCCGCAAAGTAACTACAGTCGCACGCGGTGCACCTCCAGGCAAGAAAGTAGGCTTGATTGCAGCTAGAAGTACAGGAAAGAAACGAAGGAAAAGGTAGCACTCTGCAAAAAGGTTAATAAACCATTCTATCAGGATTTAGTTGGGCGTAGATAGAAATGCCGAAGGAGTTTACATATCGCGGATACACATTTGAACAGCTTCAAAGCTTGTCCATGGACGAGTTTATACCTCTGCTACCATCTCGCCACCGTAGAAGTCTACAGCGTGGGCTAAAAAGAAACCAGAGAATCCTACTGGAAAAAGTGAGAGCTGCAAAGGCTGCATTGGATAAAGGGCAAAGCGTGATAATAAAGTCTCACGCGAGAGACATGATTATTCTTCCTGAGATGGCAGGGGTAACTATCCTTCTTCATAATGGAAAAGAATTCGCGCCCGTTGAGATTAAACCGCAGATGATTGGACATTATCTTGGAGAATACGCTATAACCAACAGACCTGTGAAGCATGGTCAACCGGGCATCGGAGCTTCAAGGTCATCAATGTATGTACCTTTAAAATAGAATCATCGCTTTATTTAAGCTCTGTATGTTGGTTCAGCCCTCTTCTTCCCAAGGTTTTTCAAAGGTACTTTGGGAAGTGGAACTGGTGGAGGTATGTTTAGAGTTCTAGAGATGAGAACTGACTCCAAGAACACAACATTTGAAATCGTCTGTACAATCACCGGTGATGGAACTTTCTTCTCTCGATAGGAAGTAAGTATTTCTTTAAGTTCTCCTTCCCTCGCTGTCACGTGAGCCTTGCCTTTGACGCTGATTTGTGCCACTGACGGATTATAGCTTATTGTGAAAACGAAAGGAACTTCCAGCAAGTCATCTTTCGACTTATCTATACCTATAAGATTTAGATTTGTAGAGATCTTAACTGGAGGTAGAGGACGCGTTATATCCAAGAAACGTTCAGCTGAGATATTGTTTATAAAAACGCTGACTCGAATCTTCTTCTTTGAGTGAGCCAAATCCTTGAACCCCTCAACTACTGGTCTTGCTTGTATCGTGTGAAGCCGCAATGGCCACATGTATAACGGTTACCATGATCAGCCATGAAGTATCCTGGACCACACCGCTCACAAAAGGGTCTTTGACGTATCAGGGTCTCATTGTCGATCTTGTAGTAGCTGAAGACACCCTTCTCTTGTTTGATTCTTTTTTCAGGTTTTGCACTCTTCTCTTCGGGCTTTTCCACACCTTCCTCAACCTTCGCATCTTGAGTCTCTGACTTTTCTACTTCTTCTGGCATTTATTATTCCTCCCCTTCACCCTTCCCCTCTGGCACTTCTTCTTTCTCAGCTTCTACCTCAATCGTTTCCTCTTTCACTGG
>SOJC01000029.1 GCA_004376645.1 Candidatus Bathyarchaeota archaeon
CTTGATGTAATTCCTTTAATAGGAGAAGTTTTGTTCTATCTAGCACTACCCACGGATCATAAGCACTATGCTAGTTCGCGAAATCATCCTTGAGAACTTCATGTCCTACGAATACGCCAGGATACCCTTTAGATCAGGCGTGAATGTGGTTTGTGGTCCTAACGGAGCAGGCAAGTCATCCATACTTCTAGGAATGTCTGTTGCCCTAGGACAATCTTACACTGAGAGATCGAGAAAACTAAGCAATCTGATCAGATGGGGAAAAGATCAAGCTCGAGTCACAATTGTGTTGGATAACTCTCCTCGAAAAGGCAAGCGTCCAGTGAAGAGATTCAACAGGGATCAGGTCTTCCTGACCCGCGTCTTGAGGAAAGATGGAAAGTACTGGTTTGAGCTCGATAACCGAGCTGCCACAAAAAGCGAAGTTAGAAGGTTACTTGCGAAATTCAACATTGACCCTGAAAACCTGCTCATCATCATGCACCAAAACATGACCGAACAATTCACTGTGATTTCAGCTGAAGAGAAACTGAGAATAGTTGAAGCTGCGGTTGGACTGGAATCCTACCGGAGAAACGTCTTGAGGGCAAAGAAGAAGCTGAGCCGTATCTTAAGCCAGGAAGAGTCAGTAGGTAAACTGCTTGAATCTGCAGAGCAAACGCTGAACTACTGGCGAGAACAGTATGATCGATACCAACAGAAGAAGCAGCTGGAGATCAAAAGGCGCTTTCTTGAAAGAGAATTCGTTTGGGCAGAAGCAACGAAGAAGGAAGCCGTGATGAAAAATGTTGAAACTCAGCTGAGAGATGAAGAGAGGGAACTTCAACAGATACAAAGCGACTCAAAAACTGTAACAACTGAACTTGACGAGCTCCAATTGAAACTTGAACAGTCAAAATCGAGCTGGCAAAAACTCTTTCAAGAGCGCATGTTGCTGGAGAGAGAGACAGTGAAGAATGAGACTACCCTCTCATTGAGAAGCCAAGCCATTGAAGAGATGCGCCAAGTCTTCAACGACTACCGAGAAAAAGCAAGCGAATGTGTCATAATGGTGGAGCAACTGGAAACTTCCTTTCTTCCAGAAAACGGTTCCATCTACGCAGAGAGGCTCATGGAGATAAAGAAGGCGTACAAGAGCCTAGAAAGCATGTGGGTGAAGCAGCTTAAGCAGAAGAGCGAGAGCTTGAAAGAGATCACCCAAACCCATTACGAAGAAGCTGAGAAGACAGGTAAGCACCTTCTAGAAACCCAACTGAACACAGAACGAATCACAGGAGAGATCGACGCTCTCACTGATCGGGTCATAGACTCGAAGATAAAGTCCGCCCTACTTGCCTACAGGAAACAAAACGTTGAGAAGCATATCCAGAAGCTCCAGAGAGAGTTGAGAGTGAAAACTGCGGAATTCAAACAATCCGCCAAGAAAGCTGAACAGATCGGCTCTCGAATCGCATCGACCCGAATCCTCACTCAGATTCTAGATGAAATCCGGATGACTGACGGTTACCTTACCTCCCTCGGAGACGTCTCAGAAGACATCGAGCGTATGTATGAATCTTACTCCAAACTCTACCTTGAACTTAAGGAGAAGGCGCGAAGCGTCGCTGAAAACCGGGAAAAGGCTCTGGAAGAGGTTAATATACGAACGGAAGCATGGCAAAAAATTATGCAGGAACTCCTCGATGACGTCAGTCTTCAATACGAGAGGATTCTTTCCCAAGCGCATGGTGTAGGCAAGGTTGGCCTAGTTAATAAACGTGACATAGAGGCAGCGGGCTTAGAAGTACTTGTAGGATTCAAAGGCGCCAAGCCAGTTCCTCTAGACGCGTACACTCAAAGCGGCGGAGAGAGGAGCATGGCCACGATGAGCTTTCTCCTAGCCCTACAACAACATGTGCAATCACCGTTCAGAGCAGTTGACGAGTATGATGTTCACATGGACCCTAGAAACCGTGAAACGATAACCAATCTTCTCATCGAATCAATTGAGGGATTAAACTCTCAATACTTGATAATAACTCCAAGCCAGATAACCTTCGCGGACAAACCCGTTACCATAATCACTGTGCAGAATGTGGAGGGTGCATCAAAAGTTCAAGAGGCTGTTTAGTTGTCCTCGGGAAGTCAGAAGAGGAGATTAGGTAAAGAACATCTGCAACGCATCATCAATATGTGCCAATCAATTGAACAGAGGGGAATAGACCCGTTCCTTGTTGAAGTAGATTCCATCATTCCAATAATTCATGAATACTTTCCTGAATGGCACGATGTAGATGAACTCTGCTTGGACGCAGAAGCCCTTCATCAAGTCGCTTCTGCTATTGAACTGCAAAGCATATGGGTTAAGCAGAGATCAACCTCTCTCTACACAGATCCATTCATCATCGAAGACAAACTGCGAAGACTTCCGAAGGAAGAAGTCTGCACCCTCTTTCTCAAATCATGGCACCCAATTGTAGAATTTGAACAGATTTCCCCAAAAAGCCTCCATGAAGCAGCCGAATACTGGCGTGATCTCCTCCCATTGAACGAAAGATGGGGGAAAGGGACAGGAGCACAGACAGAGACTGGAACAACCACACACGAGGAACTACTGCAACAACAGATCATCTCGGATAAGAAGTTCTCAACAGAACTTGAAACGTTATGGCAAGAACTTAAGCTGAAGAGTGAGAACAGCAAGAAAGTTGATTACTGGGATTTCATAGGCGCAGAAACATACGAGGAGACTGTGAGACGCGCCTACATCACTAGCTTCCTAGTCACGTATGGATATGCGACCTTGGAGATCGACCGACTGGAAGAGATAATTTTCATCAAACCGAAGGAAACTCCCAATTCCGCAGCTCAAGGTAATCAAGCGTATTCCGTGCCAATCCTAGTGGGCTTCGAAGAATGGGAAAGCTGGCGGAGAGGTGAAAGAGAATGAAGAGAAAAAGCTATTTCGCCACTAAACTCAAGCAAGCTACCCATCTACTCTTCTTCAAACGCCACAGGAAACCTGGAGTAAAAGGATGGGAGCTGAGAAAGCGGTTAGGTGCAAACTATCCAAGGATCTTGGCAATGCTGAACAACCATTTGAAGAAGTTGGATTTGCAGGTGAAAACTGTCTTCGAAGAAGGACCTACCCCGGAGAAGCCAACTTTGGCTCAGCTGGACAGAGCACGCTTCTACGTAACTCTCCGCGGAGACCTAACACCCAAAGAAACTAAGATGATGGGATGGCGCATTGACGATATTGCAGGACTGGCCATAACGATCTCTATGATAATGACGAAGAGAGGGAAGGCACCGAGAAAGGAAGTGGAGCAACTCCTCAAGAATAAGCTGCCTGGCTGGAGAGTCGACATTAACTTAGACCGGTACATTAGGGCAGGATATCTAGATCAAGATGAACATGGACAACTTTACCTCGACTGGCGAACCAGAGCAGAAATAGACGAGAAAGCTCTAGTGGACGCACTTATGGCAAAAGAATAGCTTGAGGGTGCTTGTCTTTCTAGAGATCTACTGTCGAAAGAGGAAGTTGACCGCTTCGAACTCTCTGATGAATACCAAACCCTTCGGAGTGGTTCTGTAGACTCCGTCGTCGTTCATGATCAAGCCACTTCGATTCAGAAGGCTAAGGTAGTATTTGAGTTGGGAATGGCTTAGTCTAGCCTTATACATTATGCATGTCTTCTTCTGACCATCCCTTGCAGTCTCCAGAATCTCCGCAACTATATCGTGACGATCTCTCCTCTGCAAAGATGCTGTAAGATTTACCTCTCCAAAAACCTCAGAATTCAGCCTTCCACCTTTGCTCTGGAGATATTCGACGATAAAGAAATCCTCCTTACGGTGACTCCCAGAATAATAGCGTTTGTGTTGTGCGTAATAAAGTTTCGTATCATCTAATAAGACTGCACGTTGAAAGACAACAGTGCAGAATTTTATTTGGCATCATTAATACTCACCAGCAACTACAAAGAGATGCGTGTATACTTCACGCATTAGCGTTACAGGCTTTTTTGAGCGGAGAACCAGAAACCTTCAAACGAGAGACGAAACATTAAGACCCTAAACGCGGATCGTCAGAGCTCAAAGTGATCCTCTTGAAAATATCCACC
>SOJC01000079.1 GCA_004376645.1 Candidatus Bathyarchaeota archaeon
GGCGACTCAAGAGGGTTGAGCGTCTTCGTAGTCGAGAAAGGCACCCCAGGATTCACTGTTGGAGTAAGAGAGAAGCATGCAGGGTTTCGAAGCATAGGCATAACCGAACTGTTCTTTGAGGACTGCTGCATACCATCTGAGAACCTTATTGGGAAGGAGGGAGAAGGCCTGAAAGCTGTTTTGAAAGCGATATCGGAAATCGGCAGAATGGGAAACGCAGGCGTGGCTTTAGGGATCGCAGAAGCCGCTTATGAGACAGCCCTCGAATTCGCGTTGGAAAGACAGCTGTACCGAAAGCCGTTGTTCGAAATTCAAGCAATCAGGTTCATGTTAGCCGATATGAATGTTGAAATCGAGGCTGCAAAGTGGTTGACCTATTACGCTGCGTGGCTCCTAGATGAGAGGAAGCAGAGTAGGGAGATTTCTAAAGAGATCGCGAGTGCCAAACTCTACACGGCTGAAGTTGCCAGAAGAACCGCGTTGAAAGCAGTCCAAATCCAAGGAGCAAGTGGAACCCTGCCTGAGTTCAAGGCCATACGATATCTCCTTGACTCCCTAGAAACAATCGCCGCTGGAGGAACGAATGAGATAATGCGAGTCATCATAGGACGCAACTTGAAATAAGTCCCAGCCATCTTTATTTAACATCTTAAGATGAGGTTGAATCCTTACATCTTGAGAAAAGCTTTTATTCCCTCGGTGACTACGGTCAAATCTCCATACTCACAGGTGGAATAATAATGAAGTCCATTTTTGCTAGTAGAATGCGGGGACTAGGCACCGAAACTGCCTTTGAAGTATTAGCTAAAGCTAAAGCCTTAGAGAAGCAAGGACGCGAAATAATACACCTCGAAATAGGCGAGCCAGACTTTGACACCCCCCAGAACATCAGAGACGCAGCAATACAAGCCATAAACTCAGGATACACCCATTACGTTCCAGCCGCAGGGATCCCCGAGCTGAGGGAAACAATTGCCAAACACATCTCAGAAACTAGGAACATCGATGTAGCTCCCGAAGAGGTAGTTGTAACACCAGGCGCTAAACCCATAATCTTCTTCAGCATGCTAGCTTGCGTCGAAGTTGGCGATGAAGTGATGTACCCAAATCCAGGGTTCCCAATATACGAGTCAATGATAAACTTCATCGGTGCAGAACCAGTTCCAATGCAGCTGAAGGAAGAGAACGATTTCGCCCTAGACAGCGAAGACGTCGTTGGAAAGATCTCCGACAAGACCAAGATGATCATTCTCAACTTCCCGGAAAATCCCACAGGCGGCGTATTGACGAAGGAGAACCTAGCAGCTATCGCTGACAGAGTTAAAGACAGATCTGATTTAATTATAATCTCAGATGAAGTTTACAGTAGGATGATCTACGAAGGAGAACACAGAAGCATCTCTTCACTGCCAGAGATGAAAGAGAAAACTGTGATAATCGACGGATTCTCAAAAACCTACGCCATGACAGGATGGAGGCTAGGCTACGGTGTCATGCGAAAAGACTTGGCTGAAAAGATCACTAAACTCATGATAAACTCCAACTCGTGCACATGCGCATTTTCTCAAATGGCAGCCATCGAAGCCCTTCGCGGACCCCAAGATGAACCAAAAAGAATGGTAGAAGAGTTTAGAAAGAGACGGGAAGTCATAGTTACTGGCCTAAACAAGATTGAAGGAATCACCTGCAAGAAACCAAAAGCCACCTTCTACGTCTTTCCAAACGTGAAAGACCTGAAAATAAGCAGCGAAGAACTCCCGGACTTCCTACTAAACAACGCAGGAGTAGCCGCATTAGCAGGCACAGCCTTCGGTGAATATGGTAAGGGCTACCTAAGATTCTCATTCGCCAACTCAATATCCAACATAGAAAAAGCCTTAACCAGAACGGAAGAGGCGCTCCAAACCCTCTAAATTTTTCCCAAGTCCCTTTTTTTCACTCTGCATCTGCTGGTTTAATGGCGAGAGAGAACCCTTTTAAGAACACTATATTCTAACAATGAGCAAGCTTGGCTAATGCAGGCTCTGGAGAATGGTAAATGTTCAACAAAATTCTCATCGCCAACCGGGGGGAAATCGCCTTGCGGATACTGAGAGCATGTAGAGAATTAGAAATCAAGACTGTTGCCATCTTCTCCGAAGCAGACAAGGAAGCACTCCACACTCGATATGCTGACGAAGCCCACCTTATCGGATCTGCTGAACCAAGCCAAAGTTATCTAAATATCCAAAGAATAATCGAGATCGCCAAAGATTCTGGGAGCGAAGCGATACATCCGGGCTATGGCTTCCTAGCGCAGATTCCAAGTTTCGTTCAGCAATGTGAACTCTACAACATCTCCTTTATCGGACCTTCAAGTCAAACATTGGAGCTGATGAGCAACAAAATAACGGCGAGATTAACCATGAAAAAGGCTGGAATCTCTATTGTGCCGGGTAGCACCTTGGCCGCTGCCGACGAAGACGAAGTAAGACAAGTAGCAGAGGAGATTGGATATCCAATTCTCATAAAGGCAGTCTTCGGTGGAGGCGGAAAAGGACTGAGGGTCGTCAAGGACTCTGATGAAGTTAATCAGGGAATGGAGCTTGCCAGACTAGAGGCTGAGGCTTCTTTCGGGAAACAACAGCTCTACGTAGAGAAACTTCTGGAAAGACCACGTCACATCGAATTCCAAATATTGGCTGACGAAGAGGGTAATGTAATCCACCTTGGCGAACGAGAATGCTCAATACAACGGAAACATCAGAAAATCATCGAAGAAACTCCTTCTCCCCTAATGACTAGAGATAAGAGAGAAGAGATTGGTGAAAGAGCCATCAGAGTCGCCAGAGCCGCGAATTACGTAAACGCAGGCACAGTAGAATTCCTAGTTGACAAAGAT
The DNA here is from genome assembly GCA_004376645.1 of Candidatus Bathyarchaeota archaeon. Lineage (GTDB taxonomy): Archaea > Thermoproteota > Bathyarchaeia > Bathyarchaeales > SOJC01 > SOJC01. The sequence goes on from SOJC01000079.1 coordinate 2,882, forward strand.
GGCAACTTCCACTTCTTGGAGATGAATACGCGGTTGCAGGTGGAACACTTAGTCACTGAGATGGTCACAGGTATTGACATTGTAAAAGAACAGATTCGGATTGCAGCTGGAGAAAAGCTGAGGTACGAGCAGAGCGACGTCACAATTAATGGGCACGCTCTCAATTGCAGAATAAACGCTGAGGATCCTGCCAAGAATTTTGCTCCATCTCCAGGAACAATAGCAGATCTCCATCTGCCCGGGGGTCCAGGTGTAAGAGTTGATACAGGACTATATATTGGCTGCGAAATACCCCTCGTCTACGATTCCTTGATAGCAAAGATCGCCACTTGGGGTCACGACCGCCACGAAGCCATTCAGCGAATGAGAAACGCCTTAAGAGAACTCTTTATAGAAGGCGTGCAAACCACAGCTTCATTCTTGAGTGAAATCTTAATGGATGAAACATATCAACAAGGCAACGTCCACACCAGATTCGTAGAAGAACGGATGGCAAAACAAGCACTACAGAGTAAGAACTCAGCAGAGGACATAGCTGTTCTATCAGCCGTTCTAACTAAATACATCATTAGCAGAAAAAGAGGCAGAGCAACAATTCCTTCACGAAGCAGAGCCCACATCTCCCTATGGAAGATCTCTGGGCGAAGAGAACATCTTTCTAAAGGTGGATTGAGATGGATTCACTAGCAGAGTATACTATTACTGTTTCTGGGAAGAAACGTGAAGCCAAACTTCTCAAAGTGACTGGCGAACGAAACGCGTTGATTGAACTAGACGGCGAAGCCATCGAAGTGGCAACACGGATTCCTCTAGCGCCTGGCAAACGCACATCAATAAGAGTCAATGGCAGGAATCACGAGGTAGAAGTAAACGAAGACAATAGGCCACGAGTCTTCAACATAGAGGTTGATGGAAAACATTTCGTCCTAGAACTCCACGTCAAGCCGAGAAGATCGTCTGATAGCATCAGCAAGACCTTAACTTATCTACCATATGTGCCTAAAAGTGAGAACCTCAGAGCCAAGAAGAGGGGATGGGTGACTTCTTCCATGCCCGGGAAGATTGTGTTGCTGAAAGTGAAGAGCGGGGACAGAGTCGAAGTTGGCGATCCACTGTGCATTTTGGAGGCAATGAAGATGGAGAATGAGGTGATTGCACCGGTTGGAGGTGTAGTGGTGGAGGTTAAGGTTGATCAGGGCTCCTCTGTCGA
>SOJC01000075.1 GCA_004376645.1 Candidatus Bathyarchaeota archaeon
GGCATTGCCAAGCGATATGCTGACGTGGTGGCTGTGGACTACGTTGATTTGGACGTGAAGAAGGGTGAAATCTTCGGTCTTTTAGGTCCAAACGGTTCAGGCAAATCCACCTTGATGAAGATGATCCTGGGGTTGGTTAAACCTGACGCAGGGTCTATAAACGTATTAGGCATAAAGGCTGACATAGATCCTGTTGCGATAAAGGCGCAAACTGGATACGTGCCTGAGGTTCCGCGTCTATACGAATTCCTAACAGGCATCGAGTACCTCGACTTCACGGCGGATCTTTACGGTGTCAGCCCTGCAGAGAAAACGGAGCGGATCAACGAGTACTTGGAAGCCCTTGAGTTGGAAGGCAGGGAGGGCGACATGATAAGTGCTTATTCTCTGGGCATGAAACAGAAGATCGCGCTCATATCCGCCTTTGTTCACAAGCCAAAGCTATTGCTACTAGACGAACCTTTAAGCGGTCTTGATCCTCGTTCGGCCAGAATTATTAAGGATCTCCTCCGTGAACTGGGGTCAAAGGGCGTAACCACGATAATGTCAACCCACATTCTGGAGATCGCCCAAGCCATGTGCGATCGCATTGCCATTATGTATGAGGGGAGGATGCTTGCCATAGGTAGCATGGAAGAGCTGAGAGAGAAAGCTAGGTTGCCGGGATCAAACCTGGAAGAGGTTTTCCTTTCACTTACAGGAACCAGTGACATCAGGGATGTGGTCGAGGCCTTAATGAGATGAAATGGAAAAACGTCCTTAGACTCATAAGCGTCGACGTCAAATCAGGCAGGCTTATTCGGGGACAAAGGCTTCGAAGATATCGTGAGAGCAGAGTTCTCCAGTACGTAATGTATGGGGGCAGTTGCCTCATTGGGATAGCCATAGGACTGCTCATCGGGACACTTTACATCGGAATTACAGATCTTGAAATGAAGACCGCTCTTCTCCTGAGCACTAAAAGCTTCTTCACATCCGCTCCGACCTTAATCCTCACATACAGCTTAATCTTCACCATGATGCGCCAAATCCAACGCGCAGGAATAAAAGCATCAATCCAACCGCCTTACTGGCTACCCATCACTTGGGGAGAACATACACTTGCAGCTATCTTGGCGAACCTTATCGGCATCCAGCTTGCCGTATTGATTTCCATGGTTTCAGCGGTGTCCGTGGTCTCAATCTTCTTGGGAGAGACTGTCCTCGCTCTCCTCACGATTTTTGCTCTGCTGGCGATTGCATTCTTGGGCAGCGCCACCACGGAAATCTTCAGGGTCCTTCAGGTGAAACTTACAGGAGCCATCTACAAGACCTCGGGGAAGGCAGCAATTTGGGTGAGGTTTTTCGGCTCAATCCTTCTCTTCATCGGCTTCTACATAGTTTATTTCGCCTTCACATCTGGAGCAAACTTCCCTGCAATTCTAGAGGCATTAGCCAGCGGCCAGAAGACTGTGTGGTTCTTCCCTTATTTTTGGTGGGGGATGGCTCTATTTTCCTTTACAAACGGTCAAATAGTAGAGATGGCTATCTTTTCCTTAGGATCCGTGGCTTTTCTATCAGCTCTTTTCGCAGTAGCAGTTAAGCTGAACAGTAGGTTTGGGCTTTACGAGTCACCTGCCATAAGAATCTCAATCGGCGTCTATGCGCCAAGGACCAGCATATGGCGTAGACTCGGTTTTTCCTTGTCGGAGGCAGCTATCATGACGAAGGACTTTAAGGCCTTCACTAGGCGTCGGGAGCTGATGTACCTCTTCGTGCTGCCCATAGTAATCACAATTGCGTACATCATGCCTTCAATGCAAGCACCCAATATCCAAACTTCATCTAGCAGTTTGTTCTTGTCTGCTTTAACTCTTCTAACACCTGGAGCCCTTATGGTCACTATCTTGGGCTCCATGATAATTGGGCAGGAAGGAACACCTGTGTGGCACCTTTTCTCGTCGCCCGTCACCGCGGAAGCTTTAATCAAGTGCAAGTACGCTTTCGTTGTCATCTTTTCGAGTGCAGTAACGTTGACGTGCAGCACGGTGGGCATTCTGATTATTCATCCATCACTGAGAATCATCTTTGCCGCACTAATCGAATCGATTTTCCTAATTGTTTCCCTCAGCATGGTTTCGCTCCGCGCTGGAATCAAAGGCGCAAGCTTTGTTGAAATACCTAGACCGAGAATGATCAAGCCAGTGGAGAGCATCATAAACTTCATCATATGCACAGTCTTGGCCTGTGTAATCCTTGCTCCGCTTATTCCTTACGCGGGTACGATCATGGGCCTCCTTAACCCTCTACCGCAGTTCTACCTTTACATTGCACTGACGATAAGTGGGACAATAGCGGCGATCGTGACCTACGGCTTCTATAAGATCGTCGTTAAAAACGCTAAAGATTTCTTAGCCGAGGCAGAAACATAATCGCAAAGGTTTCTAATTCACTCATTCGAGTGTGTTTGATCATATAGGCATACACGCATTCGTGTACGCAAGATTTCTCTCTTAGTGCGCGGCGTATCTCATTTCGCTTACCTTTTTGAAACAAAAAACTTTGCTCCACGGGAAGGGAACCCGGCGGGTTTTTGCTTCTCTGAATCCTAGTTGCTCGTAAAATCTTTTAGCCTTCTGGTTTGTGTCCACGACGAAGAGTTTGATTTGTCTGCATCCTCTTGAACGCGCGAAATCAATTGTGAAGTTAATTAGGCGAGTTCCCACTCCTTTGCCACGCATGTTCTCAGCTACAGCCAACACATCCACTAATAATTCTCTCTCTTTAACTCTGTTGTAGAATATCCAACCTAAGAACAGTACTCTGAAAATCCCAAATCCCAGCTCCCGCAATAATTGTCGAAAACCCACGTCAATAAACTCTTTTCCTTCAACTTTCAGTCCTGCAACTCCAACTACAACATCTTCACTGATCGCTACCACTGTTCTGTCATTCCGCAAGTATTTAGATATTAAATGGATGCTCTTAGAGCCAAAAACGTTTTTAAATTCGATTTCAAAAGCTTCGAACACAATTTCAGCTACTCTAACCCTCTGATTCTCAGGCACACCAAAAGTTATCTCTAGATCCATCAACGCCCCACTATTTCCCCTATCATATCTAAAGGAACCTTTTATTGTTCTCTCCACTATTTCTACATGCGCGCATTAAGAGGTGCACGCTGACTTCACTGCACCAATAATCGTAAAGCGCTCACTCCTCTTAAGTTGACACAGCCAAAGTGACCGTAGATGGAACCATTCGACATTATTGTAGTAGGACACTTCTCAATCGATCACATAGAGATAGCAGGACAAAGATCACAAACTAGACTTGGAGGCCCAGCAACATATACATCGTTAGCAGCGGAAAACCTGGGAGCAAAAGTCGCTGTCATTTCAAAGGTTGGCCGCGGATTTCCACAAGCTCTTCTTCATAATCTAGTCAACAAAGGCATCGATCTATCAGAAGTCAAGAAAAGCGCAAAACCCACGACAGAGCTACTTTTAACATATGCAGATGACGAACGAGAAATACGGCTTCTAAAAAAATGTGATAAATTCACTGAAAACGACCTGCCAACTCTCGTAAAGGGCAAAATCATCCACATAGCCCCGATAGTTGGGGAGATTGAACCCTCGACGGCTGTCGCTTTTTTGGAAAGACGCGAAATCGGCTCCTTGGATCCACAAGGATTTCTAAGGAATTTCAGTCAATTTGGCAATATGAAGTTGAAGAGGTGGTTCGACCAGGAACTCCTCAGTAAGGTTGACATCCTCAAATGCTCTCGCGAAGAACTTAAGATGATGACAGGAACCACGGACGTAAGAAGAAGTCTGAAAAGAATATACGAATGCGGAGTCAAAGTCACAATTCTAACTTTGGGAGTGCGAGGCGCCATTTGCGCAACCAGCTCTGAATTTTTTCATGCACCAGCATATAATCCTGAAAACG
>SOJC01000137.1 GCA_004376645.1 Candidatus Bathyarchaeota archaeon
GGGAAGCAGATGTGTAGCAGGTCGATGGGACCTTGAATCTTCTTGGGTTTAATGTCTAGCCCTTGAGCATTGTAGATTTCGTCAACGAGTTCGAGGAGTGGGGCACCTATCTCTCCTAGCCCAATAACTAAGACGTTTTCGACTTTCGTGTCTTTCAGCCTCGACATCTAATATCTAAAATTTGAGAGTAGCCTCGTTATTTAGCTCTTGTGGGCTGCAAAAACTAGGAGCTATGTTCTTCAAGGGGATTCGCATCTCTTTATGGCGGCTTCTATATAGTCCACTGGATCTTCAAGTCGTTCAAGAAGCTCTTTCACATCTCTTCTTTGACCAAGATGCTTCTTCACTAGTCCTAGGACTTCGCTTTGCTCCACAGTGAACAACGGAAATCCCATGTCAGAGAGGTAGTCGTTGACATATGATTTGCCGAAGGTGCGGATAACTATGCTTGGTGTTCCTTGGAGTGCGGCTTCTCTGGAGAGTGTTCCTCCGGCACTTATCACGATGCTTGCAGTAGCTGATAGACTTACTGAATCAACCAAGCTTGGAGGAACAGTCAGGTTAGGTCTAGCGCGTCTATCATATCTTGGTAGAAAAATCACTTTCCCAAGATGGACCAGTTTCTGAGCTATCGTCTCGGTGGCGTCTCGTTCTCCGATTGCGTAGGACGCCTTTGTTTCCATCTGTCTAACGACAATCACTGGTTCTTCACATTCTTCCGGTTCAAGTTTCCGGTTCTTCACCCAGGCCACTTCGTCTACTCCTTCGAACTGGATGATATTCGCGACTCCAAAGGCTTTGTACAACCGTTGAGGAATTGCCTTGGACGAAATTAAGACATCAACGAGGGGGAGCCCGAGTTTATTCGCCGCCGTTGCATGTGGAGCATCTGCAGTTGATATGATGGGTACACCAAGACCGAATGCGACTCGACAAAGATCTACAGATCCATGAGAGATGGCGTAGTCTGGAGGATCTCTCTCGAACATTTCGCAAAAGGCAAGTTGCCGCTTCAACCCTTCTTTCAGCCTGGAGCTTTGCGAATTAGGGGCGTATTCACCTACGATTTCATATTTCTCATTTAGTAATTCAAGTAGTGCAGTTGTGTCTGGGTGCCTTCGAGTTGTCAGAGTTACTTCGTGACCCAACTTTCTTAAGCGTTGAGCCACAGCGACCCCGTATCTTACGTGCTTCCCAGTGCAGGCGTCATACCATACTTTCAAGTTCTCACCCTTACAAACTTACAACCGACTTGCGTAGCAGCAGCTTCATCATTATCCCTGTCTCCGACGAAAAGGACATCTTGAGGCTTCAACCCTATCACCTTTGCTGCCATCTTGATCTGCCTCTCCCGATCCACATCATTTTCTCTCGTAATCACGATTGCGAAATTGAGGAAGAGCTGATCTAAAATTTCCTTAACAACAGCTCTACCTTGCATTGTGACTAATGCGATGGGCTTGCCCGCATGCTGTTGATACAATTCCATTCCTTCCTCGTTAACGCTCATACTTGAGAGTGCTTTCATCTCCGCATCCTCCCAAAGTTTGAAGAGTTTCTCCTTTGACTCTACATCCAGCCTCTCAACGGTTCTCGTCAACGGTTTTACTCTTGAAATTCCCAGTTCTTTCTTTATATCTTCATACAACGTTTCATAGTCTATTGGGAGTTTAACTAAGGTTCCTTCCAGATCGAATATTACGCCCTTGATCATCTGTACATCGCGCCAACTACCTTTCCTGCACTCACGAGTCTTGCTGGAGCGTCGATATGTCTAATCCAGTAGACATCTTGTGGCAGAACATTGTATTTGGGAATATTTGGAATCTTTTCTCTATAGGCAAGTTTAACGTAGAGGTATGGAAAGTTCGAGTGGTAATTCCTGAGCAGTTTGTCACTTGCATAGGAGAAGAAGAATGAGGTGGTGAACATTCGTCCAGCGTTAATCTCTGTTGCACATGGGATTCCGTCTTTATTTTCCTTCAAGTCTACGCAGGCGATTCCGCTGAAGTTTTGGTCAATCGCTAACACAGCTTCTAACCCGACTTCGTTCACTTTCTCGTTGTGTATAGTTCTTTGGACGGATGGTGTTCCTGTTATTCCGGAAGGCGCGAGGTGAGGATAAATGTATTGAAGGCGTTCTCGAGCCATGGAAGTGACGAGTTCTCCTTCTTTCCATAAGCTGTGAAATCCAACGTTGCTTCCCTGCAACAACTCTTGGGCAATAAATCGCCACTGTTTATTTCTGGACTTCCAGTAGTTAATCCATGAAGTTGCTGTCTCTGAATTCTCTGCAGGCGTGCTGCCAACTCCTCCTGCGCCTCGTCTAGCTCTTATCCAAAGGGGTCTGCCGAGTTCTTCAAAAGCATATTCGATGTCTGCTTCATTCTCCAGCTCGATCGTTTTCGCAACCGGGATACCTTTCTCTTTCCATCTCTCAGCGGATTTAAGCTTGTCTTGGCAAATACGTATTGCATCTTTTGATGGTAAGAAGGTGCTTGCATTCAATTTTTCTCTATTTTCAGAGATCACCTCCACTTCAATGTCTGGTTGAGGATGCACAAACTCTACGTCTTCTTCTTCGATGATCTCATTTATCTTTTCTATGTAGCTGGAGCTAGTTGCCTTTGGCACTGTGTTAACGCTGTCTGTGGGAGCAAGATTGGCGAAGTATTTGTTGGCTTCGCTACCTACGACAAACATCTTCTCTGGAGCAATTCTTAGTGACTTGATGAAGTTTACGCCGGCTGGCCCACCTGCACCTGTAACCAAAATCCTCTTTACCATACATAACACACCAAGACTGCTATGAGGGTTGAGAGTGCGACGAGCAAAGATGCAACTGCCACAAGTGCTTTCTCTGTTAAAGGCTTGTAATTTGCTATCAATGTCAACAGGCTGCGTCTGCTGTCAGCACGCCACCTTTGTCCTGATAGAATAAGGCGCGCTGTTCTTCCGTAGAGAAAGACGTTCAAGAGAATCAGAGACGAGTTGAATATGAAAGGCGAGATGGAGATCAGTAACGTTTGCTCATTGTTGGCGATGATGGCGTATGAAGCAAGAGTTAGACCCACAGCAAAGGAACCTGTGTTGCCAACAAATATCTTGCCGGAGAAGTTGAAGACTGAGAGAATTAAATAAACTAGAAGGGGTAGAATGAGCAGTATGCTCTTCTGAGGAGAGGTGACCATCAATCCTATCATGACGATTGAGGGACAGATCGTTTCTAAACCATTCAAGCCTCCAAGCTGATTCACCACATTCGTCGTCACAGTCACTATTACCGGTATTACTATGATGTAGAAGAGGGGGCCAAAATCGATCCTGCCAAAGATGTACGTCGCCATCTTTGTAGCTTCTGGACCCAAAGCTTCCCTCTGCACCGCCAGAGGTAATGACGCAAATAATGGTAGAAAAGCCTTATAGCGCCATCTAAGATCCAACCAGTCGTCGAGTAATCCCATGAATCCCCCAAACAGTATACAACCCGCTAAAGGCAGCGCTGCCGCATAATTATAATAATGAAGCAAGAACAGGTAGATGGTGCTGACTAGAACATAGATTACACCAAGCCCATTGGGGATTAAAGGTTTGCTTGGTTTATGCTGATCCACAGCTCTAGGAAACAAAGCTTCCCCCTCTATCGTCTACTGCATTAAGCTCCAAGTTGCGAATAGTCAATCTCAAATATAGCCACTACGGCATGGAGGCTTGAGCCTATATTGACCGCGAAGAATTTAGGATTCTTGAAGTAGACGAGTTCTTCGCCATCACCAGCCTCAAGGTCCTGAGGCCAGAATTCCCCAGAAGCTCCTCTAACAGCCTTAGTAGCGATCATCATCTTATATAGAACTGTCTGTCTCCCTTCCTCGTTCCATTCAAAGTATGAACGTACATTGGTCTCCTCTGTTTGAGCTGAAGTTCCAAAAGTGTTTGTTCCGTTACCTTCTTCACTGAAGAACTCTCCGTAAGTTGAATTAGTCTTCTCGTCTGAACTCGCGATTCTAGCCATCCAATACCATTTTCCCTCATCTCCATAACCTCTATCCACACCATCAGTGTAGAATGATAAGAATGTTAAGATGTGAGTTGGCGGTCCACGAGGGCCATCAAATTGTTCCTTGAGAATATTTATTGCTTGGGTTTCGTTGGACATGAAAATCCTTCCTATGAGAGCGATTTGGGTGGTGTTGAATGTCGCGTTGTCCGCGAGGGATGTTTGATTTCCTCGAACGGTTATCCAGTAGCCATAGTCCCACCAGCTGCATATGATGGCGTTTCCTTCTGGAAATGCAATTTTCATCCATTCAAACGCGTCAATCCATATACCTACGTCCATTTTCAGAGGCATGCTTGCTGCTATGATGGTCATCGGCATATCTGCATGTTCATACATTCTCGCTCGGGGGAAGGCATAGGTTGAAGTGAGAAGCATAAATATGAGGATCATAACCGTCGCGCTGAACTCTTTTCCAACAGGCCTTGCGATACGTTTCTTCCCCACGGCTATCCTACGAGTTTGTTTCATTATGGTTACGAAGGGTCTCAGCAGGTTAGCTATCCCGATGGCTATTAGAATCCCGAAGATAGGCGCCAGCAATATGGTTAGCCTAACCATAGAAGCAGCAAAATACAACGCTGTCAAACCAAAGATTATAGTGAAAAGATTGCGGTTGGTGAGGTCTCTTATGGCAAAGAATAAGCCCAACCCGAAGAAGAGAACCCCCACTCCATAGTCGTAATATAATGAACCCCACGCTGTGACTCTATGCTCTTGGACTGATATGTATATCTGGGATGTCTCCCGCTGCAATGGATCTATAACTCGAATGAACTTCCCTGCGATGGCCCCCATATATCCTAGATAGGAGAGAGCTACCAGCCCAGCTATTAGCACTCCAAAGAAAACCACTACAGAGATGAGCTTCCATCTTTTAGAGTTAATGACCTTTACTACCTCGCAGAGGCACAGTAAGCCAAAGACTCCCAAGACTGGCAAGATTGCTTGGGTGGTGAGATATTGTAGGCCAAGTTTTGGCACGTTGATAGCTATGAATAAGCCCAAGCCAAATGTTAGGCTATAGGATATGAGCAGCCGACGTGAATAGCGTTTAAGCAGGACTAGTGCAAAGACGAATAGGGTGGCCACTGCGATTGGATACAGTGCTGCTCCCCATGAGGCAGTGACGTATCCGAGAGCCAATCCAGCAGTGATGGCGTAGATGATAGAGTGTTTCTGTGGGCGTTCGTTATCTAAGGCTCTGAGAAACAAGAAGGCAAAGAGTAGAATGGCGCCGATTCCAACGGTTTCATCGTCGAAGAATCCTGCTGCAGTTCTTGTTATATGTGAAGAGTTTAGCGCAAGAAAGAAGGCTGAAAGTAGACCCACAGCCTTACCACCGATATCATTTCCGAAGAAGAAAGCCATCAGACATGCTAGAGCTCCGAAGATGGCGGGGAATATTACGCAGAAGTGATAGAGAGAGATGGGAACTCCTAACGCAGAGAGTATGTTGAAAATGGTTGCAGCAGTGAGGGGGAGTCCTGGAAAGGCTTTTTGGCCTATGTTAACGTTGTATCCGCTTGGGTACCAACGTTGGGTATCAAACCAGCTTGTCCATTCAAAATATCCGTTGTTTACGATGTGTTCTGTGAAGCGGAATTGGAAGTACGGGTCGAACTCTGAGAGTTCAAGTCCCCAACGAGTAGGTAAAAGCCTTATCGAGAAGGCGATGAAGAAGATGAGGGTTACTGCTGAGATTGTTAGGAGAGTAGAACGAGAGACGGGAATCCTCAGCTTCGACACATTCTGAAGAGTATTAATTAATTTGTCCTTTGTTATCCAACTTCTAGGGTCCAATATGATGTCTCCCTGTTTTCACACAAGTTGATGAAACTCTTTTATTTCCCTTGCGGTCTGCAAACTCATCCATATCCGTTTTTCCTAGCATAACCGTAAAGACTAGTATCGTAGAAGGGCAACCTTACAACCTGAGCTTCTGCTTCGCGGCTTCTAATTTTCACAGTAACCTCCTCACCACGCTTTGCGTGGATGCTTTGAACGTAGGCCAAAGCTATGCCATATTTTAACAGTGGAGAGAAGGTTCCACTTGTCACTACTCCCGTCTCGTTTCCATCTTTGTAGACTTTGTAGTTTTGACGTGGGATTCTTGGATCAAGCATTTTAAGTCCAACCCGCTTCCTTTTAACTCCTTCATCTTTCTGTTTGAGCAACGCTCTTTTCCCTATGAAGTTTTCCTTTTGGAGTTTAACAGCGAAGCTTATCCTCGCTTCTAGAGGTGTAGTTTCCTCGTTTATGTCGTTGCCGTAGAGGCACATCCCTGCTTCCAGCCTCAAAGTATCCCTTGCACCTAAGCCACAAGGTTCAATCCTAAAATCCTTTCCTGCTTCCAGTATCGCCTTCCAAGCATCTACAGCCTTTTCCGGCTTCGAAGTAGTGGTGTCCCAGATGAATACTTCGAATCCGTCTTCTCCTGTGTAGCCTGTTCTTGATAGGAATGTTTTGAAGCCTGCTAGCTTTGTCCAGGTGCATTTGAATCGTTCTACCTCGTTGAGGTCTGTTGTGGTTATTTTTTGAAGGGTTTCTTGGGCTTTTGGGCCTTGAACTGCAAACATGGCTACGTTCTCTGAGACGTCTTCGATTTGCACGTTGAATTTGGCAGCATGTTCCCTTAGCCATGAGAGATTTTTGGTTCGGTTGGATGCGTTATATACCATGAAAAACTTGTCTCTTTCCATTCTGGAGACGACGAAGTCGTCTTTTATTCCGCCTTCTTTGTTGCACATGACAGAGTAGTGGGCACTCAGAGGAAGCAGAGTAGACACATCGTTTGTTGTAACGTAGTTGAGGAAGGCTTCCCCGTCACTTCCAGTGATAATTACTCTTCCCATGTGGGTTACGTCGAAGATTCCGACTCCGTTTCTCACTGCCAGATGTTCAGGTATTGTCCCCTTATACCAGATTGGCATCTCAAAATCTGCAAAGGAAGTTAGTTTTCCTTTTTCTTGGTGAAATTTGTATAGGTGGGTCTTCTTCTGTTCCTTGTTCATACCTCTTCACGTTCTGTCTCTTATGTTGCTGGCTTCACTTCTACGTCTAAGGGGACTGTAGAAAGTTTCTTTCCGCATTTGGGGCATTTTCCGTCATGCTTCTGTATGATCTCGTCAGGTGGTTTCAAATCTGGGCCTTCGTACAAGATGTAGCCGCATTCCTGACAGGATACCTTTTGAGGCATAGGTTCTAACCCACTTAGTGACTTTCAAGAAGATTGAGCAAACTATTTATATCTTCTCATAATTATGCGCGCTCGCATCTGCTTGGGATTAGTGCCAGCGAGGTTGGCGGGTGGGTTGAGGCTTTGAGGGGAACTGTGAAGGGTAACGTTTTGGTTGTGGCTGAGAAGCCATCTGCCGCCAAGCGTATCGCTGAAGCTTTAGATGTGAAGAAGGAGCCTGAACGGTGCAGCGAGGGTGGGGTTTTCTACTTTGTGGCTGATCGCGGTTGTAAGATTGTTGTAGTCTCTGCTCTTGGTCATCTTTACACGGTTACTCAGCGAGGCGGCAGAAAATCTCGTTATCCCGTCTTTGAGTTCACGTGGGCGCCTCGACATCTTGTTGAGAGAGGTGCTAGGAGAGTGAAGGCACACATTGAGGCTATTTCCAAGCTTGCGCTTGAAGCAGACATGTTCATAGATGCTTGTGACTTTGATGTGGAAGGTAGTCTAATTGGCTATAACATTCTGAAGTATGCGTGTGGGAAGGCTGAAGTTGCGAAGAGAATGAAGTTCTCCACTTTGACTGGAGTCGACTTGAAGGAGGCTTATGAGCACCTCTTGCCTACGCTTGATTTTGGTCTTATCGAGGCTGGAAGAACTAGGCATGAGATTGACTGGCTCTATGGCATAAACTTGTCTCGGGCACTTACTGGAGCAGTGAAACATGCGTGTGACAGGTATGTCTCATTGAGTACTGGGAGAGTGCAAGGTCCCACTTTGCAGTTCTTGGTTCAAAGGGAGGATGCCATAGCGTGTTTCGTTCCAACACCCTACTGGACTGTTAAAGCTGAAGTTGAGATTGAGGGGAGAGTTTACGAAGCAAGATACGAGAAGAGTGTTGTGAAGAGCAGGGCAGAAGCAGCACAGATCGTTGAAGACTGCCAAGGGAAGCAGGGTGATATCTCAAAGGTTGAAATAATGGTCTTCAAGCAGAATCCTCCAGTTCCCTTCGATTTAGGCACTCTGCAAAGGGAAACCTATAGTTTCTTCGGGTTCAGCCCAAAACGAACAACCAGCCTCGCTGAGGGTCTCTACCTGGATGCACTAATTTCCTATCCGAGAACAGGCAGCCAGAAACTGCCACCTTCAATAAACTACAGATCCATCCTTCGCAGTTTGGCAGAGCAATTAGCATACGAGAAGCTGTGTTTGAGTCTGCTGAAACATAAGAAGCTTAAGCCTTGGGAAGGCAAGAAGATGGATCCGGCGCATCCTGCAATCTACCCAACAGGCAACAAACCGAGGCGCAGACTGAAAGGTGCTGAGAAGAAGCTTCACGACTTAATTGTTAGGCGTTTCTTAGCAGTCTTTGCTGAACCAGCTCGAAGAGAGAGGACGAAAATCAAGATTAGCTTAGGAGACCACTTCTTCTTTCTTACCGGGGGCAGAGTCATCAAAGAAGGCTGGATACGCTTCTATAAACCCTACCTTCGCTTCGATGAGGTTCCGCTTCCAAGCGTTCGAGAAGGCGAAGAGGTCATCGTGAAGAAGGTAACCTTCGACGACAAGTTTACCACGCCACCACCTCGCTACAACTCCAGCAGCCTTCTGAAGAAAATGGAGGAGGAGAACATTGGCACGAAGGCTACAAGGGGCGAGATTATTCAAACATTATACAACAGGAGATACATCACAGCAAAGAACATCAAAGTAACTACTCTAGGGTTAAGCCTCTCTGAGATACTCAAGAAGTATACTTCCCCGATTATTTCAGTCAAACTAACACAAGCCCTTGAAGAGAAGATGCAACTGATCCGCGATGGGGAGGAGAAGAGAGAAACTGTTTTGGAGGAAGCCATCAGCCAACTGAAACCAGCATTAGAGGAGTTGAGAAGACACGAAGTAACTGTGGGGAAGACGCTGAATAGGGCTGTGCAACAAGTTATGTTGGAGGAACGAGTTGTAGGTGTCTGCCCAACCTGTAAGAACCAGCTTGTGATCCTTCGCTCTCGCAAGACGGGTAAACGCTTCGTTGGGTGTACTGGCTACTTCAAAGGCCTCTGTAAGACCTCTTTTCCCCTTCCTCAGCAAGGTCTGATAAGACCAAACAGGAAGAGTTGCACTTCTTGCGGTTCACCTACTGTTACCCTCATCAGGAAAGGAAGGAGATCTTGGCGGTTCTGTGTTAATCCGAGTTGCCCAAAGAAGACGAAGAGGAGACAGGCTCTTGAGATGCGAAATATGTGAGAGAGAAGCAGATGGTTAATGCTGCGAAATTCATGGAAAAGCCTATGGAAACTTGGTTGAGAAGTTTGAGGTGTGGAGAAGAGCTCTCAGTCTTCCGTGGAAGAGATATCTTGAGGAGATCGTTGAGAATCCGTTGACTGGGGAGAAAGCGAGGGAGATCGCGTCATCCTTGCTTCGGGAACTTGGAGGTTCAGCTCACTAGCCGCGATTCAAGCCTTCTAACAGTGTTTCTTCCGCCTACGTAGACAATGTTTGCTATCTCAACGAATAGTCCAGTTTCAACGATTCCTGGAATCAATTTCAAGGTTCGATTCAAATCTTTCGGGCTGTTAATTGGGCCGAAGTAAGTGTCGAGGATGAAGTTACCGTTGTCTGTGATGACGGGTCCAAGCTTTCTTTCAGCTTCTCGCAACACCGGTTTAGAGTCTAAACTTTGGAGTTTCCCCGTGACTGCGGGTAGGGCAAAGGGCACGACTTCTAGTGGGACTGGCTGGTTGGCTCCCAGCTTCTCAGTCAGTTTGGTTTCGTCAATGGCATATATGGTTTTTTTTGAGGCTGAGGCTACTATTTTTTCCCGTGTTAAGGCTCCCCCCCTGCCTTTGATCATGTTAAGGTCCTTGCTAACTTGGTCTGCTCCATCTATTGTTATGTCGAGTTGGGGATGTTCGTCTAATGTGGTTAGAGGGATGTGCTGTTTCAGTGCCAAGTAGTAGGTTTGGCGAGATGTGGGGACGCCTAGAATGTGGAGTTCTTCTTCCGCTATTCTTTTCGCGATCTCTTGGAGGGCGTAGGCAACTGTGGTTCCGCTTCCTAGCCCTACTGTAAATCCGTCTTTGATGTGGCTGGCTGCTTTTATGGCTGCTTTTCTTTTGGCGTCTTCTCGCCAACTCAATTTTAAGCTTCGGCCTCCATCTGTTCAAGGCGGTTTAAGACTTTCTCAACGTCTGATCGTATCTTTTCAAGTCTTTCTTCAGCTGCTGTCTTTCGGGATTTCTGAGGTTTCCTAAGGGTTTTCTTTTTTGTCTTTCGTGTGGTTCCTATGTCTGTTGTGGCTTCTTCTTCCATCTGTGGGGGCATCGTTATGGGTGTGGGAATTATTGCTTCTTCCATTTCAATTCCAACTTTGGAGCGTAATTCTTCGATTTTGCCGCTTATTTCGTCGAATTTTTCGTCGAAGAGTTTTGTCAGATCTTCTTGCATCGTTTCTAGTTCGTGGAGTGCTACGATTGACTGACCTTCTGAGACGGCTTCGTTTACTTTCCTCATTCTTGATTTGTATCTCTCTGCTAGCCGTTCCATTTCTTCTTCAGTTATTTCTCCTTCAGCGCGGGCTTCGTATAAGCGGCGTATGGCGTGGCTTAGTATCTCTTTCTCTAGGCCTAGGGTTCGCAGTTCGTTCTCTGCGCCTTTTGCGCTTTCTAGGGTGACGCTTTTTTGCGTTCTCTGGCGCCATCTCTCTACGGGGTCTGCATTTTGAAGAGATGGTGCGCTTTCCTTCTCTCTCGTCTTTCTGAATTTTGTGAGATAGAGTGTGACGAGGACTGTGATGGCTGCTGCTCCAGCTAAAACTGTTATGTATATCGCGAGCTCCAAGCTCATTGCAGGCCCCTCAACAAGTTGCTGTAATGTTATATATAGAGCTTATTCTTTCAAAAAATTTGTCTAATTCCCGATGTGTACGTGTGTTTTTTTGCTTAAAGCAGTGAAAAACTTCGCTTTGCCGTCGCTGGTTTTCCTTGAGGCAAGGGCTAAAAGTAGGGAGATTGCACATTAAATCATGGTAGATAAGTGGGTCAATTTCCATTATTGTTGTTGATTTACTTTGTGTCTGCTTGGGTTTCCGCTAGTTTGCTTTTGCAGTCTTTGCAGAAGCCTTCAATTCGAAGCGTCAGGGCATTCAATAGTCTGGAGTACATGAGGTCGATAGGTTTGTAATGGTGAACTAAGCCTCTGTTATGTCCTAGTCCGTGAGCTACAACTTTACTTGCTGATCCTTCTTTCACTCGGAAGAGTGAGACTATGCCAATCTTCTCAGAAACATAGTCATGAACGAGAAAGAGAGATCTTCTGAAAAGATTCCCGTCGAAGTAGTAGTACATGGCTATTACGGGGTCTGTTGTTATCCCCAACAGTAGGTTCATCAATTCGCAGTCTCTTATTCTTTTGATTCTCTTTGTAATCTTCTCAACTAGAAAGGCTCCTCGATGTTCTTCGCCCGTGGTTATTGTGACATCATGGTTCATCTTGAGTTTTCCGATGTATCGCACGTCGTCCCATATTTCTGTTGAGAAGTAGTTTTTCGCTTCTTCAACAACTCTGATAAGGTCTACTTGACTCTCAGGTTCTTCATTTACTGTCAGAACATCAATCGAACCCATAATTAAGACTCTGACTCACAGAGATTTAGCGATGATTACGATCCCGACATATATCGAAAGCAGAAGGAACTTAAGGTTGTCTAGTCACCGCGTCCACATGGTTTTCTACTTCACTTCTGTGACAGAAAAGTTTGTGAAAACGCTTTGAAAGCAATCATAAGACGGTCAAAGATTGTAACGTGTAAGAGGGGGGCTTCCCTTTGGGAAGAGATGAATCGAACCAGCATCATTGAGGACGAAATCTTTGCCAATCGGAGTTGGAGTGGAGCCTCGGGCGGGATTTGATCCCGCGACCGCCGCCTTACCAAGGCGATGCCCTACCGAGCTAGGCCACCGAGGCGTGGAACCGTCAAGACATTTACCTTTTAAGAAGTTTTAAAGGATTTCGAAAGGCGGATGCTACCCTTATATACGGATTTGGTCTTTTGGTTCGGTGGTGGGCAGGGGTTTCCGAGCCTGGTCAAAGGAGCAAGGCTTAGGACCTTGTCGCGTAGGCGTTCGTGGGTTCAAATCCCACCCCCCGCACTTTTGCCTCTTAGTAACCTTAATTCTGAAAGCATGAACGGAGTTGATGGCGATTCCATGTTCGATTATATTGATATCAGAATAGTTACATTTATCACAAATCTAATAATCTCAAGTTAATCCAAGCAAAGTCAA
>SOJC01000069.1 GCA_004376645.1 Candidatus Bathyarchaeota archaeon
AGGTGGTGCAGGCTAAGGAGGAAGAGGTGGTGCAGGCTAAGGAGGAAGAGGTGGTGCAGGCTAAGGAGGAAGAGGTGGTTGCAGAAGCAGATGAACCGCCATCAGAAGAAGATGAAAGTAAGGAGGCAACTTGAGTAAATGCCGATTATCAGACTTAAAGACATCAGAGATATGTCCTCAGACGAACGTCGGAAGAGAGTGATAGAATTGCAGACTGAACTTGTGAGACTTAGGACGATGACGAAGGCAGGTGGCAGCATCGAAAATACTGGGCGCATACGAGACCTACGTAAAGCTATCAGCCGAATTCTTACGGTAGAACGTGAAGTGCAACTCCTAGAAATGAAAGAGGCGAAAGAGCGTTGAGAGTCACTCCTTCAATAGTTCAAGACGAGTTCATAGGCCTCAAAGTAATGGTTGCAGATTCTCCAAACAGAGATCTAATAGGGATCTCTGGAACAGTAATCAAAGAGACTCGAAACACCTTTATTGTGTTGAATGGAAACAAGAAGAAGACTGTAGCAAAGAATCAAGCAACCTTTCATTTTACACTAGCTGATGCCACAATCGTAGAAGTCGATGGGCGTGTCCTCTTTGGAAGACCAGAAGAACGTATAAAAAAGCGGATTAGGAGACTCTGGTAAAGATGGTTGCTCTCTCTTCGAGAAAGCTAAAGGGAACCTGCACAGACCCTGAGTGTCCTTATCACGGAAGCCTGTCCGTAAGAGGACGTGTCTTAATTGGGCAAGTTGTAAGCGCAAAGATGGATAAAACAGCGATAATCCGACGGGATCACCTTCAGTACATGCCTAAATTCAAACGCTACGAAAGAAGGCATAATCATATTCCTGCTCATAACCCTCCATGCATAAACGCAAAAGAAGGTGATCGTGTCAGTATCGCAGAGTGCCGTCCAATAAGTAAAACTGTCTCTTTCGTTATAGTCGAGAAACTGGAGGAGAAATAGTTGTCTTCTAAGGTGAGGCCTGGAGCATTATTTGCTAGAGCAATGGGAGGCCAACGACCAAAGGTTACAAGAGGTGTTCAGTGTGGCACTGTGTTAAGATGTGCCGACAACACTGGAGCTCGAAACTTGAGGCTCATTCAAGTCATAGGATACAAAGGGCGGCTAAGAAGAGTTCCTTCAGCGGGTGTAGGGGATCTAATTATGACTTCAGTTCGAAAGGGAACGCCAGATATGCGCAAAAAACTTTTCAGAGCTGTTGTTGTGCGACAGCGGATGCCCTTCCGTCGCGCTGAAGGCATATGGGTACAGTTTGAAGATAACGCAGCAGTGATCATTACTACTGAGGGAGAGATGAAGGGCTCAGAGATTAAGGGACCAGTGGCAAAGGAAGCAGCAGAACGGTGGCCCCGAATCGCAAGTGCTGCTAGCATAATCGTTTAGGTGAACACTATGAAAATTACAAAACCAAGAACTCAACGCAGGAGAATGTACCAAGCTCCTGCACACATGCGCCATAGATTCTTTTCAGCGCCACTTTCTCCTGATTTGAAGAAGAAACATTATGCTAACGCTATTCCCGTCAAGACAGGAGACACGGTTCGCGTTATGAGAGGCGATCGTAAGGGTTTTGAGGGTAAAATAATAAGAGTCAGCCGGAAGAAAACCAGAATATACGTTGAAGGTGTTACACGGGCGAAAGTTGATGGAACATCGGTTCCGATTCCCATTCACCCATCGAAAGTAATGGTTGTGACTCTAGATCTAAATGACAAATGGCGTCGAGAATCGCTTAAGCGGAAAGCTCCGCCAGAAACTATGCAACCTCCTCCTCCCATAACTGAGGAAGGGATTGATCCCAAGAAGAAAGCAGAGAAAGTGAAGAAAGCAAGGGGAAAAGTAGCGAAAAAGACTACAAAACCACCCCTCAGCAAAGCAAAGACATCTCGAAAAACTGGGAAGCAAAAGAGGAAGAGATCTGAGAAGAAGGCAGGTGGAGTTGAATAACATGGGAAAGACAGGTCAGAGCAAACATCTTAAACGAAACCCAGCCCCGAAATTCTGGACCATCCACCGCAAAGAATTCGTTTGGACTGTAAGACCGAAACCAGGCCCTCACGCTCTACAGCACAGCCTTCCCTTGACGCTCATCGTAAAGGAGATGCTGGGCTTCGCAAAGACCCGCAGTGAAGCCAAAATCATCATCTGCCAAGGGAAAGTCCTAGTCGATGGAAAACCCCGAAAAGAAGCATACCCCGCAGGTTTGATGGACATCATCACGATCCCCGAAGCGAAGGTAACATATCGTGTCTTAGTAGACAGAAAAGGGCTAATCTTACACCCTATAAAAGAGGACGAAGCCAGCTTCAAACTTTGCAGGATAGAAAACAAGACTGTAGTCGCCAAAGGGGGTGTCCAACTTAATCTTCACGATGGAACGAATAAGCTAATCCAAATTACAGATCCTAAGAACCCCACAGAGGATGAATACGCAACTCTCAACGCCATAAAAATCAGCATCCACGACCGCGAAGTACTAGGTCAAATAAAACTGGCGAAAGACACGATTGCATTAATCACAGGAGGAAAAAACAGAGGAATCCACGGGAAAATCGTAGACATCGAAGAAACTGCAGGGAAGAAGCATCGTTCACTATTGGTGACGATAGAAGACAACGCTGGAAAACGTTTCCAAACGATTCTCAACTTCGTCTTTCCAATAGGCGAAGGTGAAGAAGCGATCTCTTTACCAGAGGTGAAATAGGTGTCAGAAGAAGAAATCCGCAAGAAATGGCAGAAGATTCCGATGTCCAAGCCAAGAATACAAAAGGTAACAATCAACATTTCAGTTGGGCAATCTGGAGAACCCCTTGAGCGAGCAGCAAAGGTTCTTGAAGAACTCACAGGTCAGAAACCTGTGAAGAGAAAGGCGAAGCAAACAATTAGAGATTTTGGGATTAGGCAGGGTGAACCAATAGCGTGTGTCGTAACCCTTCGAAGAGAGAAGGCTGTTAAGTTCTTGAAGAGAACCCTTCAAGCTGTCGATAACAAGATATCGAGCAGCTGCTTTGATAAGAATGGAAACTTCTCCTTTGGGATTAAAGAACACATCGAGATTCCTGACACAAAATACAGACCAGAAATTGGAATCTTCGGAATGGATATTTCTGTCGCTATAGATCGTGCAGGCTATAGAGTTAAAGAACGAAGATGGGCTAAATCGAAAATTAGCAAACATCACATGATGACTCCTGAAGAGGCGATTGTGTTCGTCAAAGATACTGTAGGAGTCGAAGTTGTGTGAGGTGTGATTGAATGGGAAAACAGAGACCTAAGAAGGAGCGGAAGTTCGGCAAAGGAAGCAGACCTTGCCGGCGATGTGGCTCTTATGGATCAGTGATTCGTCGCTACGATTTATATATCTGCCGACATTGTTTTAGGGAGATAGCTAAAGATATTGGATTCAGGAAATATGAATAGGATGTGGAAACGCGGTGACTGATACAATCGCCAATGGTATGACCACGTTAATGAATAACGAGATGAGACTGAAGCGAGAATGTATAATTAAGCCTGCCTCTAAGCTTCTCGGCAGGGTCCTTAGAGTAATGCAACTCAACGGTTACATTGGCGAGTTCGAATTTATCGACGATGGCAGAACGGGGAAATTCAAAATTCAACTTCTTGGTCGAATAAATAAGTGTGGTGCCATCAGACCCCGCTTTCCAGTGAGAGCAGACGAGTTTGAGACGTGGGAAAGAGACTTCCTTCCTTCACGAGATATAGGAATCTTGGTTGTCTCAACCCCTAAGGGAGTGACTTCTCACAAAGCGGCAAAAGAAGAAAGAACAGGAGGGCGTCTACTAGCCTTCGCATATTAGGGGAAACTATGATGCGCCTTCTAAAAGCTGAGAAAACCATTGAAATCCCTGAAGGTGTAGATGTCAGCATAAATAAAAGAGTAGTCACAGTATCTGGAGAGAAGGGGACATTAACTAGAGATTTCTCTCACGCGTCCCTTCTTATCTGCAAAGAAGATAGACTGGTGAGAATTCAGTCAAACTGGCCTCGCAAGAAAGAAGCAGCAACTGTGGGAACTGTAGGGTCCCACATTAGGAACATGATTATCGGAGTAACAAAAGGGTTCACGTACAAACTGAAGATCGTCTTCTCCCACTTCCCAATATCTGTTAAAGTTGAAGGTCAGAATGTGGAAATAGCAAACTTCACGGGAGAACGCAGCCAACGCTCAGCGAAGATAAGGGGAAATGCAAAGGTTTCCGTTCAATCTGACGATGTGATAATCCAAGGAATAAGCTTGGAAGATGTAAGTCAAACGGCAGCAAATATCGAGCAGGCAACTAAGGTGAAGTATAAGGATCCCAGAGTGTTTCTCGACGGTTTATACGTGTATAAACGTCTTGAGGGGATGGAAAAATGACTGCGAGTACATCACGAAGCCATAAGGCTATAGACTTGCGGAAGAACGTGAAAAAGAAGAAACCCCGCTTTAGACGTCATGAAAGTTGGCGCTACAAACGCTTAAAGGACAGCTGGAGAAAACCTCGTGGGTTAGACAATAAAATGAAGCAAGAAAAAAAGGGCTGGCCCAAATCAGTTAAGATCGGTTATGGCGGACCTCGAATAGCTAGAAATCTCCACCCGTCGGGATATAAAGAAGTTTTAGTTCATAATCCAGACGAAGCAGCAAGTGTGAATCCAGAGACTCAAGCGATACGAATTGCTCACACCATAGGAATAAGAAAGCGGATTATGATAACTTCAATGGCGAGAGAAAAAAAAATCCACGTTTTGAACCCGCTTGTGAGAGAGTTTGAAGAGGAGAAAATCGAAGAAGAAATACCTGAAGAACTAGTTCCAGACGCTGAAGAGATAGAAACAGAGAAGAAGAAGACACGGAAGAAGTCCAGACGCCAGAAGAAATCTAAAGGAAGTGAAAGCTAGTTGGATCTTAAGAGTCAGCGCCACCTTGCAGCAGAGATTCTCAAAGTAGGAGAAAATAGAGTCTGGATAGATCCTGAAAAGATAGATGAAGTCGAAATAGCGATAACGAGAGAAGAAATAAAGAAGCTCATCCACGAAAAATCCATAAGACGAAAGCCTAAGAAAGGAGTGAGTCGATCCCGCGCTCGCGTCTTTCACTTAAAGCGAAAGAAGGGCCTAAGAAAAGGCCCTGGAAAAAGAAGCAAATCGAGAATATCCAGGAAAGAAACTTGGATGATGAAGATTCGCGCCCTGCGAAGGAGACTAAGAGAACTAAAACAAAACCGGATCATCACAGAAAGGACCTACCGTCAATTCTACAGGATGGCTGGAAGTGGAATCTTTGAATCAAACGCAGAACTCGAACGCCGAATTAAAGCAAAAGGCTTATGGAGGACTCACTGATGGCAAAAGGGCCCTCCTACAGACTTCCCTTCAGGCGACGCCGAGAAGGAAAAACTGACTACAAAGCAAGGAAGGCACTCGTAATCTCAAAACTTCCACGCGTAGTAACAAGAGTCTCACTGAGGCACATGAACGTTCAAATAATCGAAGCAACCCTGATGGGAGATAGAGTCATAGCTTCAGCGAAATCACAAGAACTCAGAAACTATGACTGGAAGACCCCTTGTGGAAACCTGCCGTCAGCATACCTAACTGGTCTTTTGTGCGGTGTAAGAGCATCAGGAAAGAAGGTAAAAGAAGCAGTTCCAGATATAGGTCTCACCCGACCTACAAAAGGAGCTCGTATTTTTGCGTCTGTGAAGGGGGTCGTAGATGCTGGCGTTAAGGTGCCACACAGCACAGAGAAACTTCCCAGCGAGGAAAGATTGAAGGGGCAACACATCGCCAACTACGCTGAAGCCTTATCCTCAGATACGGAATTGTATGAGAGGGTATTCTCTCGCTACTTGAAAGCTAAAGTTCCCCCTGAGGGAATCCCCAAACAGTTTGAAGCCTCAAAGGAGAAAATCTTATCTCCCCCTAAAAGACAGAAAAAGACCAAAAAGAAAGGGAAAGTTAGAAAGGTCAAAAGAGGAATAAAGAAAAAGAGGAAAAGCAGAAGGAAGGTTGAGAAGAAGTGAGAAGGCGGCGTAGACGTCCACGCAGAAGAATGGCAAAACAGGTAGTCAGCGAAGATTGGATCCCGAAGACCACTCTGGGAAAGATGATCCGGGAAGGTCGCATCTCTTCGATGGAAGAGATTTTCATGGAGGGCTTAAAGATTCGTGAACCGGAGGTAGTAAATCTCTTACTTCCAGACATACAGGAGGAAGTGATCACTATCAATCTGGTGCAGAAACAGACTGATGCAGGTGAAAAATCAAGATTCAAAGCTGTGGTGGCAGTTGGCAACTGTGATGGCTACATAGGACTTGGCAACGGAAAGGCAAAACAAGTACGTACAGCAATCGAGAAAGCAGCTGCAAATGCTCGGCTAAATCTGAACTTTGTACGTAGAGGCTGTGGAAGCTGGGAATGTGGCTGTGGCAAAAACCATTCACTACTGTTTAAAACAGTTGGTAAAAGCGGAGGCGTGGAAATAGTTCTGATTCCAGGTCCTAGAGGCCTCGGGATAGTGGCCAGCGAAGCAGCAAAAGTGATCCTAGGACTCGCAGGAGTAAAAGACTGTTGGACTCGAAGCTTCGGCTCAACAAGGACAATACCCTCCTTTGCCTACGCTGTCTTCGACGCTCTCAAAAAAACATGCAGCCTCGTCACCCCAGAGGACTGGGTGAGATAACATGACTGACCGGAAATGTTTAGCAGTAGTACGCGTACGAGGAGTGGGTGATGCACATCCTCAAGTGGAGAAGACCCTAGAACTCCTCCACCTTACAAGAAACTGTCACATTACACTCATAGATGATCGCCCCAGCTTCATTGGAATGCTGAAGAAGATTACGCACTTCGTCACATGGGGTGAAATCACCAAGGACCACGTCTATCTCTTGTTTAACAAGCGGGGAAAGCTTATGGGCAACAAGAAAGTCGACGACGAATACGCCCAGAGAATCGGGTTCAAGAATCTTGAAAAACTCGCTGAAGCAACTCACCAGCTAGAGGTTGAATTCAGTGACTTACCAGACATGAAACCTGTATTCCGCGCTCACCCTCCAAAGAAGGGATACAAAGGCAAATTGAAGAGAAGCTATACCGTCGGGGGAGTAACAGGATACCGTGGTGAAGCAATAAACAAGCTCATAGAGAAGATGGCATAACAAACATGAAGGAAGCGACTAATTACCACTGAAGTGTGATAAAAAATGCCTCATAAACTGAGAAAAACTCGAAAAAGTCGAGGTACAAGAACTGTTGGTTATGGAAGAACAGGTCAGCATAGAGCCGTAGGTCAAAGGGGTGGTCATGGGAAGGCAGGTCGCCGCAAACATCTGGCGTCTTGGGTTCTAAGATATGAGCCTGACTACTTTAAGAAGAAAGGCTTCTATTCCCCACAACACAGGGAGGTCAGAATGGTGAATGTTGGGGAATTGGATGACTTAGCGAGTAAACTCTCTTCTGAAGAACAACTAGAAAAGGAAGACGGCCTCTCAGTACTCGACTTAGGCTTTCTAGGTTATGACAAACTTCTCGGCTTGGGAAACATTGCCAAACCTTTTTCAGTAAAAGTTGCTTCCTATTCAGAGTCAGCTGGCAGGAAGATCGAAGAAGCAGGGGGCAAAATATCCCCAAAAGAAACTAGCTAGCCCTATGCGAATTTCCAAGTAATGAAGGCTAATGGGAAGGAGTCACATGGCTGGTAGGTTCCTGGGATTATTTAAACCGGTGGCAAGATTCTTACCTGAAGCGAAACCTCCAGGAAGAAAAGTCGGGTTCAACGAAAAGTTGCTGTGGACAGCCCTCGCCTTGGTCATCTACCTGATCATGGCAGAAATTCCGCTGTACGGCATGGTGGGCGAGGGCGGCTTTGAGATGAGTTATCTGCGGGTGATCTTCGCCTCAAGCAGGGGAACCTTGCTTGAACTCGGAATTGGACCGATAGTAACCGCTGGTCTAATTCTCCAGCTTCTAGCAGGATCAGGGATGATAGGTATCGACATGTCGAATCCCGAAGACAGAGGTCTCTTCACAACAGCAACCAAATTCTTCTCCATACTCCTGACAGGAGTCCAAGCGTCCGCCTACATAATCGGCGGCGTCTACGGAACATTACCAGCCTCAGTAAGCATCATAATCTTCATCCAACTCCTATTTGCCGGAATAATAATCATATTGCTAGATGAGATGATTCAGAAAGGGTGGGGAATCGGAAGCGGAATCAGCCTCTTCATTATGGCAGGTGTGGCCCAGAAGATAATGTGGGACAGCTTCGCCTTAACACCTGGGCTGGTTGATATGAAGAGCTATGGGGCTTTCCCCGCATTATTCCAGACAATCGGGTTTGGGCAACAAATCTTCTCTACAGCCCTAGAGTATGTGCCCTTCAACGTAACGTCCGGCATTGCAGCTCACTTCATCCCGGCAATAGACAACGCATTCATAAGGCCTCAAGGCCTGCCTTCTCTCCTCGGATTCTTCACAACAATTGTAGTGTTTCTAGTCGTCATCTACGTGGAAGGTGTGAGAATTGAGTTGCCTGTATCCCACGCTAGCTACAGAGGATACCGCGGCAGATATCCAATAAAACTCCTCTATGTTTCAAATCTACCAGTAATCTTCGCCTCCGCACTATTCGCCAACGTATATTTCTTCTCGCAGATCATTTGGAGCAACTTCAACCAACACAACACAAATGTCTTCCTAAATCTCCTTGGCACTTACATCTGGGCTGGAGATCAACCTCAACCTACAGGAGGATTAGTCTTCTACGTCTTATCACCCCGAAACATCCTAGATGTAGCTGTGAACCCTGTCAGAGCAGTGATATTTGCTCTTATCATGATAACGTTCTGTGTAGTATTCTCACTAACTTGGCTCGAAGTAGGCGGTCTCGGTCCAGCAACAGTGGCGAAACAGTTAGTGGACTCGGGGATGCATATTCCAGGCTATAGACGATCAACGCGGTCTATCGAGATGGTGTTAAAACGTTACATCCCAGCAGTCACGGTTCTTGGAGGAGTAACCGTCGGCTTAATCGCTGCTCTCGCAGACTTCTTCGGAGTCTTCGGAACAGGTATGGGTGTACTGCTGTCCGTTGGTATAATCTATCAATATTATCAGCAGCTGATGCAAGAACGCGTTGCAGAGATGTATCCAGCATTGCGCCACATATTTGGAGGCTAGGAAGAGAAAACAGTTAAAAACCTAGACAGCAAACAAGTTGAAGTAAGTAGAGATGTTGAATGGAGAAATTGGTATGGTGCTATTTATAGAATGGCTCTTGGAGCCCTATGCTCCTGGGGCAACAATCTTTATACTCCTTCTATGTGTCCTCTTGACCTCACTCACGTCTTTGGCTAATCGCTTCTTTTCTAATCCAGAACAGCTGAGAACTTGGAGGAAGGAGATCAAGAAATGGACGGATGAGCTTAAAGCAGCTCAAAAATCTAAGGACAAAAAGCTCCTAGCAAAGGTGGAAAAGCAAAAGGCTAGGATAATGAAGTTGCAGCAGAAAATGTCATGGCAGTCAATGAAAATTTCATTGCTCTTCTTCATTCCTTTCATAATCATGTGGCAAGTGTTATGGGGTATATACGGAGAACCGGTGGCGTTTCTGCCAGGCTTTGGGGCCCTCTCCATTATTTATTGGTACATGCTGTGTTCACTGTTCTTCAGCACTCTGTTCTCACGAGCCTTGGGTGTGGGAATAGCGGGAATGGAATAGAATGCAATGCATGCGCGAGGAAGCTCAGAGAGTATTGTGGAGAATCATTTTCCCTCAACTGAGACCTCGCAAAGCTAAATCTAAGATTCTGCGACGGAAAGAGTGGGATCTTCAGTAATGGCTCGCAGCCAACATCAGAAGAAGATCATATTGTGCATATCAGGAATGGCTGGATCCGGGAAAAGCACAGTCGCAAAGAGACTCGCTCGAAAATATGGTCTGCGTTACTTTTCAGGAGGTGAGGCATTGAAAGCCCTAGCGGGCGAAGTAGGTTTCAAACTTGCAGGCAGAGGGTGGTGGGAGAGTGCAGAGGGAATTAGGTTCCTCAAAAGAAGAAAGGACGACTTCTCATTTGATAAGAAAGTTGATGAGAAGCTCCTGGAATTGGCAACGCAGGGAAACGTGGTTCTCGATAGTTGGGCACAAGCTTGGCTCCTCAAGGAAGGCTTCAAAATTTGGTTAGAGGCTTCAACAGAAGAGAGAGCTAAACGAATCGCGGAGAGAGACGGAACAACCTTCGACGAGGCATTCAAAGCTTTAAAGGAGAAAGACAGGCTGACCAAGATTATCTACGAGGAACTCTACGGGTTTAGTCTTGGAGAGGATTTTTCTCCTTTCGACGTAATTCTAGATGTAACTATGCTCTCTGAAGAAGAAGTTTTTCATACTCTGAGCTTAGTTGTAGAACGTTTCCTGTACGATGTTCACTAGCTAAATATCACAGGTGCAACCTTGAATTCCAAACACGAAGAAGCAAGAAAGATGAGAGAGTTGCCATTATGGGAGCTGAGTGTGCATCTCAACTATTCAATGTTGGAGCACTCTCAGTTGGCCTAGATTGTTTGACTGATTTGGTTCGAGAAATCAGCTTTCTAATCTTCTTGCGGAACACTACAAGGACTATCACCACTGACACTGTAACACTTGTGAGGATCAGGAACAACAATTGAGGTATGGAGCCCAATCCAAACTCACTAGGTGAAATCACTAAGCCTTTGAACGCATAGAAGACCAGTTCAGGATCGTTGTAGACTGCGTAGCCATCCCACTTCTCGAACCCAACTGTAAGGAAGTACATCATAGCTGATATCTCGAAGCCTGTTGAAGATTTTCCCGATTCAGAGTTGAAGCTTGCCTCAAAGGACCCTATAGGCGTTGTCTTGCTGGTTACATTCAAGGTGCGTATGGTGTCATTTATGGACACTGGCTTGTGCCAGTCATAGGTGCTTCCCAGCTTCACGCTAGCGAAATTGGCGTCTGCTAGTTTGGCTGCTAATTCAAATCTTGAGGATTCTGTGACGTTGTTATTGGTAAGTTGCTCTCCCCTCTCGTCTCTAAGATCCCAGGACATGTCGGTGAAGGCTGTGACGTAGTAGTTTATGGCTAAGCTTCTGTTGAGGAATACATCGTTGCCCATGTAGAAGGTGCTAACGTTGTTTAGGCTCTGTTTTCTACCATCTATTACGTAGGGGTCTACATTCCAGTTTCCTATGTGCTGGTCGATTTTCATTGAGGCGTTGTTATTCATCTCTGAGTCAGCATTAGTGGTGGCTTCGAAGGTGATGGCAAAAGCCATCTCGTCAATCATTGTTCGTGTGGGCTTATTCATGAAGTTGGGTTCATCGAAATCTGCGCCGTGGACTATGGCATCCCACCATCCCCACATGGATCGGTCTTCTTTGAAGGGGAAAAGAGTTCCTGTGATGTTTTCGTAGGAAACTCCAAAGGATATAGTTGAATCTAGGGGAACGATAATCTCTCCAGTAGCGTTTGTGTTTCCGAATGCTTCGCCTGGAGTAACGAAACCGATGGAAACTACGTCTTCCGGTACAAAGAAGTGTGTTTGCTCACTCTCATTATAGAGAGCGAGTCCAGCGAACTCGTAACGTAACTCTATCCCTGCTGTCCTTGTGCTGTTGCCATCCGACCAGGCAGTAGCGTAGTCTTGTTGAGTGCCAAACCATAACCAGTCCCATTCGTGGCTATTATCGTCGATCCAGTCCCATCCTTCTTTCTTTGCACGAGCGAGAAGATCAGCCCAAGTTTGGTTCTTAGCCATGTGAGCTATGTCCCAGTATCCTGGGTTAGGCGTTCCAGTATCGTTATCTATCAGTGTCGCGTTGATCTGCTGCATTGTTGCGTGGCTCACGAGGCTCATGCTGTCAGCATGATACCAGATGTAAGTCTCATTCCACATAAAGTTCCATTCAGTGTGAACTTTGCCCATCCACGCTCCTATGTGAATCTCGTCATCCATCATTGAGGCGTTTGGATCCCAGAGAATTTCCACAAACATTCTGTCTTCTGTTCGGTTCCACACATCGGATCCTCTGTGAAGTCGTCTCACGAAATATTGGTCGTCAACGGTGGTTAAGTCCCCGTCTAAGTCGACAGCACCAGTTTCAGGAACAACTGAGAAGGCGCGAATTCCCCACATTCCATGTTCAGGTTCACCCACAATAATATCCCATATTGATCTTATGCTGTGAACCTGCATGTCAACAAGCATCCAACGATAGACCTCGCCCCACATAACATGCTTCTTGTAGATGTTCATCTCGTCCAGTGTAATCTCAGAAGGTTGCCCATCGATTGTGACTCGATAGTAGGGTTTCCACCCGTGTTGTTCCTCAACTTCGAGATTTAAGCCTCCGCTTAACGTGACGGTTTCGATACGTCTCCAACGGAGTTCTGGAATCCAATTGGAACTTTCAAGCAAGTTAATCGTGTAGTTTTGTCCATCTAGGTTGACGATGATGAACG
>SOJC01000040.1 GCA_004376645.1 Candidatus Bathyarchaeota archaeon
CAACCTTAACTGATTCACGCTCTATTGAAGTTATGGCAGAACGGCATCAAACTTGTGGTCAATACACGCTCGTTTCTTCTAGAAAAAGAGGGGCTGTGTAGGAGGTATCTACATGCATGCATGAACAGTGGATTAGCAGAATAGCAAAGGGATATCCACTAGAAAGAGTCTGCACAGTTGACGAGATCGCTAACGTTGCTCTTTCTTAGGCTAGCGATTACTCCTCCTACGTCAATGGTCAGTGCATAATGGTTGATGGGGGAAGGTTCATTTCCGACACCCATGAGTTCTAATCAAGCGGTCTCTTTAAGTCATCAATAGCTTTTCAATGTTCTATTTCTTTATTCCTTGAAGCCCGAATCTAATAATTCCAAGAACCCCCCTGCCCTAATTTGGTTCTACATGTTAGATTAGTCACCGACACTTCAATAGAAAGTTTACCAGTGAATGCGCTCGTAATCTAGATTCACGACTTCGTTTGCGCGAGTTTGCATGTTTATGATTTATCGTCAGTCTATCCCTCTGAAATTCGTATCGTCTCGAGATATTGCTCCAACTTGTCTCTCAATGTTAGCCTCAGTAATTCCATTCGCACACTCAGATATTCCTCTCGAAGTAAGTCAAAGTAGAAATGGTCCCATTTACGTCCATTTACATAATGGATTTTTCTGTAGGTTCCCGACTTCTTAAACCCGCACGCTATCAAGGTCTTGTAGGCACGACTATTATACTCGGCACTACCTGCATCGCAACGTTCCATATTCAACTGCGTGAAGGCCATTTCCAATAGAGCAACTGTGATTTGTCGCCCTATGCCCCTCCCCCAAAGCTCTTTCTTGCCGATGTATGTTCCAATGTGCCCAGTCTTAACATTGTCCCAGTCTCTCTGCTCTAGACGGGCAATCCCTATAGGCTTCATAGTGTCAACAAGTTCAATAATAAAACGTAGATGTTTCTCTTCCTTGAGCCTCTCTTCGAACCGTTTTTCCAGTTGAATCATGCTCAGAAAGGTTAATGGTCTGCTTCTGGAGTACATCATCAATTCTGCATCGTTTTCCCACATATGCAATAACTCCAAATCCTGCTTCTCCATCGGTCTGAACAATACGTTGCCAAATTGA
The DNA here is from genome assembly GCA_004376645.1 of Candidatus Bathyarchaeota archaeon. Taxonomy (GTDB): domain Archaea; phylum Thermoproteota; class Bathyarchaeia; order Bathyarchaeales; family SOJC01; genus SOJC01. Next base: position 1,122 of record SOJC01000040.1, read on the forward strand.
AACATGAGCGATCACTGCCTTGATTGCGCTGGATTGTATGGTTGTTGTTATTTAACTTTCACGTGCTCCAGCGCATCAATTGGTTTAGAACTAGAACCCTACATGCATGAATGCTCGATGCGTACGTTCTTACAATGCTCTAAATCTTTTTCTCAGTATATCCCGAATCATTTCGGCAACTACTTGCTCTTCTTCTAATATTTGCTGGGTGAGTCGTTCTTCCAATCGAGCGATTTCCACGGAACGGGCTTCTGCCTCTCTATTGAATTCTTCGACACTAAGATTAGTCCGGTCTACAACCTCTTTGACCCAATCAAGTTTCTCTTTCATGGCATTTGGTGAAGTGACCAACCTAAGTTTTTTTCCAACCACGAAAAGTTTTCTGTCCCACAAATGTCTGCTTGATTTCCATTGCCGTTCGAATATATCCTGCCAAACATGATCAGGTATCGAATCCAATGGTAGGTCAATAATATAAGCATTAGAAAAATATTGATCCTTTTTGATTGCAATTTTGTCAGCTTCGATAGGTTCCAAAAACATTACTTTCTTGACCACATTTTTCACCATCTCTACTCCTCAAATGCTAATTGCTCTGTTTCCGCTTTAAGTTTTCTGTGTGCGCGCAGCCTTTTACTCATCGGTGGTGCATATTTAAAATCCCTACTCATGATTCTTAAGAGATTTATCTCCAACAACACACTTGAATTGAGATGACGGAATGACTCTCTCAAAGCTTGAAAAGTACCTCAACATTCTTGAAGTTCTTGTCTCTTGGCCTCTGGAATTCGAGAACATTCTATATCAGGTCGATGAAAGAAGTAGCGTCCTGAAGAACTACCTAGATTTTCTGATTTCGCATAACCTTGTTGAAAAACTTCCCCTAGATGGAAAGGTTGTGGTTTACACGATCACTGACAAGGGTCTTTCGTTGCTCACAACAATGCAAGGACAAGATTATCTTGGCAAGCATGAGAATCTGTTGCGTATATATGAGGAATAGATAGACCCGACGGTTTCGAAACGTGCGCCAAAGGCTGAGCACTCGCTTTGGTTCAGGGATTTGCGTGGTTGCCAATCTTGCTTCATAGATTCATACTGATCTTTACAAGGTTCCATTCTAGCGTGTACGTTGATATATAGTGCTAAATAGTCCAAACTGGCTTAACAAGTTTAGTGATTTCACGTTTGAAAATTCTGAACCATCAAGACCTATTAGATTTGGCGAACGGTTCTTCGATATTCTCTGCTGGGGGAGGAGGAGACCCTGCTGCCGGTCGCAAAATCGTGGACAAACTGGCTTCTGAAGGTTACGACGTTGAAATTGTGGCTCCCTCTGAGATACCTGACGGCGCAAAAGTAGTGAATTTCGCCTGTGTCGGCGCTACAACATCCATAGACTATGATTCTGACGCGGCAGTAAGAACCCTAAGGACTCTGGAAGAATACGGAAACTTCTCCAGCCATGCCATAATTCCCGTAGAGCTAGGAGGCTTCAACACTTTAGTGGCAGTTGACGTCGCTGCAAGGTGTCATATTCCGATTGTGGATGGAGACGGTGCTGGAAGGTCTGTTCCAGAAGTTCATCTAAAAGTCTACACAATCGACGATATATCATTAACTCCAATGGTAGTTGCAGACCTTCACGCAAAGAACATTATCATTGTTAAGGAAATAATAGACTCCAAAGCTGGAGAAAGGATCGCCCGTAACCTCGCCGCTGAATGGAATCACAGCGCCTATACTGCTAGAAGAATTTTAACAGGTGTCCAAGCGAAGAGTTCTCCAATTCAACTTAGCTTGTCGAGATCCATGCGAATTGGAAGAATACTTAGGCTAGCTGCTGATCCTATAGACGCGGTTATGAAGGAAACAGAAGGCTTCAAACTCTTTGAAGGTATTGTAGACTGCTCTGGGCAGGAGACAAAGGATGGTTTCACATTTATCGAGGCAAGACTTCATGGAAACCACGAATTTGCAGAGAGTACGTTTGAGTTTAAAGCTAAGAACGAGGTGCTTGTTGCCTACAGAAGCGGAAGGTTGGCTGCAATTGCCCCAGACATAATTACTCCGGTAAATATGGAAACCTGTATGTGTATAACTGCAGAGAAGATCAAGAAGGGAGACAAGTTGGTGGTTCTAGGGTTGCCCGCACCACAGAGATGGAGGACTAGTAAAGGGTTGGAATTGTGGAAGGATGTCTTGCAGAGGTCAGAAGTCCTTGAGGATTACGTACCTATAGAGCATCTGCAAAGTGTCTGAAAGCCGGAAGGGGACGCATTCCAGCAAATGAGTCATACGCCTTGCGTGCAGCTTTTTGACATCATCAATATGTCTTAATCGATATTCATCTGAAATAGGTTTTTGAAGTGGCAGATAGAATTTAAGTTGTTAACTTGGTGAAGTGTATGCGTGGAGAATGGATCGACATAGCGGAGATCGTAGCGGACAGGAAAGTTTACGGAAAAGGAGTAGAAGACTACATACAAGCGATAAAGTCTGGAAAGGAAGTTAGACCTTTACTTGTGGTTAAGCATCCTAAAAGGAACTTGTATGCAGTGTTAGACGGTCATCATAGGTATTGGGCTCAGAAGGAAACGGGCGTCAAGAATGTTAAATGCACAGTGATTCGCGACACTGTTGGCCCACTTTTCTTCTTCACAAAAGAGGGCTATCTCCAACCGACACCGCTCTTCACAGAGTACATCCGAGTGCCCTTCAGGAAGATGAAGGGATATCTTGAAGAGTTCCTGAAGAACCCTGAAAAACTGAAAGACGCACTTGCACAACAGTGAGTTCCGCTGTGCGGCAAGGCTACTGACGAATTGCATACACGGCGTTGAACATTTAAGCCTCCAATCTATAATCATGGGGTCTATGAAGGTTTCATCGCAAACAAACCCATGCGCTGCTCACATAGAAAGCTAAATATGATCAATATGTAAACTAATTCAAAGGCAGGTGGAGTTTTGAGGTGAGAGTGCACTTTTGGCCTTTGCTCATAGGCGGACTCATACTAATCTTCGGCTTGGTTGGAATCGCAAACGAAGCTGGCGGTTTCAACATCGATGTACCTTGGATTTCCATCATTGTAATACTAATAGGAATCTGGGTGCTAAGCAAGGCATTTGAAAGAAGGTAACATTCTCCCAGACACGTGTGCAATTAAGATTCAAGTTTAGGACTGGGCCTTGAGCTACTTCCTATGGAATTGGTGAATAAAGCCATATCTGGGATATGGTGTAACATGTGTGCCTGATTGTCTCTACTATGGAAGCGATGAGGGTTTGCAACATGGGAGTTACCAATGATAGGCTTTAGAAAGGCGAACAAAGACGACAACGATTCTCTGATTCTACTTCAGAGAAAATGTCCCCAAGGCACCAATCTGATCCTTGGCCTCGATAGCTCACCTGACTACTTCGCGCGATCCAAACCCTATGAAGACTGGCGCGTTTTCGTGGCTGTGGAGAATGATAAGATTATTGGCTCTGCTGGCTGTGCTGTGAGGGATACGTTTGTTGGAGGCAGACTGCTAAAAACTGCGTTTCTATATGGTCTAATGGTTGACCCACAACATAGACGAAAAGGCATAGCAAAAAAACTCCACACAAACCTAGAACAGTTCGCACTCAAGAGAGATGTTGATCTAATATACCTCATCGTTACTGAAGAGAATATTCCTTCAATGAACCTAGTCGCAAACATGGGATTTAGACGGGTGAAAGATTGCGCAGTATTTTCTTTGATGGTGTACAAGAAACATCTGGACACAGGAGATGGTGTTGTAAGGAGTATGGTTGAGGACGACGTTCCGAAGGTAGTAGATCTAATCAACAATACATTTCATGATTATGATTTCTTTGCACCCTTCGAAATCGACGATTTCGTGGAATACGTTGAGAGAATGCCCTTCTTCAACCTAAAGAACATTCAAGTTCTCGAGGAAGACGGAGACGTTAAGGCTTGTCTAGGATATTGGGACTACAACAAAATAGTGAGATTTACCGTGGAGAAATTCAATTGGAGGATGAAGATGCTCTCCCTTACGACGAAAATATTGGGTTTGTTCACAGAGATGCCGGGCATTCCTAAGCCTGGTGAGACACTCAAGAGCTATAGTTTAACTACACCAGCTTACGAGGACATTGAAAGCATTGCGAGGCTCATAGAGCACGTAGACAACATTGCTCTAAAAGAAGGAATTAGATTTCTAAACATGCCAATCGACCCGCAAAGCCCCATTGCAACAGTTGTATCCAAGTTTAAACACGCCACGGTGAAGCTTCACATCTTTGTTAAAAAGTTGAAGCGGAGAAGCCTGCCCGACTTCGCAGGAAGAAGCCTCAACATCGACGTAATTGACGTGTGAAGGGTTCCGCGCATAACACACTGAAGCTAGGTTTCGTCGAGAAGAGACAACAATGCAGTTAAACTTTCAATCTTGTCAACGTTTGATGGGGCTTTCCCCTCTCGATCAATAATTAAAGGTTTCATTCCAGCGCCTTCAGCCCCTTTATAATCGTTTTTCACCGAGTCGCCAACAAACAGAGCTTGCTCGGGATGGATGCCAAGCTTATTGAGGGCAAATAGGAAGATCTCCTTATCCGGCTTCGCTTTGTCGCAGGTATCCATGCCCACAACGACATCAAAGCAATCGGCTAATTCCATTCTTTTCAATAAATACTCAAAATCTCTCTTAAGCCCGTTAGTTACTAGCCCAAGCTTCACACCATTGGTTCTCAACTGGGCTAACATCGGGAATACGTCAGAATAGACCTCCAGATCTGCATGATCCCACCATAACTCGTCGACTTTCTGAGCCAAGTACTCTATGTTTTCTGTTATGCCTATTCTCTCCAAAACTCTGAGATTCCATTTAATCCAGAAATCTTGTCCGAATTCAAGTTGACCTTTGGCAATGTCAAATTCTTCTTCGTTGGCTCGATGGGCTTTGAGAATTTCGTCAGATGTAACATTCACTCCAAAACGTTTGAGAATTCTCTTGTAGATTTCAGGGACCTCTGCAGTTTTTATAAGGGTTCCCCCAAGATCAAAGAGCACAGCTTTTACGCGCATCCTGCATCCTCAAATCCCATAAGTCATCATCCATAAAACATTTGCGCACGAAATGGAAAGTTAGATCCATACGTTACAGAAGAAAACACATGCATACTTTCAAGATTCCGAGGATCGGAACCATATTGACGCGCGCTTTGCGACATGAACCATTAAAGCATGGTAAACGCTGCCAATTCACACATTTGAAGAAACAGCAAAAAGGCAATTGAGGACAATACACTTCTGAAAGTTCAAGAAAACAGAAATCAAGTTCAAGATTTTATTCTGAACAGCTGGAAACGTTTCTTGCGCGTGCTTACACTTTCGCACAGATTCTACGATTTCGCAAGCCACTCAAGGAACTTAGGGGACAAAATGGAGAAGACTTTTAGAAGCAGGAAAAACGTCAAAACTAGCACTACTATCAGGGCAATACCGTTAACCGCTGGGTGAAAACTGGCCAAGAATGGAAAATAAAGCCCGTAGAAAACCAAGGAGCAGACGATGCAGAGCAAGTGTTTAAACACCGCTAACGCATTCTCGCGACCAAGTCCTTTTGCCACACCGTATCTTCTTGCCAAAAGGTAAGCAGACACATCAATCAACCCCTTCAAACCTGGTAACGTCTGGACAATCAAAACACTAAAAGCAAAAAAGAACAACACAGAAACCAAAACTCTAGTCTGCCAGTTCAACGAATCAGCTAACGGAATAAACACTAGAATGCCGAAAAGCCACACTAAGAGGGCGGCAAGCATACTAGTCAGCGTCTTTTGTCCATGCAGTCTTAAGTATTCAATTGCTCTTTTGATCTCTTCCTTATTCGAAACCATCATGTTGAACCCATCGGTTCCCAAATATCATAGTGACACCTAAAAAGGGGGCGGGACTCGCGCGCGGTTTTGAGTCAGTTGTATGCTATACTTCGCTTAGCTTCTCTATTTCGTTTGCGACTTTTTTAGTGTATTTTCCGATTTCTGCAGCGATTGCCCTTGCGCTTCTCCAAAGTGCGAAGATTGACCACACCACGATTAGGATGAGTAATATTGCAGGTATTGCAGCGTGGATTTGAGCAAGATAGTTGGCAAACAGCAGATAGCTAAGAACCACTATAACGACATATAATACACCATCCAAGGCTGTTCGATAGTGCTTGATTGATTCAATGTCCACGTCTCCGCTTATTTTCCCGAATTGGTAAGCCAGTATTCCTGATAGTCCACTGGTTAGTCTGCGAACGTCAACAAATACTGTGAATACTATTATTGCCATTGCCGCAACAATAATGGTGCTGATGATTGCGTTCACGGGGTATCCGAAGAATATCTGTTGCATTCCGTCTGCGATAGGTATGAAGACAAGTGTTCCAAACAGCCAGATAAGGATTGCCGCGCCGATGGAGAGAGCTACACGAGTACCAACTTCTCTGACAGCCTTGGCAGATTCCTGATACATTTTCGAGCCGTAAGCTTCTATCTTTCTCTCTTCTAAGCCATGTTCTTCTCTCTTAGGTTCATCTTTCTTTATGCTCATTTTAACACTTCCTTAATGCTAAATCTGAATGCCTCTATATAATCATGAGAGTATAAAAGCAATTCGTAGTGTAGCATATAATGCTTCGAAGTACGCCGGGACATGTATCGCGATGCGCGCGGATAGTTTCACACCCTTCTTATTTTGGCAGCATGCATGTTTCCGTCGGGGTGCGAAAAATCAGACAGGTTCCTTATCAAGAGAGTCCGTTACATGGAGATTGTCTCTCTTGGCTCTGGTATGTGCACTTCGGTTATTCCAGAAATCTCTTTTGAAAGAGCTTGCGCTTGCTCCAGTTCTCCGTGGATTAGGAATGTGCTCTTCGGCCTTAACGTTTCCACTAGTTGAACCAGTTCAACTTGATCAGCGTGCCCAGAGAGCTCTATTTGTTCAACTTCTGCTCGCACAGGAACTTTGATTCCGTTCTCGATGAGTTCCCCTTTTTCCATGGCAACTTTCAGCGGGCTGTCCGGAGGAAGGTACCCTGAATTAATAATTACAGAGTTGTTCTCGTCCGCTGCCCACTCGTTCAGCAAGTAAAGGCTTGCGCCCGCATGGCCAAAACCTGAGGTGCATATGACTATTGCAGGTTCTTTAATCTGCTTGGTTCGGCGAAGTTGCCTTACGTGTCGATAGTTGAATGGTTCGTTTTCCTTTTGGATGTTTTTAGTGAAGAATTGCTTGTGGCTGTTGAAGTACCCTGTAATTTTGTGAGCCAGCTTCGATATTGTATAAACGTTATATTTTGGTAGGACGCCATCTTCCATGGCTTGGTCAATTCTTTTTGCCATCTCCTGACTTCTGTGGAAGGCGAATGAAGGGATCAAAACATTTCCCTTTCTTTCAATAGTGCAGAGAATTCGCTTCAGAAGCTGATCGACAAGTTCACTTCTTCGCAGCCTAATTGTTCCCCCGTAAGTTGACTCGACTATTAGTGCTTCAGGCTCTTTTGGCAGGTTCTCCAGTTTGCTTCCTTCCAGAATTTCAGTGTCGTGAAGACAGAAGTCCCCTGTGTACAGTATCTCTTTACCCTCAGTGCGTATGCTGGTCATTTTTGCTCCAGCAACGTGTCCTGCTGGGTAAAGTCGAATTAGCATTCCAGGCAATGCGATAGAATCCCGAATCCACCACGATTTCTTGACATTGTCTGCGTCATGATAATTATATGGGAAGTAATTTCCATTCATGCGTTGAATCTTTATCATATCACGTAGAAGTTCAGTGGTGACATCACGAGTTATCCTTGATCCAACTATCACAGATTTTTTGCGGGATAACTCTAAGAGACTGCCTGAATGATCTAAATGGGCGTGGCTGATGATCACCGCGTCGAAATCCCTTGGGAACTGATTAGTAAATTTCTCGCCAATCTTGGTTCCATAATCGAGGGCAACTTTCCCGTAGTTAGTTTCGACGGCGATGCAGGAGCCGCCTACTTCTCGGACTCCTCCGAGGAAATGAATTTTCATATGTATACCTCCTTGTTCTCATAAAACAACAACTTCTTAAAAATCGGATCAAAGTACTTACATTCCGACTAGAAGACTATCACACCAAAATTGTGTGAAATCAGTGCGTTTTACTTACGCACAACAACAAACGGTAGTATATTAACCTATTGCACCGTCCGCGCTTGCATACCTACCTACGTGCTCTGAGACAAGTGAAGCCTGTTAGGCTTTCCACACTTAGGACAAGCTTCCATGCTTGCATCCAACCATTTCCCACAACTTGGGCAAGGTTCTCTGACGAGGGTTCCACAATCAACACAATAATAGAAACTGCCAGCTTCTCTTCCACATTTCGGGCATTTTGGCACAGGAACACACCGAATGACTTGTAGAGTTATTTTGCTCATAAGCTTTAATTCCAATTCATGTTAACTATCTCATATCGTTGTGTGCACGCGTCCCGTTGTAAGGTATATTTTAAGATGGTCTTCTTCACAAAGAGAAATGTAACACTGTTAACAGAGGTAACACAAAACAATAATGTAAGAGGAATATGATAGAAGATCCCGCTAGGTGTAATCAATGAAGCTCTACCTAGTCCAACATGCTCACGCCAAGAGCAAGGAAGAAGATCCACTGAGACCACTCTCCAACGAAGGATGGGAGGAGATCAAGAAAGTTGCAGAATATGCAAGGCGCTGCCTTCACATTGAAGTAGACCAGATCCTTCACAGCGGAAAGCTTAGAGCCAAACAGACAGCTGAAACTCTGGCTAGACAATTTGAGCTACCAAAACTAGTCAGTAGTGTCGAAGGGTTGGAACCAAGGGCTAATCCACATGTTATGAGAGATTACCTCGCTGAGACCCAGAAGGACATTTTGGTGGTTGGGCATCTTCCTCACTTAAGTAAGCTTGCTAGTCTTCTACTCGTCGAAAACGAGGAGAAAGACGTGATTGTCTTTAGAAACGCTTGCCTTGTGTGCCTAGAAAGGCAGATAGACCGTAGATGGAGATTAGTTTGGATGATTACATCAGAAACTGTACCACAAGACCTCTTCGCGGATGCAGCAATCTTGGAAAAATGACCAAAACCAGACAAGATCCTTGAGTGTGGCTAAGTTGGGGGTCAATCTTCAAATTTTAGGAAAAACGGCTATTCCTCGACTTGCACCGAAGCTCAACATCTCACCAGAGATCCCGGAAAGCCGTTTTCTATATGATATGAACATGAAGGAATTCGATGAAGTTGTTAGAAACGTTGAAAGAGTCTTGAAGGTGATTCTTGAAAAGGCTGATGTATCTTGGTGGGACATCTACCTTAACTCAGATATTGGAATGGAGAGGATAGCCTTGGCAAAGGAGATGGAATTGGATGATCAGGACATAGTTCTCGACGTAGGATGTGGCAGAGGATACTTCTCAATTGCAGCCGCAACAGAATCCAAATCCGTAGTTGGAATAGATTTGATGAATGGAAGTGGACGCGCAAATTGGTGGAGTAATTTCTACGAAGGTATGCATGAGCTGAACTTAGCTGACAGAGTGTCAGGTCTAAAGTCTAGCGCCACTCTTACACCTTTCAAATCTTCCAGGTTCACTGTGGCAGCCGTCGTACATTCAATCAGGAATTTCCAAAACAAAGAAACCATCAAAGCAGCGTTGAAGGAAATGAAACGTGTAGTCGTCAAAGGAGGAAGTGTAATACTAGCTGAGAACATCCCAACCCCACGCAATAAAGCCCAAGAAGCCCACCTGCAAATGTTCAACTGCAAAGTGAAATACGCCACAGGGGAATTATCCTATCCACAGAAAGAAGAGTTGATAGAATGGTTTCAAAAAGTAGGATTCCGCGGAATCGAAATCAAAGAACTCAACTATAACTTGATTGCTACGCCACCACTTTTCTGCCTCGACTATTACCTCTCACCACTATCAGAAATCCAGAAACACAATGCTAGGGCAGCCTATGACCAAGCAATTAGCATGATCCACACATGGGGTGAGACGTCACCACCGACCCTTCTAGTAAAAGCAAGAAAATAATCTGATCCATTCTGCAATCAGGAGATGCACGAAGCGAGGGAGTATGAACTTCATGCAGCGTGCCGAGAGTTCTAAAAAGGGCAGTGGAACCTTTTAAAGGACAGTTCTAAGAATTGTTCAGCGGTGAGAAACTTGGTTCTACCAGCAAAGATCTTCGAGATAAAAGAAGAAGCCGATCTTGGCTTAATCATCTCCAAATTGAAAGATTTCAGAGAAGAAGAATCTTGCAGGACTGAGAATGGAGAGACCATAAATCTCCTGTCAGAGATCCTTGACCTCAAACAGGAAGAGGGCTCAGTATCAGGAGTCTTCAGCAAAGATTTCATACAGAGACGCTACTACAAACGCGAACTAATCGAGGCTCCCATCACAGAGGAATCCCCCTTCTGGATAAAAACCTTCAAGAACAAAGTCTTCATCATCGTATCCGCACCATCCGTAGCAAGGGGAGTAAAGAAACTCCTCACAAACTACGTAGCCAACAAACTTAGCAAAGTCCTTTTCATCCTAAAAGGCTCGATCATAGAAGTGAAAATCTCACATGAAACCCTCAAAGAACTTCACGAGTCAAACCCACAAGCAACAAAGCTAATCTGGTTTGACCAAGTTGACCTACCTGGCGTAGAGAAGCTTTGCTTAGCCGGGTCAGACCTCGCCGACTCGGAACTCTATCAAGACTACCTCAAACACGGAAAGATATGGTATGTCGTCTTCGGAGTCCACAAACGTGGAATCGTCGTCGGAATCACAAGAAATTGCGTTGTAACCCTTTTCAGCAAAAGCAGCGCAGACGACTTCATCGACTATATCCTAAAAGACCTACTGATACTTGTAGAATAACCTTAGATCATAACTCAACAACCACCCGCGATGCATGCAGATACCTAGCATGGATCTAGAGACAATGGCAAAAGCTCTTGAAATATCAATTAGGGTGACAATCATAAACCTGTAACCCGACAGTCTCCTTCTCATTTGCCACTATATGATTGCAAGCTAATGCCCAACGTAGAATCCACGATTGATCCACAACGAATCTCCTTGGAGCTAAACATCACTACTTAACGATTACAGAGACTCTTAACGAGTATATTATAAACAGAAAGCTGATTCTAACTGTTTTAAGGCAAATCATTCTCTCTTAAAGAAACCGGTGACGATATGTCCTCAACTTCGCTCGGTAACACAGTGAGGAGAACAAGCGAACTGCTCAGAAAAGGTGCGGCTGAACAGATCTTGGAATATGAGAGACGCAAAAAACCTCTGCAGGCTCTCTATGAATGTTTCATATCAGAACATATTGTGTCCAACTTCAGCAATCAAAGAGCGTACGAAACTGCTCAGGACTTCTTCGGCTCCCCCTCCATCAGCTTCGCTGCCATCGATGGCACAATGTACGTTCGCCCCCTCTACGACCTGATAATATTCTTTGGTGGAGCTTACGCATCCACAGGATCAATCACATTTACCCCAACTTCCTTACCAACCATCCAATACGACGCAAAAACAATTGAGAAAGGCGCAGGAATCTCCAGTGTCGTCCCCGTCTACATCAGTGAAGTTCCAGACATCGACCAGACGTTCTTTAGCGAAGAACAGCCTGGCGAAATCGCAACCAACAAACCGTTACAAGACAGTGCCATAATAAGCAACACTACAATTGCCAATTGGATAATGTCCTTCGCCGAATACTATCTAGCCTACAGATTCGCCACCGATCAAAGCCAAAACTTACATGTTATACTCTTAGATAGAAGCCTCTCCAACGAGCTAGCTAGCCTTCTCTATGACACTTCAAAGAGAGAATTGTGGGAATCCAGATGCACCCTAATCGGCTACAGAATCAACAACACGACCATAGACCGCAACGATCTCTCTCTCGGACGGCACCGTCTTCAAAACTATAAATTGAATATCCCTCCTCCAAGAGGTGTCTACCTCAACTCTGCGATATTTGACCTAATTCGAGAGAAAGGCCCCATTCAAAAAAGTCAGATCCTGCAGAATCTGAAAATAACAGATAATGAAAGAGCGAGAAGGGTAGGAAGATACCTCACAAGGTTAATGAGTGAAAAGATCATTTTGGAAAGAGACCACACATACGTTATCTCGGAGAAATACGCGACAACATGGCCAAGACTCAAGAAACTAGTTGACATAATAGGCAACCGTCTCTTCTATGGCAAAGGAACTGAATCCACTTCTTCGAGCAACCTTCTAAAGATTAAGAAAGAAGGCAAAGACTATTGGCTCACAACCTTGGACATTGCCTTCCTTACTCTCTTCACTTTCCAGATGCTAATCGAAGAGTGTTGGAGAAGAAAAATCCTACTCGTGGGCATAACGAAGGACACTGCGGCCAGAGATATGAAACGTCAACTCATCCCAATTCTCCACAGGAAAGGCCTGCTGAATCTGACCCGACCTACGGAGTTGTATAGGGATCTTCCTAATACTGACAGAATGATACTTCAATCCATCAGCCTTTTCAACCCTGAGAAAGTCAAAATCCCGTGGGCGCTGGCTGAGTATGACTCAGCCTTTCGCACTATGGTTCCTGACAATCAGGATTGTGGAGACTATGTGCTAGGGACAATCAAGAATCGGATAAGCCTTGAGAGGACCTTTCTGAAGACTTACATACAACTGGCACAAGCGAAGAAAGACCCTCTACTACGTAGCAACGTTCTTCTCATCGACCGGCTTGCATACTCACACTATGACGATGAATCAGAGGTAACCTTTCAGTTCTGGAACAAATTCGATAGTGCACGCGAGCCCCTTGAAGTGATAATCTACAAGAACAAGACAACACCTAATCAGATCCAGAACTTAACAATGACAATTCTTCACGCTATGACACCATCAAGCATACCCGAAGCCTTCGGCCATAACAAACCTCTCTTCATCGCCGACAAGATTGCCAAGTGGCATTATGGCCAATTCAAACGGATCGCAGACACAACAGCAATATGGATCCTCAACAATCATAAATTAAGAAAGTTCGTATTTTACATGAGCACATTCAGAGAAAGGAGAGCCACAATTGAAGCAACAAGAAGAAGAGCAGTATAAGGAAGCTTGCTTCACAGACTTCAACGGGAAGTTCCACGCCCGGTTGATCAATGTCTTCCCCCGCCAACTCGGCAGTTCAAAAGACTCCAGATTCTCAGGTATAAGTTCAAGGTACGAAGCCCGAATAAAGGTGGAATACCAAAAAGACCTCATGGGGCTACTAGAAGAAGGGATGCTTCTAGCCATTCCCAACTTCAAAAAAACTGAACCTGACTTTGAAAGGTTCACTCTAGTAGAGATCAGCAGGGTCTGGCCTGAACATTTCGGCTTAAAGGGACTCTCAGATCACAGCTACTACCCAATGTTATTCGAAATTATAGAACAGTCAGAAGCAGATTGGCAAACCAACGATAAGGCCACAATGGTCATACAGATAAGTGCCATCCCAATAAATTACGACCTCACGATCCACTCCAATGGCAACTGCAAATTCACCAAAGGCTTTAGCTATCCAATAATAGCCAGCTCGGCCTACATCCTCAACAGCAGCCTGATAAATCACATGTATAATCAGAGGATAACCGAAAAAATCGCCACAGTCCCCATTGAAACAACACAGAATGCAAAACAAGATCCTCGATTAGGCACAGTGAGAATGTTCCAAACGAGCGAGAAGGCAATTCCAATCTATATAGATTTCGAAAACCTTTCACGTCATCATTTCGGCGTCTTCGCTTTCACCGGAGGCGGCAAGAGCAATCTCATGTCAAACATCCTCAGACGCATCCTCCTCCACACTAAAGATACAAAGATCATCATCTTTGACATAAGCTGTGAATACGTCTTCCTGCTCCTTGACATTCTCTCAGATCCCTCGATCCCTTCAAAAGTAATTCTTGAACGCAGAATCGACTCTATGGAGCAATTCTTCAATTCCATAGTGAAGCCCAGAGAATACGAAACCGACAAGAGAATTAACAAAGGGCTGCAAAAAATCATGGATCAAGGTAAACTTTCATACTACACAAAACCCAAACAGAAAGTTCCCACCTACACTGGGTTTATCAAAGACTTGGAAAACCAAAGAAGAGAAAATTTCAGCAAACCCCACTACATAAATGCGATCGACCAAATCGGCGACGCCGTCCTCAAATACGTGGATCAACACGCCCTCAGCGAAAACCAAGAAGTTGATGAGGAATTCATTCGCTACATAGACTCTACAGCTGCAGAGACCGTTCAAACATTCAAAGTCCACGAAAAAAGCGGGCTATACGCCTGGGCTACAACAAGAAATGCTCTACTCGATCTGATAAAGAAAGCTCAAGCAGAAGAGCAGAAAGAAGTTGGCGGACTGACAGTAGACAAAATATGTGGCTTCCTTGAAGGGGCGACAAGACTCGTCTGTGTTTCCATCGCAGATCCCTTCACGATAAAAGAGCTTGCAATAACCCTTACTGGAAATTTGATAGCTCGGCGAAAGCGAAGATTCCAAATCAAACCCTACATCCTCTTCGTGTTCGATGAAGCCCAAGAATTCATTCCAGACCTAGGAGGCTCCACAGGCATAGACAAAAAATGCAGCAAACAAGTTGAAACGTTGCTCAGGCAAGGACGTAAATATGGGCTGGGCGCATGCATTGCCACCCAAAGAATCGCCTACCTCAACACCAATGCCCTCCAGCAACTCCACACATATTTTGTAGGCACATTACCTAGACCATACGATCGAGCCCTCGTGAGCAACACATTCATGATAGATCAAGGCATACTGGAAAAAACTCTTGAATTCGCGCCTGGCGAATGGCTGCTATCAAGCTTCACGGCAACTGGAATAGAGAACGTTCCCATATTCATCCAAGCAGACAACGCCCAAAACGAAATCAACAATTTCCTCTCAGCCAACAACCATCAATTGTAACTCCAATCAGACAGCTGCAGTGTCAAAAAATGCCTAACCCAACTCTTCCGCACAGCTGCATCTTGTTCATAGGACACGTCTCAACAGACAAAATTGAGAACATCAACGGAACAAGAACACAACCTGGAGGAGCCGCTCTATACGCTGCCATCGCCGCAAAGGCACTCAACGCTAGACCCGCGATAGTTTCAGCTATAGGCAAAGACTTCCCCTTCAAAGATTCCTTCTTAGGACTCGATTCCGCAAGCGTCAAGACACTGAACATGCCAACTGCAAGATTCCACATCCGCTACAACCGAAGGTGGGAAGCCAATTACCTCCAAGTCAACATTGGAGCTGGAAGCAAGATTAGTTCCTCAATGATACCGTCAAGGCTTCTAATGCCTCAAAACCTGGTACACCTGTCACCGATGAAGCCCACGAAAGTCGCGAGAATCGTGGAGAACATCAGAAGAAGAGCCTCCAAAGTCAAGATATCAATGAGCACTTGGATTGGATATATGAAAGTGGCGAGACAAAGAAGATTACTTGCCAAGCTTGCTTCACAAGTCGACTTCTTCATACTTAACGAGTTTGAAGCCAAAGCCCTTTCTCAAACAGATACTCTCCCCTTCGCACTAGAACGAATAAAAACTCGAAGACTGATAGTGACGATGGGGAAACTGGGCGCCATAATGAGTGGTCCAGACATCGAACCTCAAATGGTTCCGGCTCTAAGCATCCCCACTGGCAAGGTAGTGGATACAACTGGAGCAGGAGATACGTGGCAAGGGGCCTTCTTAGCATCCTACCATATGACTAATGACCTGCTAAAATCTGTCACTGTGGCTTCAATAATCTCAAGCATAAAGTGCTCTCAATGGGGATTCAAAGCTATAGAAGGACTGAACTTCAAGAAGCCAGCAGACGTGATCTCTTATGTGCTTGCACTTAAGGAAGGGTGGATGCAGAAGAGAATCACAGATTTCGCCAAGATGTAACATTCTTAGCTTCTTTGATGTCGGATCCACTGTATTGTTTTCCATGCCAGGTAGATGATGAGCACTATCGCCACCAGCTGGAACGTATCCTTTGCGTAGAACCAAACGACTACAAGAGCTATAATTACTGAGACGAGCGTTATCAGGTAAGCCAGTAAATCCTTCATATTAAAGTCTTCCAAGTTGACAATTTATAACTCTTCACGTCATACCTAAAGATTTGGGAGGAAATGGGTGAGTTTTGTGGGTTGATAGCCCCTGATTGCGTCGTAAACGTCTTTAGTTGAATAGCTAAAGGGACTCAAAATGTTTGAGGCAGCTGAATAGAGGAGTAGGAGGTATTTTCTAACATCAGAGTTTGTTCCGTCTTCAATCAATTCTTCCGCTCTCACCCTTCGGTTATATCTCTTATTTTCCGCACTTGTAAAGACGAATCTAACACTCTTTCCAGCGGATACCTCAACACCTTCCTTCAAGAGTTGCTCGGCAGCGATTACTTGACTAACTCTCTGTTTGTAGTCTTCCAGATTCTTAGAGAGTCGTTTAGTGACGACTAAATCCCAAATTGGAACTTCTCCACTTAGCAGCCTGCTTCTGTATTCCTTAACCACGTTCAAAGCATCAGGTATCTTCACAATGACCCCTTTAGAGTCTCCAGCTGCAGCTAACGCTTTGATCATCGCCATCTGAGCGTCATACACAAACTTCGGAGTATCCCTCCTCCTAACCTCTAGACCCCTGACCTTAATTCTGCCATCTTCTTTTACACCGTAGTAACGATTTAACACGGCAACATTAGGGTGCTGTTTAGAAGGGAGGAAAACTATCCATCTGTATCTGCCTTCAAAATTTAAAGACACCCCAGTTACCTCACTTATCTCCTTACACAAACTGACGTATTCCTGAACTGTTGCATCTTCCTTCTTCAGCCACAACGAATCGACGATGCCGTGGATGACGCTGAATCCTCTCTCTTCCGCCATGTGAGCAGCCTCTAAAAAAACATGCCTGCCAAAGGCGCAAACACTAATATGTCCGTCAACAGTGCCAAATTTAGCGTTTCTATATCCGAGATAGCCAAAACATGTTACTAGAATCCACTTAAGCGCGCCTTGGCGCCTCTCGTAAACTTCCCTTAACTTCGCATCCTTAGCTTGTCGCATCAACTCTTTGTAACGCTGTCTCTTCGCAATTACAAACTTCAGGGTCTTCGGTATAATTCCCTCTCGTTTCTCGCAGATATTATAGTTGAGTTCTGGTACACGTAAAGTTGAGGTTGGGCAACACTTGCAGAGAACAGTCTCGGCTGAGATGTTGTTTTTCGCCATCAAAAAAGGGTACATTGATGAAAAATCTACTTCTCCAACTTGATCATGGATGCCCATTCTGGGTTCGTAAACGAAGCCACCTCGATCTCCAACTAGCAATTCATAAGCTGATTTAAAAGCCTCTGGAACCCGTTTGTTCCTGGGAATTAAGATGCCATTTTTTATGGCTTGGAAAAGCTGGAGGGAAGTCATGCTTGAGCCTATTGAAGAGCGAGAAGCCCTATGCAAGGGTACTCTGCAGGTTCTAGCAACCTCGATGAGCCCTTCTATACCACATTCAACGAGAATGAAAGTGTTATTCACGTCGATGTGGATTCTGCCATAGAGCCTCCTCGTTGGAGCCCTAAAGTAGGTTCTGCCATAAGAAAAGTAGGTTTTTCCTTTTCTGTGCCTAGCAACAAGGGGCACATTCTCTCTGCTAAGAACAAACCTGTCTAAAACTCCGTTAATCGTAGCCCTTCTTGCAAGGTAAGGAAAGATATGTGAATCTCCACCTCTGGTGAGTAAGATGTCTGGATCAAGTTCTCTAACAACTTCTATGAGTTGTAACAGTTTCTCTTTCTCGTCGCCAGAGGCTATGATAATGGCTTCATCATCTTGAGAAACTGTCACCTCCTTTACAGGATCGTGGAAGCTCGCTATCTTTTTCTTCTTAGCGACATCTACGTTGATCTTCATAATTCGTAAAGGTGGAATCGAATAGTCAACGCTTTCCACACTGTCTAAGAGACGATATCTTAGTTCTTGCTTTTCAACTTCGATTTCGGCAAAAGCGAGAGGGAAAATATCCTTGTTGTAAAGATAAGATTGGGTGCTTTGCAAATCGCAGTTATACACTTGAAATCGTAAGTATCTGCCAATCTCTAAGATTTCATGTACAAAGAACGGGACTCTCCTGCAATCTTTTAATTCAACCTCCAGCACTTTCGACTTTTCAATGTCGGTTGGACTAACATATCTGTAGACGAACTCAAATGAAGCTATGGATTTATCTAAGAAGAAACGGGTTGAGAGTCTCTCCAAATCCACTACGTTGCCAGAAATGTAGATTTTAGGCTTGAACTTATCTACGAATCGTATTCTCTCCCCATTCTTAGTGATAACCCAAATGCTCATCTGCCCAAAAGCTGAAGGGTAGATGTCGAATATCCAGCCTTCTACATGTTTAGGGTTGGCTGTGTTGCTTTCTAACTGCATCTAACTCTTTCTCTATTCTGTTCAGCATCTTCTGTTGATGTAAGAGAATTGAGAGGATCATGGGCTCGAAGATAATAGGGCGCGTGGCGTTACTTCCTGCAGACGCGTAGCTTCTACATGCATCCATTAGATGATCAAAAGCCTTTCTGTCTTCTCTGCGTAAGGCTCTTGCAAATCCATTCCACTTCAGTAATTCTCTATCTAATGCTATTCGATAGGACTCCACGGTTTTTCCCATGTTCACGCCTCAAGGAACTCTGCTAAATTTTCTGAATGAAAGTAAGCGCTTCCAGAGTTTAGAAGTGGATGCTTCTCCAGAGTGAATTGCCGGCCATACTTTGAAAGTTCAACGGAAGCAACGACGTTGGCACGGCCACAAATTATTGCCTTCAAAAACATGCCTTCTCTCGAAGCCCGATTTGGGAGAAGCGTGGTGACCACAACCATTTGATTTCTATCAGCAAATTTTGCGAGGTAACTGGTTAACTGGTTGAAGACATCTACTGACTCTCTCTTCGGGACATCCTTGTCAAGGTATAACCGGGCAATGTCTGATATTATCACAAGTTTCGAGCGATACTTCTCAACAGTTCTCTGTAACCACTCAAATATCAAAGATGTCATCTGATAAGCTGTGAACGCTCTAGAGATGAAAATCCGATTTAAAACATCCATTGGATAAAGCTTGTGAAGCTGAGCGAGGTAAGAAACATCGTATAGCCTGAAGGTGTTTCCTCCATCAACGAATATCACATTTGTTTTTAATCCTCCAAGTTGATATGGGAGCTGGGCTCTAACGCAGAGGAGCATGGATAAGGGTAAAATTGCGGATGAGCCGTGAAAGACGGCGAAGTCGCCTGCGACGAATCCTGGAAAAACATGGTCAACATTTTTGATGTTGAAAGATAATTGGAATTGAGAGGATAAAGTAGTCTTCACTAATGTTCTCAGCGACAACTTAACCTGCTTTCTCCTATCGCGAATTAGAAGCTTAGGACTTGTACTCTTCTTAAGGATTTGGTGGAGTGATATATTGGAGAAGGGGAGACTGCTAAGTGAAAGTGAAAGTTATGATTAACCTTAATCTACGATGTTGCCAATGTTAACAAGAGGGTGAAGGTTGACTGAGTACCTTATTGGAACTGGTGGCTGGGGCTACTTCAAAGTTCCAAGCAAACCCTCACTAAGAGCCTATTCTGAGCACTTCAACTTTGTAGAAGTCAACTACACCTTTTATGAATATCCAGACTCGAGAACTGTTGAGAGATGGCGTCAAACCGTGCCCGACGATTTCACGTTTACAGTTAGATGCCACCAAGACCTAACTCACAAGATAGGGCTGCAATCAACAGACGAAGCCATTGAAGTCTTCGGCCGAATGATATGGATCTGCAAGATTCTTGACGCTCCCTTTCTGCATCTGCTAACACCTGCAAATTACTCTCTAGACAACAGAAAGATAAGGCAAGCTAGAGATTTATTCTCAACAGCAAACTGGAAAGGAGTTCAACTAGCTTGGGAAGTGAGAAGCACAATAACCCCTAAGCTTGGTGATTTGATGCGGGACATGGAGATAGTTAACTCAGTTGACCTCTCAAGAGAGAAGTTCCCTCAGAAAACTGATATCATCTACACCAGACTTTTCGGCAAAGGAAGACACAACATCTACCAGTTCATCGACGAAGAGCTAATGGAGATAGATCAAAGAATACTGAAGGCGGAAGCCAAAACCGCTTTCATAACCTATCATGGGGTAAGGATGAATAGTGATGCCTCAAGATTCAAACACTATAAGGAAACCGGACGATTTCTACCTGTATCTGCCTTCACTGGTATAGATTCGATCAGATCTGCACTTGAAGAGGATGCTAAGTTTCCATGCACAAAGACAGAGTTGGTCAAGCATCAAGGCTGGAAAGTAGTTGATTTGACAATTGATAAGCGAGTTCATCTTTCAAAGATGCTCTCAAAGCTCCATGAAAAGACATATGGCAACATCCAAGAGGTCATCAAAGAATTAGAGGTTTCCACTCTTGAATGAAAGCAACATTTCGCTAGGTACTTCTGGGTGGAGCTACAAAGAATGGGAGCAATCATTCTATAGAAAGGGAGAGAAATCCAAGCTTCGGGCCTACTCGCGAATCTTCTCAACTGTCGAAATTGATTCAACTTGGTATAGGTATCCTTCAAAGGGAATGGTGATAGGATGGCTACGTTATTCTCCCTCAGATTTCGTGTTTACAGCCAAAATGCCTAAGGTTATAACTCATGAAAAGATGCTTGGCCTCAAAGACGATGTCAAAAAGGATTTGGAAGCATTTCTGGAGATCATGCAGCCTCTGCAATTAAATGGGAAACTAGGATGCCTTCTGATCCAGCTCCCCCCTAGCTATGAGTACAATCCTGAAAACTTGGAAGAATTCTTCGAGTCTCTCTCTCCTCAATTCAAATTCGCCATCGAATTCCGAAACCTCTCCTGGATGCGAGAAGAAACTTGGGCACTGCTGAAGAAGTACAATGTTGCGTATACCAATGTGGACGAACCACTTCTGCCACCCGAAATTCACATCACAGCCGACTTCACCTATTTCCGCTGGCATGGAAGAGGACGAAAGCCTTGGTTCAACTATCTATACAAGAAGGAAGAACTTGAACCATGGATCCCAAAGATTCAAGAAGCATCCAAACAAGTTCGCAGAGTATATGGATACTTCAACAATCATTTCCATGGCTACGCTCCCGAAAATTGTCTATCTCTGATCGAGAAGATAATGCCACTAACGCCCAAACAAAAGGAAGCTAAGAGAAGAATTAGCAAGAGGCAAGTGGGTCTTACCAGCTTTTTCGAATAAATCGAAAGCGCGCGATTTAAGCCTTTGCATCCTAAAGCTTGGGCTAGAACGGGCTAAAGGTCGTCATGACCGTCGCAATTCATAACTATCGGTTTCATGAATGTAATGTAGCTTTCCAGTTTTCACTGATTCTGACAAACCAATTTCAACCTCGTCTTTGCTGAATCTTCTCAAGCTGCTGCATGTTGCAGAAATCAGCCAGTTTCGAGGATATGTGAATCCCGGTTTTACGTTTGTCATAAGCTCTCTGGCACATTCACCCAGTCTCTCTGACGCGAAAATCTTCGATTCTCCTGTGACAATCTTCATATCCTTCGTAAGCGGTGAAGATGGGATGTGCAGGGTTCTTTGAATTTTCTTGGCGAGAGCCATTTTTGATTTGCGGTTGCCATGACAAGTAAAGACGACTTTTGGTCTAGCCTCTTCCACATACTCGAGTAAACGGTAGAAGTCTGAGTGGTCGCTTAAACAGAAGGCTTTTCTCCTTCCTGAAAATCTGGAGCCCCAACCTGACACGAACGCTGCTTTGAACTCGGGTCTACCCCGTAAGTCAACGTTCTTTGGCAGTATAAGCGTGCATTCTTTTCCGTCAAGAACCTCTTTGCCTTCTTTGCAGTTTTGGTCCAAGTACTCTAGCTTATGCCCAAATTCTCCATAGATGTTATTGTAGTTAGAAACTTTAGGATGAGTTATTACAGGAATATTAGTCAGTCTGTTTAGTAGTGCGATGAGTTCTTGAGCGTTCCCTAAGGCATCAGTTTGAAAAGCCGGTATCTTACCAGTCTTAATCGTATAGTTTGTCCATTTTGCGATTCTTTCATACATATACTCTTTAGAAGGAAAATAACAGGGAGTTCCATAAGTTGATTCGATGATCAGGATGTCACATGGTACAACTTCTGCTCTCTTTATCAACAATGTGTCCCTGAAGTTGATGTCACCAGTATAGACAACATTTCCCAAAGGAGAAATTATCTCATATTGGGTTGAGCCTAAAATGTGTCCGGCATTGTGGGCTTCAACCTCAACATCACCGAACACAATTTTCTCGCCATATTCAACGAAGTGATGATTCTTAGCTTTTCCACAGGAAACCTGGGCCAAGGCGAAGGTGGCTTGTGTGGAATACGCTTCGTCGACCAACTTCAACTTGCCACAGTGATCACCATGGGCGTGAGATATGAAAACAGGACTGTCTGATCTTCTTACTGCATCCAGAACAACTTGGGTGTCCTTAAACAGAACTTCGATTCCATTGGTCCGTCTGATGGAAAAAGCCATAGCACCTTTTTAGGGTAGGCATCATATTAGTTTTTTAGTCAGCTTTAAGTAAATCTACTTGCCGGAGTCTTCTGTTTATGCATACTGGCCCAACTCGATCAGACACTTAGCAAAGAGAAGACTTAACTATTAATTTTACGAATGAACAGCCGTGAAATATTTGTCTAGTGAAATTCATCTTCTTGCCGCCCTTTCCAATGCCTTTGGGCCACCTGGAAACGAAAAGGAAGTGGGTAACATTCTGAAGCAAGAACTGGAAGAATACGCAGACGATGTGAAGATCGATAAGCTCGGAAATGTTCTCTTCTATCATCATGGGAAGGAAGGTCTTCCAAAAGTGATGATATCAGCACATATGGATGAAGTAGCGTTTATGGTTACTTACATAGAGGACAACGGTTTTCTTCGATTTCATATTCTAGGTGGAATACCCAGCACAACCCTTCCTGGACAGAGGATACTTCTCCGAGGCAACAAAGGTGACATCAAAGGAATCATCGGAACTAAACCACCTCACCTCATGAGAGAAGAGGAGAAAAAACAGGCGTTTCCTCAGGAAGATCTCTTCATTGACGTAGGGGCTGAAACCCTCAAACAAGCAGAAGAAAAGGGTTTAGAGATTGGAAGCACAGGGGTCTTCAATGTTAGATTCGAAGAGCTTGGAGATGGCTATATATGTGGTAAAGCCTTTGACGACAGAGCGGGATGCACAGTCTTGGTAGAAGTCTTTAAAGCATTAAAGGAATCGTCCTGCAACCTTGTTGCTGTGGGAACAGTTCAAGAAGAAGTTGGGCTAAGGGGAGCCCGTACAGCTGCTTGGCAGATAAACCCTGACTACGGTCTCGCTCTTGAAGGAACCTTTGCAGCAGACGTTCCAGGCTCAAGACCAGATAGAGTATCTTCAAAGCTGAAGAGTGGCCCAGTAGTGACAATAGTTGATAGAGCCACAATTACCCATCCAAAGGTCTTACAAACCTTGGTTTCTCTTGGGAGGGAGAAATCGATACCATTCCAATTTAAGAGAGTTCCAACGGGTGGAACTGACGCGGGAGCAATCCATCTTACAAAAGCTGGTGTTCCAAGCGGGACACTGGCAGTACCATGCAGATATATCCATGGCCCTGCATCCATTGCCCATATGGATGATTTGAGAAACACAATACAGTTGGCTAAAGAATTCGTGAAGAAGATTTCAATCGAGTAGATACTGCAGCTTCACAGTTATTAAAGCGGGAGCCACCTGCCAACTCCTTTCTCCTTGGCTTTCCTATAGACGTATGTTGCAGTGGCCATGTCCTCAATGGCCAATCCTAAGTTCATCGACATTATTCGTTCATTGCAATCTTCTCGACCAGGCTTTTGTCCCCCTACAACCTCGCCTAGATCGGCATATACCTCAGGGATGTCCAAAAAGTAACCCTGTTCTTTGTAGTACTTCAGTTGGGTTTTATCATCAGTGTAGAACTTGTCCATGGAGCGCATAGCTTCAGGCTTCCAGTAAGAGTCAAAATCCAAGGGACATGCAAAGCTACCATTTGGAAACCATGAATCTTCGATGATTGGCTTTGGATCCTTCAAGATTGGCCCCGCGGTAACAACCACGTCGCATTCTTCAACAGCTTTTCTAGGCGAACTAACAGCTAAGACTTCCAATCCGTGTTTGGCAGTCATATCTCTAACATACGTACGTAGGTTTCTCTCGTTAATATCATAAGCTTGCACCCTTTCAAGACTATTGCAGACAACCGTCAGGGCTTCGAGATTGCTCCTTCCTTGGACCCCGCACCCTAATATGCCTACAACCTTTGAATCTTCCTTGGCCAAATGCTTAGCGGCAACTGCAGTTGCGGCACCAGTCCTCTTTGCAGTTACCCACGAACAATCCATAATGCAGATCGGCAAGCCAGTTTCCAAGTTATTCAGGACCAGTACACCTGTTATATATGGCAATTTTCGTCGTTCATTCTCTGGAAATCCTGACACCCACTTCACACCAGCAGAATACATCTTCGGTATGTAGGCTGGCATAGCATGGATGAATGCGTCTTTCTGTGGATGAATGCCTGGTTTTGGAGGTGCTTCTGTCCTGCCGAGGGCCTTTTCGAGAAAAGCTTCCTTCACAATGCTAATAATCTCGTTCATGGGAATGCCTAGTTTCTCCACATCAGAGCGGGAAAGGTACAATATTTCGCCCAGTTGACTCATAGTAGATGCCTCTCTCAATATCTTCGGAACCCTGCAAATAACAGCATTGTAGATACTATGATAGTTGTATTCAAAAGTTGGTCTTCATTGGCTTGCGCCTCTGACATCTTTTGGGAGGGGTAGTGAAAACGAAGATCGTCAATCAACGTATAAAGGCTTTGTGAAATATTTTTCCAGAAGATAAATCTGTTATCTCGCTGGGTATGTCGTATCTCTGCTATATTTCAGCTTCTGTAATATGTTGTGAGAGGGAAATCTGTTTAAAAATTGAGACGTGTATCGTTTATTTAGTGTCAAGATATGAGTAGCAATAGGCTGAAATCCAAAGACTTTATTATTTTAGCAAGGGCCTTCTGGAAGAATCACCTCAAAGTGAAGTACCAGAATCCTGACGCTTGGATACGCTACCTAAGATAAAGGTGACCTATTTACTTATCACTTGCTTCTATTCTTACGCAGCCAGTTATCTCTAATTGTCCGTCGATCGTCTCAGAGAACTGTTTCTCCTCCGTAACTCCACATCGCAAACAACTTCTTTTGGAAAAGACATATTTTTTCTTGTTGACTTTGGTTCCTGGTAGAAATCCTGGCTCTCTCCAAACAACCATGACCCGTTCTCCATAGTTTTTCCACTTGTGGACTCCAAGTCTACACAATAATGCGGGCAACAATCTAACCCTCAGACTATTGAAATTAACGATGAATAAAACTTTTTTCCTATACATTTTCCGCAGAGATAAGTACTCAGCGCTACAGCGTCTGACTTACGTATGTACGAAAAGCATCTATAGAAGTTATCGCGGAATAGCCAGAGAAGGAAATGAGGATATGTTGCTTGTTCAAATCTCTGACATCCATTATGGTTCAATGTTTCGACCAAAAACGTTCCATACCGCTATCAATGAAATTAACTCCATGACTCCAGATGCCGTTATAGTCACTGGAGATCTGACCGAGGAAGGACTAATGGTTGAATTTCAGAAGGTGGCGAAGGAACTGAAAAAGTTGACGGCTGAAAGAATCATATTTGTAAGTGGAAATCACGACTATCGCTCAACAGGCTATCTTATCTTCCGAGAGTTGTTCCCGTTTTCACGAGTAACAGAGATCGGAAACGTTGTTATCTTCGTCGTTAGTTCAGCAAGACCTGATAGAGATGATGGAGAAGTTGGTCATAGGCAGAACCTCTGGCTGGAAAATGTCTTGGCGAAACACTCAGGTAAAACAAAAATCGTCGCAATCCACCATCACGTAGTTCCAGTTCCAGATACGGGAGCGGATCCGATTACCATAGTCGACGCAGGAGACATCTTGAGAACCCTAACCAGATCAGAGGTAAATCTCGTCTTATGTGGTCACAGGCATAGACCTTGGAGATGGCAGATAGAAGATATGAAAGTGATCCATGCTGGAAGTGTCTCTAGCGAAAAGCTCCGAGGTTTCTTTTTCAACTCCTATAACCTCATCACGATAGAAAAAGGTAGAATCGAAGAGAAGCTGAAGATAGTAGACGGTGACATTATCGATTTTGATGACATAGTCAAAATGAAGGAGGTCTTGTGGGAATCCGATATTGAATGACATCATCTGTTAAAGATAAGGCTAGCCTCCATGGGAGACTGGCAGTAAAACTAGCTTGTCACCATCTTTAACTCCGGTTTCAAGTCCATTTAGGGCACTTATCTCCTTCTTATTCAGCATAATGAGAACATTTGGTCGTGGGTCATTTAGTTCGGGATCAATCAAAGCCTGTTTAAACTCTTGTGAGAACCGGTTGACCAGTTCTGAGATTACATCTCCGACAACTATTGGGCTTTGAAGTTCAAGAGAAACAGTACTTCTCTCGGCAAGTCCAGCCAAGACTCCCAAGAATTCTATTCTTATTTTAGCCATCATCTTCATTACATCAGACTATGTAAGCCCCAGCTTGGGAACGCTTGAAAGACCCTATGATTTCTCGCCTACAAAGAGTTCCACAATATCAGATGCGATTTCCATTACATTGTTCGCTTGATCTATAGTTTTAGGAAGTTCTAAGTCTAGTGTTTGAGAGAGTTTCTGTATGGTCTTCTCAATTTCAATCAAGCATTTCAATGTCGGTTCATTTGCTAGTTGTGGTTGAGTTGAGAGCGATTGATAGACAATAGATTCTATGAACGCTGGGTCTCCGAGACTATAGTAGATCGCTGCTTGAGCCTTTCTCATAGCTTCAAGTACCAAACTGTGTGCAATTGATGGTGTCTTCCTAGCAGCTATGAGTTCTGCTTTCGCTTCTCTAAGGTAGCGAAGTGCCCATCCTTTTCTGTAATTGCCAATCGTTGTCATCGTATTCTCAACTCTGCTCCTTTACCTCTCCCTCTTCAGATTCTTCCTCCTCTTCTTCTGAGGAAGAAGTTGAAAGCAACGATGTGATGTAACCGGCAATTCTGTTCCTAAGCTTCACAGAAGAAGTGTGCGTTAGCGCGTTCACCATCTCCTTGTTATTCTGAAAGTCATTGTTGAATTTTTCAGGATTAAGCTTTATCAGTTCACGAGCGACCTTCTTCACATTCTCCGGGCGAACCTTACCCAACTTTTTCATTCATCCTCTCTTTTTCAGATCTCTAGCCTTACTCTTATTGGCTCTAAGTATTGAAGCTTCCATAAAAGCGATTTGGTATAGTGGACCCTTGCCTTAAGAGCAAACGCCTTAACGCCCAACAAACAGCTTGAGGCACAGTACATAATGTATTCGATGAGTTCAAGTTGAACGAGGCGACGTACCGGAAGATGCATGCAGTTTTCTACATAATACTTAAACAATCCCACGTTAGATTGGAATTAATAAGGTGCAAGGAGATTTATGAGTTGCTGGTGGATAGTCACGCCCATCTTCAATGGGCGAGTTTTAACAAAGATCTGGAAGATGTTCTTGACAGGGCTGCGAGAGAAGGTGTGGAAAACGTTGTGAATGTTGGATTTGATTTTGATGGCAGCAGAAAAGGCATCGAGCTTGCTGATAAATACAATGAGCTGTACGCAGCTGTCGGCTTTCATCCTCATGTGGCGAACCAATTAGATGATAATATACTTGATGAGCTGGAAAAGCTCTCTGAAAACCGAAAAGTTGTAGCTATCGGAGAGATCGGATTAGACTATTATAGGAAATTGTCTCCAATTGAAGTCCAATGGAGAACCTTCATTACTCAGTTATCATTAGCTGAGAAGTTGGACTTACCTGTGATAGTCCACAACCGAGAAGCACACGCAGATGTTGTGAAAGCATTGTTAAAGTTCAAAGGAAAGATTAGAGGCGTAATGCACTGTTTCTCTGGAAGCAAAGACATGGCTAGACAATGCATTAAGATGGGCTTTTACATATCCTTCGCTGGGTCTGTCACTTATCCAAATTCTAGAGGACTGCGTGAAGTTGTCCAATGGATAGGTTTGAATAGGATTCTGTTAGAGACAGATTGTCCGTGGCTGGCTCCTCAAGATGTCAGAGGAAAACGGAATGAACCCGCATTCCTAGTCTTCACGGCTAGAAAGATTGCAGAGCTCAAGAAGATTTCATTAGAGGGGTTGGCCAGCGCAACTATGGCAAACACAAATGAACTCTTCAGAATGCACTAGTTCCCTCATTATGTGTCAATCATGATGATTATCCTTCCCAACCTGCCACGGACGAAGGCTCAGGAGATTTTTGAAGCACGTCACAACTCGGAAGGGTCTAGCCTAGATTTGGACTTAAGAAGAAAACCTTAAGTACTGGCTTAAATAAGAAAAGAAGCCACGGAGATGGTTGAATGGCTAATTTAGAGTTGTCCATTGCGCCAATGCATAGAATAATCAAAAAAGCCAAAGCAGACAGAGTCAGTGAGAGCGCAGCAAAAGCTTTGGCAATTGCCCTCGAAGATATCGGCATAAGAATCGCAAAAGAAGCAATAGAGTACGCTATGCATGCAGGGCGTAAAACTGTAAAGTCTGAAGACATAGAAATAGCAAAGCGAAAAGTGGTTGGAAAATAACCACTCACTCCTTTTTCGACACTCTTAGTAGGCTTCGTCGACTAATGCTAATTATGACAGTCTTAGACATTAATAGGCTCACCTATTCGACTTGTTGGGTCTAATCGAAATGCAATGATTCCTAAAAGTTAGAAAGCTTTCTATCTCACCTGATATTCTTCGCCTTCCCGCAGAACTTGAACAGTAATATTCGAATTGGCTTCCACTTTCTGTTTGAATTCTTGAGGATCCGTGTCCCATCTATGTATTGGCACTGCAACTTTGGGGTTAATCGCCAACGCAGCCTCGGCGGCGTCAGAATTGTCCATTGTATATGTATCTCCACTTGGGAGTAGAGCAACGTCAATACTTCCCAGTTCATTCATCTCAGGTATGAAATCTGTGTCTCCTGCATGATATATTGTCTTGCCATCAGCTTCAATCAAGTAACCAACGCCGAATCCTTTAGGATGATAAGGATTGCCGGGAGATCTAAACCGTTTGTGATTGTAAGCCTCAACTGCTCTAACCTTTATCTTTCCGTAAGTTTCCTCTTCTCCGGGCTTGAGTGTTCTAACGTTTTTGTCCAGTTTTGAAGAACAATCTTCAGGAGCGATTATCACTGTACTCTCTTTGGATGCTTCATTGACTTTAGCTGGGTGACAATGATCGAAATGTGAATGCGTTATCAAAATGACGTCCGCTTTCTTTGTGACTGGAGAGTTCTCTTCGAGGTCCACGTAGACTATTGTTTCATTGATAGAAATCTGAAAACCAGAGTGGGACAGCCACTTTATTAAGACACCCATCCTATCCACAGATCTTCATATGGTTAATGCACTCATATTACAGTATCGCAAGAACGTATTCTCTCTCTAACTAGCTACTCTCCGTCAAGTGAACTTAGGAATCTTTCGTAGAAGCATTCCTTCTATCGTGATTGGATTCATTTTCAGAGCTAGGGTGTAGGCTTCGTTGAGCTTTGAGTTTCGTTCAGCATGTATCTGTAGCAAAACATCGTTCTTCTTTATTTTGCAGCCTCTCTTCCAGAGTAGTTCGATTCCCGCTCCCTTCTCTCGAGGAGCCCCTGCTGCCCTAGCTATAGCTGTTATTGCAGCATTGTCGACATTTGTCACGAATCCATCACACGGTGCTTTAAGCGCAATGGTTTCGTGTCCGATACTGATGTCTTGAGGTTGAACCTTTGGGTTACCGCCTTGGATTTCGATGATCTCTCGCATCTTCTTTAAAGCCTTTCCAGACGCAAGGATGTCCTTGGCGAGGATCTTTCCTTCATCAGGGTGGGCCTTGAATCCCATCTCTAGAAGTATACCTGCGAGGGCAGTAGCTTTTTCCACGAGACTTGCAGGCCCTTTTCCTTGTAGTGCCAATAATGCCTCTCTTGCTTCCAAGGCAGGACCTACAGTGTGACCGACAGGTTGCCCTCCATAAGTGATGCCGCATTGAAGGTGCATCTTGAAACGTTCGCTTAGCTCTACAAAACTCTCGGCAAGTTTTCGTGCTTCTTCCATGGTTGAGACTTTTGCTCCAGCTCCAATTGGGATGTCAATAACAACATGGTCGGCCCCGACAGACAGTTTCTTGGAAAGAATACTTGCAAGCATCTGCCCGACAGGATCGATATTTAAGGGATGTTCAACACGAATCAACAAATCATCTGCTGGCGATATTCCCAGCTTTCCACCCCAAACTATCGCTCCTGAAGCCTTTAACGCGATACTCTTAAGTTCATCAATGTCAAATTCAACATCTGCAAGAACTTCCATCGTGTCTGCAGTTCCTGAAGAACTAGTTATAGCTCTGCTGCTAGTCTTCGGAATCAGCAATCCAGCAGCAGCCACTATCGGAACTATCAATAAAGAAACCTTGTTGCCTGGCACTCCTCCTATACTATGTTTGTCATAGCAAGACCTATCGAAGTCGATAACTTTCCCTGCTTCGATCATAGCCCGCGTCAAATACTCAATCTCGTCAATTGTCGAGCCATGAAATTCTCCTGCTAAGAGAAATGCAGCAATTTGGATCTCGCTCAACTTGTGGTCAACAACATCTCTTATGATGCTGAAGTATTCGTCCTTAGTCAGAGATTCACCTTCAATCTGTTTGTGAATGAACTTGATTGATTCAGGTGGCTGTGCTAGAGATACGGAAACCGTCCCGCCATCTTTTGCTTTCAGTTGGTCGTGGAGATCTTTGAAAATCCCGATTTCTCCTTGCTCCAAATAAGATTGTGTGGTGTCCACGAAAGCTGCTGTCTTATACTTTGCAGATGATATTTTTACCCAGTCATGAGCTAAAACACCGATTTCCAGAGCATCTTTTTCGTGCAATAGAACCATTCGTTTGCCAACTTTCAAATCAATTATCTTCGCTCTAAGTTTCATAGTGTGAAACTCCTCTCTTTGTATAGTGCTAGCGGAATTAAAGTAAGCATCTCTTTTCATTTCTTGATGCTTAAGTTATATACTATTTTGGGAGGTATTCAACTCAAGTTGAAGGAAACGCCACTTCTGGCGTCGATGATTACTGTTCATGTTTTTCCTGTTGATACACAACAGTCTTCTCTGTTTGAATTCCAACCGGATATTCTTTTGTTTGTGCAGGTGTGAGATAGTCAATGTCAATTGGCTTTTTGGCGGGAATCTGGGTTCTCGTTTGTGGCAGCGCCGCATTGCGAGATGTCGACGGATGGGGAAGCTCTCCAGGAAGCTTTCCACGAATTGTCCGATGTGTTGAAAACCTTCCCCAAGTGTAAGCC
>SOJC01000138.1 GCA_004376645.1 Candidatus Bathyarchaeota archaeon
GCTTGGCTACAAGCACCATCGCTTCCTCTTTGGTTTCAGCCGTAGTAAAGAGATGCTCAGGAGCTGGACCTGCATAAACCTTGTCGCCTGTTCTAGCGTCGTATACATACCAGTCCTCCTTCTTGTCTTTTCTTCCGAGGAGCATGCGCCTGTACTTTGATCCATGGGGACCAACAATCACTGGCACTCCAAGCCTCCAGAATCCGGAAGCTATTGAGGCAGCTTTCTGCGACATAGCGCCCCAAGCAACTCCCACTGCTCCTACTCGGTTGAGTACATAATCAGCAATCTCTTCATAGTTGGCTCGCAGTTTTCGTTTCGCGAAAATACTCGCAATCTTGATGGCTACTCCAGCTATGTGTGGATTTGAGACGCATGAACCCACGTTTAAAATGCCGCCGGCTTCAAAGGCGCCTGAATATTTCTCGTAAAGCGTCTTTCCCTCTTCGTCCTTTACCATTGCTACTGACATAGCTGCGCAACCCGAGGTGATAACGATAAACCTACGTTTCGCAAACTCTTCTGCGATCTCAGCAAGTTCCTTTCCACCATGAGGATAGTTGGCGCATCCTACTAGGGCTACTACTCCAGGAATTTCGCCGAGGACTATAGGTCCGCCAACCTCTCTTATTTCCACATCTTGAATCGCGCCCCGTCCGACTCGCATCTTGAATTTCTCTTCCCACAATTCTTCCCCTCCCGCCTTAATCATGAAGCTGTGCAAGGGAAAGTCTTTGGGACAAGCACTGTCACAACGGGCGCAACCTACGCAGCTCTCAAGTATTTCAGCTAGTGGGTTAAGATCTCCCCTCGCTGCTGCTTTCATGGCTTCAGGGATAGGTTGATTATTTGGACAGGCTCGCATGCACTCATTGCATCCGGTGCATTCTCTAGCAGCTGAGATGATTTCTTCTTTCTCTGGGATGACATTAAACTTCTTCCTTTTTGGAGCAACAGCCATAACAGTCTTGACAGCAACTTCTCCAACTTTGTCAGGATCTAAAATGAGTACCCCTGGAACCGCCCCTTCCACGAGATCGGATATTGTCTCTTTAGAGGGACTGTTGGTTCTGTTTTCAAGTCCAAGACAGTTTTTCGAACTTGCAGCGATCACTGGGGTCTTAACTTTCTGAGCTTCAACCAGAGCGTCCGCTCGGATACATTGTTCGTCTACCACTATCAGATCTGCTAGTCCACTTCTGATGTACCGCAATTGCCAAGATATCGGGCCAACTATTTTGGCCATGGAACTATACCTCGTGAGGTCAAGGGCAGTGCAGCAAATACCTACAACTTCGACCTTACCCAGCAGTCCTTTGTCAGTTAAGTAGTCAATTATGCCTATCGATGATGGTACATTGTGCCCAATTACTAGAATCGTGGGTTTGGAAACGTCTGCAATGGCAAAGCCCAAATCGGTCAGGGGGGCTTCGGGGTCAGCTTTTGGAAAGCCAAGAACTGAAATCTGCGCCAAGTCCGCGATTTCCATGCCAACCTGATCTACCATTCCAGCATGAAGAACCTTCGACTCGAAATCGAGGTTACTTCCCTCCTGTCCAGTGTGAGTAGCAGAAAGAAGATGTGTTACTTGTTCTTCACAATAGTCAATGACAACCTCCGCATCTTTAAGCTTCTCAGGCCTGATGCCGGTAACTAGGCGAGTCACTGGAGCTTCTATATCTATGTTTAGTCCGCCTACATCAATTGGGCTATTTCGACCATACTTCTCAATTAGGTGTTCTACAAGATGTCTGGCGTGGGCGATGTGAGTAGCTGCTCCGATGCAACAGGCAAGAAGTACTATGCGGGACTGCTGAGCTGCCATGTTCAGTCCACAAGCCCCTCTCTTGTCTTCCGACAAGTCACATTTACCAAAGGTGCAGAGACAGCAAACGTCACAGAAGGGCAAGTAAAAGGGTTTGTATCGGTTGAGAAGCTTAAAGTCCCATTCTCGCAAAGTGCTAATTGATGGGAAGGGCGTTGGACCCATTGGTTCGTCCCAAGTTTCTTCAAGAATTCTATCAAAGGAGAGCTCCAGACCCTTTACAATTCCAAAGCTAGTCTTTAACTCTTCAACTTTCAGATTCAGTCCTTTCTTAACCAATTAAAATCACAACTTTGAGGTCATGAAGCTTTTAAGTTTCCTCCATATTATTTTAAGGTTTCTCAATCAACTTTTCATAGCTTACGCTACCCAATTTGATCAAATTCTATATTTTGGCTTGGCTGATTCTGATGGATAACCTTTAAGGTTGAATCCAGTTTCTGCGCTCACACTGAGAAGGGTTTAGTAGCCTGCCATCGTAAGGATTTCTTTCACTGATAAGTATGATGGAGACGAAGAAGGAAGATCCAACAGTGATCTTCCATCGAGCATGAATTTCTCAACTTCTTTGTCGAATGAGATTTTTCCCAGATACGGCAGTTCTATCCTTTTCTCAACCTCAGCCTCTAATTCCTCAGGTACCCTGTAGCCTGAGACGACGTAGAAATTCTCGAAGCTAATGCCTACTTCTTTAGCTACTCGGTAAGCCCTCTTGACGTGATTAAAGGACTTCTTTGAGGGATCAATGATGTCAAATATGTCGTCTATTTGAGATGCTATCCTTCTGTTGAGGTGTTCTAGCCCGGCTGGTGAGTCTATGAGGACATATTTGTATGTCTTCGTCAAAACCTCAAGAGCCTTCTTCAGGGCTGCATCAGGCAGACAATAGCATCCCTCAATGAATTTTGTCCCAACAGCAACTAGATCGAAGAATTCTCCCTCAAAAAGGCCCTTCTCCCAGATCTTACTCTCTATTCGTTCAGAAGGAGGCACCCCAACCGTGGTTCCACCGCCTTTCAAGAAGGTCTCCATCAGCAGTTCTGAGATGGTATTCTTTCCCTCTCGTTTCAAGTCAATCCCAACTGCTTCTCCTAGATTCTGATCAGGATCCACATCCACGAGTAACAATGGAGTGACACCCTTATCGAGGAAGAACTTCGTCATTAGAGCAACAAAACTTGTTTTCCCACTACCTCCACGACCCATACACACGATCTTTTCCATCGTCCTCACCTTTCGTTGATTCTCTTCCGCTAAACTCTTATACTTTGCGTGTGGATCCAGAAGGATGTGCCTTACCCAACTGAATGAGGATATTGCTTGAGTTGAATTAGTCTCTCTCCCAAATCCCTAATCGTCTGAATAGCCGGAGACTCTTCATACTGAAGAGGAGTATCTCCACGTGTCTCCGCATCTATGACTTGTTGATCGAAGGGCACAAACTGCAATACTTCCAAACCATTGTCTTCAGCAAATCCCTGAACAGCTTCCTTCTGGAGTTCACCCGCAACTTTATTTCCAACCAAAAAGACGCGCTCGATACCTGCATCCTTCGCCAGTTGATATATGTACTTAGCTGTTTCCAACGATTTGATGCTGGAATCCGCCACAATCAACATAACATCGACATTCCTAGCAGTTCCCCTGCCTAGATGCTCAACCCCAGCCTCCATATCAACTATTACAACTTCATCCCGTTCCACAACCATGTGTCTGAGCAAAGCTCGAACAACAGCATTAGCAGCACACGTGCATCCAGCTCCCATTGATCGCACTGTTCCCATCACCATCAAGCTGACATTACAAGGAGTCTGAACAGCAAAGTCACGAACAATATCATCAACAGTAAACGAAAGACGGTAAACCCCTGAAAAATTTGTGCCAGTCTTTGACTCAACAAGTGCTCTATTCTCCGATATCGGTACGATCTCTCTCGTCTCCTCTAGACCCAACCCGAGAGTTAACGCAAGATTAGGAGAAGGATCTGCATCTATAGCAATCGTCTTTAGACCTTTGCCAGCGAAAAAGCACGCTAGAACTCCACTAACCAGAGTCTTGCC
>SOJC01000097.1 GCA_004376645.1 Candidatus Bathyarchaeota archaeon
AGCGCAACTTTAATGGAAAAGCGGAAATTTTCGATGTCGTGACCGTTCAGGAAACTATGCAAAAGCGTACCAATAGCCAGCGTACACTGTATCCGAACAGTTTATCTGAGTAGCATAAGCATTAAGCAACATGAAATCATCAGTCTCCACCTACGAGGTTGAGGTTAGGCGCGCACGAATACTGGATTAAAGGCAGTCTTGAGGAGAAAGAGATGAAGATTACTGTTATAACGTCGATAATGGGAGTTTTAGGTTTCGGGGAAGACGGTCGAATAGTTGATAAAATACTATTTGAGAAGGATCCCCGCAGTATTGCTGAGAAGCTGGCTTCAGTTAAGGCAGGAGAGGTCATCCCTGAATTAATCTCGCTCGTCAAAAGATTAAAGAGGAAAAGTTATGCTGCCTTCGTGTTTGAGGATGTTTCCATTGCCAAAATGGTTGAAAGCCAACTCAAAGTTGAGACGATGGTAGTCCAGCAATCTTCCTATGGTGAGGGTCTTCGTAAGGATATTGAGCGATTTGCTGTTGAAGTCGGATTTGTGCAACGACCGGAATTAATACGTGTGTTAATCCGTGAAGTTTCTCTGGAGCTTACTCGTCTAAGAGTGAAGAAAGCAGGAGAGAAGAGGGATTTGATGGTAGCGCAAGCGATACTGAGCATTGATGACTTAGATAGGACGATTAATCTATTCATGGGTCGAGTACGTGAATGGTATGGCCTACACTTTCCTGAACTCGACCGCATAATTGAGAAACATGAGACTTACGCCAAGCTTGTTGTGGATCTTGGCGAAAGGCGGAATTTCACAACCGAGAACTTGGAGGAAGTAGAGCTACGGGAGAAAGTGGCTGTTAGACTAGTGGAAGCTGCTAAAAGATCCCTTGGTGCTGAACTCAGGGGTAACGATGTGGAGCAGATTCAAACTTTATGCAGGCAAATCTTGGAAATGTACAGTCTAAGGCGTACTCTGCAAACCTATGCAGACTCCACAGTTGGAGAAGTAGCACCCAACATCCAAGCTCTTGTAGGATCCCTCCTAGCAGCTCGTTTGATAGCTTTAGCTGGAGGGTTGGAAAGACTTGCCAAGATGCCATCAAGCACAATCCAAGTTTTGGGTGCAGAGAAGGCTCTCTTTAGAGCCTTGAAGACAGGAGCCAAACCCCCAAAACATGGAGTTATATTCCAAGACACCTTAATTCACGCTTCTAAGAAGTGGCAGAGAGGAAAAATATCAAGGGCCCTAGCAGGGAAACTAGCTATCGCGGCTAGAGTTGACGCTTTCAGCGGCAGGTTCATTGGTG
Source organism: Candidatus Bathyarchaeota archaeon (assembly GCA_004376645.1). Classification (GTDB taxonomy): domain Archaea; phylum Thermoproteota; class Bathyarchaeia; order Bathyarchaeales; family SOJC01; genus SOJC01. Next base: position 1,303 of record SOJC01000097.1, read on the forward strand.
ACTCGTTGAAGGAAGACTTGAAAAAACGAGTTGATGAGATCAAAGAGAAATATCCGAAACCTCCGCCGAAGAAGGCAAAAGCAAGATCTCAACCTACACGTAGAATAAGGAGAACGAAGCGTGGTCGCAAACGTTGAATCACACAGAGCGTTCTCTGGGATCTACTGGATCACCCTTGAAGATGGTTCACAGCGGCTGGCAACCAAGAATCTCTCCCCAGGACGACGCGTTTACGGTGAACGTTTAATCTCTTGGAGAGGCGTTGAATATCGACTCTGGGATCCTTTCCGAAGTAAACTTGCTGCAGCCATCCTTAAAGACTTAACCACCGTACCTATACGAAAAAACCACAAAATCTTATACCTTGGGGCAGCTTCAGGAACGACAGCCAGCCATATATCAGACTTAGTAGGAAACAAAGGACACGTATATTGTGTGGAATTCTCTGCCAGAAGCATACGTGAACTAGTGAACAATGTGTGCCCCTATAGGTCAAACATAACGCCACTATTTGAAGACGCTCGAATGCCTGAAAAATATCTGACCTTTGTAGAGAAGGTAGACAGCGTATACTGTGACATAGCTCAGCCTGAACAGGCAAAAATATTGGTGAACAACGTAAACATCTTTCTAAAAGAAGATGGGTGGACTATGCTTTCCGTGAAGTCTCAAAGCATTGATGTCACAAAGAAGCCAACTGAAGTTTACAGAGAGGAAGTAAATATACTTAAGAAGCACGGTTTTATCATAAAGGACATTGTTGTGCTTGACCCCTACGAAAAGGCTCATGCTATGATTGTATCAAAAGTTTAAACATTAAATTCATTCCGTATCTTATTCTAACGTTTGGGTTTACAAACACGTTTATATTCAACCTTCACATAGTGTTTTGACATCCGCTGGGGAGGAGATGAACAGAACGGAAATTCTGGACAACGTTGAATCCCTTTTCGAAGATGCAGGTTTCCACCTCTCGAGAAGATGTTGCACCAAACCCCACTGTTTTGACTTTGTAGCGCGAAGAGAGGACAACCTTCTATTTACCAAGGTACAGACAAACATCGGGAACATCTACGAAAAAGACGCCTATGGACTCACCACCCTATCCGATGCCTTCCATGCAACGTCATTATTCATCTGTGAGAAAACCCGAAACAAGCCTATTGAAGATGACACACTGTATATGCGATATGGAGTAAGAGCAATCACCTTAAGAACTCTTGAAGACGCACTCTTTCAAGGATTTGGACCGTTGATTGAAGCTGGTCCTGGAGGATACTACGTTAAACTCGATGGAGAAGCAATGAGAAAGGAGAGGTTGGAGAATGGTCTTTCTATGGGCAAAGTAGCAGAGGTCTTGGGAGTTTCCCGGAGAACCCTTTACGGATATGAACGAGGATTGGCAAAAGCCTCAGTCTTAACGTCCTACAAACTTGCAAGCATACTAGGAATTCCCGTCGTTGAACCCCTCGACCTGTTTCAACCTATTGCCAAGACGGAAGGTTTCCTTGCTACTGCAAGACGTATAATCAGCGAAAGTCGCTTCCTCCGATTCATAATTGAAAAGCTACGCCAATTCAACTTCACAGTTTTCCAACTGAGGAGAGCTCCCTTCGATTTCGTTGCAAGAAGCCCAATGAATGGAGTAACTCTCATTGGTGCCATAGCCTACGAGGAGGAGGATAACTTCGCAATCAAGACGGAAGAGATCGTGAGCATAAGCAAAGTTGTAGGTGCGCAACCAATATACCTCACAGACAGTGACAACATTTTCGTGGATAGTATTCCTTTAATCCAACGTGAGGACTTTAAGAAGATCAAATGCTGCGAAGACTTGATGGCTAGATTTTAGAAGCTGCCTCACTCAACAACGTCTGTTTCAAGGTTGCCTTTGTCATGGCTAGCCGCGCGGGCTTCCACGAGCTGCGCACATAGTCAGGGTACTCTGAGTTACTGTTTGCGAGAGTTTCCAAGAAGATGACGGTCTTAGCGTCACTCATGTAACCGCTTCCAAAATCCCCATATTTGGCTCTTAGCTCTTCAACTATCCTATCACGTTCAACCTTAGCGATTATCGAAGCAGCTGAAACCACTGGATACTTCTTGTCTGCTTTGTGCTCAGAAATAACTTGCACTGGGAAGGGAAGGCACTCGACAATGTGTTGCCTGTATCGATCTGGTAGAACGTCAGACGCATCGACGATTGCCACGTCAGGATGCAGTGCTTCGATGACCTTTGCCATCGCCCTTGCTTCTAAACGGTTGAGTTTGTGAAGTTTTTGTGTGCATCTAACTGCCTTGTCTATCTCAGCGGGAGATAGTCTTACTAGGTGAGTTCGAATTGCCACTTGCCTGATTTCTTTAGCTAACTCTTGGCGTCGGAGAGGAGACAGCAATTTGCTGTCCTTCACCCCAAGTTTCATCAGCTTGGATTGGCAGTTCTCATGGATCAAGACACCTGCGACGACCAAGGGACCCATGACGCAACCTCGACCTGCTTCGTCTACTCCAAGGATCCGCATGCTAGCCACCTTTCTTTTTCCTTACTGCCTACTAATATTAAGAATCTTGCCTGCAATTTGCTGCGGTAGTCTCCCTCTGTTTTCTTCAGTAACATTTATGACTTCTACGTCTTTTCGGGATTTGACGCTTCTCGCTAATGGATGTTGAGCGCGATAGTGGATCGTTGCGAGTACAAGAGTTCCACTGTTGACCGTTTCTTCCACAGCTTCTATGAAGCTTCTAGAGTACAACTCCATGGGTCCGATCTCATCGATCAACACAACATCAGCTTCTCTTAAGGCGTTGTGTATCGCTGCGACGCCTATGGAGTCTAGATTGTCAAGGTTTACTCGATATTTGCCTATTCTGGGCCCTTTGGGTTGACGAATATGTGCCAGCCACCCTCTCTTGCCGGAAATATAGTCGTAGATTTCGAATCCAATTCGAATTCCATCTCTGCGAAGCTCTCGACTAATCATGCCCCCCAGCTTGAAACCTTTAATTCTCAGTCCTTCAGCAACCTCAGTCAGAACTGTAGTTTTTCCAACTCTTGGAGGTCCAGTTATCAGGAATATCCGCTTCATACGAGTTGCCCTCTTCTTACGAGTATTACCCAATGACATAATCACGTCTGATGTCAAAAATGTATATGCACAGAAACAGTCTTCAGGAATGTGTTTGTATTTAAATTCGACATTTGATTGCTAAAGAGTAACCAAAAAGTGTCTTTGTCTGGGTGAAAGGATTGTGTGAATTTCCCACAGAGATTATTACTGAAGGGTCCACTGAGATAGTTGTTCCCAAACTCAGGGCTTTCGTCGCTAAACCATCCGATTACGCTCCATCGAAAGCTCCCGTCTTCTACAATCCTGTAATGGAGCTTAATCGAGATCTAGCAGTCTTGTCCCTGCAGGCTTTCCAAAGACTAGTGAAACGGGACTTGAGAGTATGTGAACCATTAGCTGGCTGCGGGATTCGGGGAATAAGAATCGCGAGAGAAGTAAACAACGTGAAAGAAGTAGTCATTAATGATATCAATGAGGATGCTATGCGGTTGGCGAAGATCAACGTTGAGAGAAATCGATTAGCCAACTATGTGTTCGTAGAAAGCAAAGATGCTAACATCCTGTTGAGCGTTTTTGGAGCTCCCCGAAAACGATTTGACTACGTTGACATTGACCCCTTCGGTTCACCGATGCCCTACGTGGATTCAGCCTTGAGAGCTACACGTAGGAATGGGTTGATAGCGTTGACTGCCACTGATCTTGCTCCCTTATGTGGCGTACATCCAAAAGCGTGTGTACGGAAATACGGGGGGAAACCGTTAAGAACGGAGTATTCCCACGAGTTAGCTATCCGTCTTTTAGCAGGTGCATTGACTCGATCTGCAGCTAAATATGACCTTGGGACAAGAATGCTTTTCAGCCACAGTTCAGAGCATTACGTGAGACTTTATTCTTCGATTGATTATGGTGCCAAGAAGGCAGATGCCAGCCTCAAAGAACTAGGATACATCCATCACTGCTTCACATGCTTTCACAGAGAAGCCTCAAACTACATGACTCACGAGAAGCCATGCCCTGAATGCGGCAGCAAAATGAGTGTAGCTGGACCCCTTTGGATAGGAAAGATCCTTGATGAAGACTTTGTTACTTCGATGGAGAGGGAATGCAGGTCAAGAGCTCTCAGGCAAAACCGTCGAATTCGGAGACTCTTGTCGCTGGCAAAGGAAGAAGGAAGTGCAGCCATAACATACTATGGCATAGATAGGATCTGTGATCGATTTGGTCTACCCGTGCCACCCCCAAAGGAAGTAATCGCAGAATTGAAGAAGTTGGGATATCCGGTAAGCCCGACACACTTTGGATCTCACGGAATCAAAACCGCTGCATCAGCTAAGGTAGTCAAGGAAACAATCGTTACCCTCGCCCGAAACAGGTGAATATACTAGTATTCGAGCTGATAACGCTACGTTACCGATCTTACTCGTTCCTTAACCAATATGGTTATATAGGCAACACCTTCGCGGTATACTACTTGCAGTAGTATACTTGAGGTTCACAACTTTGGCGAATGAATCTCCTATCACTCCCAATAACAAAACCCGCAAGGTGGGATGGCAGAATGAAGTCTGAGCTGGACTCCGCTCTAGAAATCCTTGAGAACCCTGTAAGAAGGAGAATAATCAGACGGCTCAGTGAGGAACCAAATTATCCTCTCCGGCTAGCGAAAGAACTTGGTCTTGGGCAGCAGCTTGTGGCAAAGCATCTAAGTACGATGGAAGAAGCTGGTCTAGTTGCATCGTCAATGGAAGAAAGCCCTAGGGGACCTAGGAGGAGAACGTATCTCCTGAGAAAGAGTATATCAGTGACCGTGAATGTCGCCCACCAACTTTTCAGCGCTCGCGTCTTATCCTTCATCGCATCCGAGCAAAGAAACCGAAACTTAGCCGATCATCATGCTTTGGCAGAGAGTATCGACAAGACGCTCGAAATGAGGAACAAAATGAACTACACCTTCACTACCCTACTAACTGCGATAGACAGGCGACTTGAAAAACTGGAAAATCAAAGATCCGTATTACTATATCTCAGGCACTCTCTAGTAAACCAAGCTCCACGAATGATTAACAACGAGCGTAGCGCATTGGATATGAAACATATATTTTCTTCTATACTTGGCAAGTACAGTGAAAACATAAGGAACATCTCGAAAACCTTGAATCTAACGGAGAATGCCCTACTCAAGATTATTAAGAAGCTAGAAGAAGACCTTGTTACAAACTATCTGGACAACCACACATGACATATGATGACGGGAAGGTGAAAATATTGAGTCAACAGCATAAAAAGCGGCTTAAACCACACGGAAAAAGTCGTAGGAGAGATGATGATCAGCTCAAGACATTAACGGATGCCCTTAACCTTGAGAAGAAGCGTTCACAAGAATACCTTACACGACTCAAGTATATGCAAGCAGATTTCGAAAACCTGAAGAAGAGACTGGAAAAGCAGATGAAAGAAGTAGAGGCGCGTTGCAACGAAAGGTTGATTGTAGACCTGTTGGAGGTTGTTGATGAACTCAATGTGGCAGTAGAGTCCGGTGGGTCCTCCAACTGCTCAGAGAGAATAGTTCAAGGGGTTCAGATGACCCTTAAAAAACTGAGGAAGTTACTTGAGAAAGAAGAAGTTTCTCCGATTGAATCCGTAGGAGAACCGTTCGACCCCTCAAAACATTTGGCTACAGCTAAGATAGTGAAAAAAGATGTTGAAGAAGGCAAGGTAGTTGAAGAAGTCAGGAAGGGTTATATTATGAAAGGAAAAGTCATTAGGCCAAGCATCGTCAAGGTTTCCGTAAAACCTTCAAAGTTACAGCAAGAGATGAACACAAATGAGTAATAAATCATCAAGTGAAAAAGTGATTGGAATCGATCTCGGCACAACAAACTCCGCAGCCGCAATCTTCGAAGGAGGACGGACAACAATAATTCCCAGCGCTGAAGGGCCCACGATGGCAGGGAAGATGTTTCCTTCTGTTGTTGCTTTCACTAAAGGCGGGCAGCTATTGGTGGGAGAACCTGCAAAGAGACAAGCGACAGCTAATCCTGAAAGAACAGTCTTCGAGATCAAAAGAAAGATGGGTACAAAGAGCAAAGTTAAGATTGCTGGAAAAGAGTACACTCCCCAGCAAATCTCAGCTTTTATACTCCAGAAAATAAAGAAAGACGCTGAAAACTTCCTCAGTGTACGAATCAGCAAGGCAGTAATAACAGTCCCTGCTCATTTCAACGACAACCAGCGTCAAGCGACAAAAGATGCAGCTGAGATAGCAGGCTTCGGAGTTCAAAGAATAATCAATGAGCCAACTGCTGCTTGCCTTGCATATGGCATCGACAAGCTCGACAAGGAGATGAAAATATTAGTTTTCAGCTTTGGGGGAGGCACCCATGACGTTACAATAATGGACTTCGGCAAAGGAGTCTTTCAAGTGCTTTCAACCAGCGGCGACACGCAGATGGGCGGAACAGACATTGACAAAGCAGTGATGGACTACATAATTGATGAGTTCAAGAGACAGACAGAAATCGACCTTAGCGACGACAAAGCTGCTATGACGAGGTTAAAGGAAGCTGCTGAGAAAGCAAAGATAGAACTATCGACACTGTTAACTACAGATATAGACTTGCCATTCGTAGGCTCTGATTCTTCTGGTCCCAAACATCTACACCTTACATTAACACGGGCTAAACTCGAAGGACTGGCTAAGCCAATAGTTCAAAAGACAGAGAAAACACTCATAAAAGCCCTTGAAGACGCAAAACTGACCCCCAAAAACATAGACAAAATAATCCTCATTGGCGGGATGACTAGGATGCCCCTCGTGCAGAAGTTCGTTGAAGAGATAATGCGAAAATCGCCAGAGAGAGGGGTAGACCCGATGGAATGCGTCGCAACAGGAGCCGCCATACAAGGCGGAGTACTCACAGGAGAAGTGAAAGATCTACTACTACTTGACGTCACTCCACTATCCCTAGGCCTAGAAACCCTAGGCCGAGTCTCCACGAAAATCATCGAGAGGAACACCACAATCCCCACGAAGAGAAGCCAAATATTCTCAACAGCAGCAGATTTCCAAACAGCAGTTACAATAAACGTTCTCCAAGGAGAACGAGCAATGGTCTCCGACAACGTCTCACTTGGCACCTTTAACCTCGTAGACATACCACCTGCACCAAGAGGCGTACCACAGATAGAAGTGACTTTTGACATTGATGCAGATGGGATACTCAACGTAACCGCGAAGGATTTAGGCACAGGCAAGGACACAAAAATAACGATCACAGCCTCGACAAAGCTATCTGACGATGAGAAGGAGAGGATGGTAAAAGAAGCAGAGCAATTCGCGGAACAAGACAAAGAGAGACGCGAGGAAGCTGAAGCGAGGAACAAGGCTGACAGTCTAATCTACACCGCTGAGAAAACAAAGAAAGATTTAGCTGAAAAACTAACTGAGGAACAGAAAGAGAAAGTAGACAAAGCAATCACTGATTTGAAAGACACATTGGCTGGAAGCAATCTGGAAGCTATCAAGAAGAAATCTGAAGAACTCACAAACGTGCTACAGGACGTTGGAACAGCAATTTATCAACAAGCTGCAGCCCAACAAGCAACCCAAAAAACTAAGACTGCTGAGACAGCCAAAGAAAATGACGAGAAAGTGGTCGATTCCAAAGACTACAAGGTTGACGAAAATTAGCACAATTTAACCTAGTTGTAGCACTAAAATCGCGGTAAGGGAAATGGCTGGCAAAAGGGACTACTATGAGATTCTAGGAGTATCCAACAATACGTCTAAAGATAAAATTAAGAACGCCTACAGAAAACTAGCCATGCAGTATCACCCCGATAGGAACAAATCGCCTGACGCTGAAGAAAAATTCAAGGAAATATCTGAAGCCTACGCCGTCCTCTCAGACGACGAGAAACGAAGGCAATACGACCTACTGGGACACGCAGGATTCGACCAACGATATACAGCTGAGGATATATTTAGGGGGGCAGATTTTGAATCAATATTCCGAGACTTCAGCTTTGGCTTCAGCTTCGGAGACATTTTCAGCACATTTTTTGGCAGGCGTGGCTCTAGAAGGACGGTGAGTAGAGGGCGGGACTTAGTTTATGGTCTCAAGATCTCGCTGGAAGAGGCAGCGAAGGGAGTAGAAAGAAGAATTAATGTCACACGGACTGAAAAATGTGGAATCTGCAATGGCACTGGCGCTCGTCCGAACACTTCCATCAAAGTCTGTCCCAAGTGCAAAGGTGCCGGGAAGGTTCAGAACATAAGTAGGAGCAGTTTTTCAATGTTTGTACAAGTTGTCTCGTGCCCATTATGCAAAGGCAAAGGTAGACTCATAGAATCTCCTTGTCACCTCTGTAGAGGAACAGGCGTTGCTAAGAGAGAGAGGGGAATCACAGTTAAAGTGCCACCAGGCATAGAAGACAGATATCAACTAAGACTTAGAGGAGAAGGAGAAGCTCCCCTCGAAGGAGGCATCCATGGAGATCTCTACATCACCATTCACGTGGCACCCCACCCACACTTTGAGAGAATCGGTGACAACTTGCTCTACAACTTGGAAATCGGGTTCCCTCAGGCAGCACTAGGAACAAAAGTCACCGTGCCCACTTTCAACGGGAGCACAACCGTCAAAATTGATCATGGAACGCAACCAGGGGAGATAATCAAACTTAGAGGTAGAGGTATGCCACGTCTCAGAGGATACGGTAAAGGCGACCTACTCATACGTGTTAACATATCTGTTCCTAAGAAATTGACAAAGAAGCAGAAGAACCTCCTCAAAGATTTAGCAAGGGAGGGCTAAAAGATCACGTCAAAAACTTCAAACTGTTCAATCTATGACAGAACCTGCAATCTTAGTGTCTGTTTCTCATGGTCAAGCTAAGCCATACGACTTGGTGGTCACTAGCTCTTCTCTCCACGCGCTCGGTCTACATGTTGCAGGAATGGCTATTGCTGATTGAATTATCACAGTTGGCAAAGCATAAGTTGTAATCGTAGGTTAAAATGGGTGAACATCTTGCCTCAAATCTTTGCTTGCCGAAAATGCGGAAGGACATATTCCCTAGAGGAATACACTGAGAGTAGGTTCTGCCGCGATTGCGAAACATACTTGATTCTAGCGAGCAAGCTTCCCAAACTCGTTAGAAGAGCCCCCAACATCATAAGACGAAGAAGAAACGGTGAACCTTCAAGCTGGTTCCCAGAGAACTACGAAATACGAGAAGGACAGAGAGAATTCACAGACGAAGCAACTAGAGCCATCAAGGAAAACCAAGTGTTTTTAGGAAGTGCCCCCTGTGGGATAGGGAAATCTCTGGCTTCATTGCTAGCTGTTCTACCACAACTCGAAGATAACAAACTCTTAATTAGCTTCAGAACCAGAAGTCAACTACGCATTTTTCTCAAAGAGCTGAAGGCACTGGGACCTAACCTAACGGCTGTGTCCTTCTTCAGCAAGCAAAGCATGTGCCCGTTGCATCTTAGAGAAAACCTTTCTTACTTTGACTTCTTTGAGGAATGCAAGAGACTGAAAGACAATAGTGAGTCCTCCCGTAAACCCCAATGCAAGTTCTACGCACACATGATCAGAAGAAAGAGGGAAGCTGAAGAACTGGCTCTGGAATGCGCTCACAGATTCCTCTCTCCCCTCGAATCCGTCAAGTTGATGTCTGAAAAGGGCTTCTGCGCCTATGAAGTGCTAAGAAGAATCCTTGGTCGCGTTCGCATCTTCCTAGGAACTTATCACTACCTATTCAATTCTCGAATCCGAGAAGCTACACTGAAGAGTTTTGGGGCAGACTTAACCAACGTATTCCTAATTGTTGATGAGGCACACAATCTCCCTGCCTTTTCAAGGGAACTCCTCTCCGACAGATTAGGGAGAACTACGGTAGAGAGAGCTTTCAACGAAGCAAAGAGATTCCGACACGAATCTTCATCCTTAATTCAAGAATATCTCACCTTGATAAACGACGATATTTTTCAGCGTGCCCAACAAACCCTGAGAAACAAAGAGGTCAAACAACTCAACCCATCTAAAATTAGCGACCTATTTCTTGACCTCAGTGGAGATCCTGGCCTCGAAGTTGCGACTACTCTACGAGAGTATGGAGAATACGTTAGAGAGAAGCGACAGGAACTAGGTCATGAGAGACTCCTAAGTTACAACTTCAGAGTAGGCGAATTCATGGAAAACTTCTTCGAAAACACCGAAGCGAAATACATTCATCTATTCAGGAAAGGCTTACAGGACAGGATAGTTTTGGAGGTCAAGTGCCTGGATGGAAGGCAAATCACGGATTCTGTTTTACGAAGAGCACGAGGAAGCATTGTAATGAGCGGTTCATTCTCGCCGTTGAAAGTATACAGAGACCTAATGTTATATGATCATAACAGTGTTCAGCTTAAAGAGTTTGATTCTCCCTTTCCGACTAAGAATCGACTAATCATTGCAGCGAAGGATGTATCGTCAAGATACCAGAGAAGAACTGAACAGATGCTTGAAAGGTGGAAGAACTACATCGAAGCCATATCAGAAGCGAACCTTGGGAACATGGCTGTGTTCTTTACAAGCTATGCGCTTATGCATACAATTCTGCCTCTGATCAAAACTAGAAGAAACTTGATCATAGAAGGACGCAAAACCAGAAGGGAACGGGTGATAGAGGGACTAAAGAGTTCAACTAACAACATGCTACTCGGCGTCATGGGAGCAAAGTTCAGCGAAGGAATGGACTACCCAAACAATCTCTTAACATGCGTTGTGGTTGTAGGCTTTCCCTATGCTACTTGGAACGTGTATCAGAGAGCCTTGATAAACTACTATGATCATCAGTTCCAAGGGAATGGTGAAGCCTATGCCTATCAAGTTCCCGCGGTACTTCGCCTAGTTCAAGCCTGCGGGCGGGTTCATCGGTCAACCAATGACAAAGGATGCATAGTGATATTGGATGAACGTGTAGCCCGTCAACCAATCAAGCAGCAACTCCCTAGCTACTTCCAGAAAGAGATGGAAGTTGTCAAAACCCCTTTAGAGTGCACAGAAAA
>SOJC01000024.1 GCA_004376645.1 Candidatus Bathyarchaeota archaeon
GTACTTTTTATTGTACATTTTCTTTATTTTCAGGAATTTCCCTCCCCCTTCTTTTGCTTCCTTCTCTGTGATATTTATCTCTCCATCAAAGAGATCCAGAATGGCTTGGACTTCCTGTTGAGGATGCATGTGGGGGTTCATCACTGCCAAAGTTATGAAACCTCCTGATTTTAATTCAGGAATTAGTGCATTAAGCCATCTCCTAGTTCGAACCGCTCCATGCTGCAGTAGAACATCTGAGATTATTTCAATGCACGCTCTCCTTGGTCCTCTCAGCGATTCGTCTAGTCTGCGAAAAGTTGAGGTCATCGCGATGCTAATGTTGGTGAGATTTTCCACTCCATTTAGTTTGAATATATTTGGTTGACCATCTATTACAGAATCCGTCTGAGGATTACAGATGATAATGTACAGGCTGGATTGGCACATTTTCGATAGAGCCTTTATTCCCCGCGCACCGGCCGTGACTAGAACAGTGATTTGCTGCTCCTTTGCTCCACATTCAAGAAAACTCTTGATCAACATGTCTTTTTCATCACAGGAGAGGGAGGTTAATACGACTGCGTAGTTCTCAGGTATTCCCCCATACAGCAAAGTATCCAGACTTCTGAAACCAGTAGTAATCCGGTCTGGAAGCATAATTTCCGAAATCTGCAAATCTACTGGATCTGGTGTACAAAAAAATGCGTGTCCCGTTTCATCTATACAATTGATCCGCGCTTGAATCTTGTGTTTACCTTTATTGAAGGACCTTAGGACAAGGTTCATTTGTACTGTCCTTAGGGGATCAAGTCGTTTTCTGTCTAAGTTCAGATCCATGTCTTCACGGTGGCAATGATCAGGTTTTGCAACTAGCTCGAAACCCTCAGGAAAGATTCCCTCCACATTGGTTAGTAGAACAGGTTCCTTTCCAATGTTTGCAACGTGAATTTGCATTTTAAAGTCTTCTCCAACTATGGTTTCTTCTGCACTGAGAACCAGATCAACGTGGACATTCGCGCCTTCAAATCTTTCAAGGCCTACTGCTTTCTCGAAGGTTGGTGTTGGTGTAGAGAAAGAAGTTGTGGTCGACATGATGGTTGAAGGATGAATAACCTCGGTTAATGACAATGCAAGTTCCCGCTCTTCCCTAACACTCTCCAAAAGTCTCTGTACATCTTGGCTCTTTTCAGGTTTTTTCGCTCTCGAATAAGAGGCTGCTGAAGCCTGTAGGAGTTTTTCAGACATGCGGTAATACTGAGCTTTCTTTCTTGGGTCTATTTCTGTTTTGGCTTTGTGAGTATACAAGTGAGCGTCGTAAAGACGTTGAGTGGCTTTGACATACTCTGAGGCGGTCATAAATCCTGCTCTAACATAGTAGTTTGCTGCGCCTTCCAGGTGCTTGGTTGCAGCTGTGTGGAGTTTGATTTCTCTTGTTGCCTCAAATTTTCTCCCTGCCTCTAATGCCTTGCAGAAGGAGCTGTGACCTATAGCTAGCAATTTGGTTTTTTCGTTGAAGCTATGTTTCTTAGCTTCGTCAAAAAGTTGAGACGCCTGCAAGTACAGGTGGGGTGAGGCTTCGGCTTCTGCTCTTGCCATCATTTGCCAAGCCTTGCATAGACAAACTATGGGTTCTAGCTCTTGGCGATCCCATTCATATTTCATTGCATTGATTGCTTTTTGAAATTTTCCTGCAGCTGCGCCATATTTTATGGAGCTCGCAGCGTGGTCACCTTGTCTGTCGAGGATTTTTCCTTCCTCTAAAGCGATTCTACCAAGGCAATATTCCCGTCGAGTAACTGAAGCTTTGACTAGTTCAGTAGCCATTTGTTTCTCTTCTTTGGTTTCAATGCTGTCCAACTGGGTCATTATTGAGTTCTTTGCGTTTATGAAGAGCGTAGCTGTTTTTTGGAAGATATCTCTTGCTTCTTCAGGTTGTTCTTTGCGGCTTAGGTTTTCGCCATGTTCCATCTGAGCTAACGCGAAATAGTTTGCGGCAAGATACCTCCAAGACTTGGTAGACTTGTGCATACTAGCTGCTACCTCATAATGTTTCTTTGCATCATCATACTGCTGTTTTGCATGATAGTGCCTTGCTTTTTCTATCTCGCTCCAGGCTTTCATGTAATAGGCATGATCTTGATAGAAGTCTGTAAGTGAAGGGATCTTCTCAGACGTTTTAGCGTAGGTTTTACTTGCTAGGTCAAAGCTTTCCGCAGCTTTCTCATAGTTTCGAAGCTTGTTGTGGACTTCAGCCAATTGCCAGTAGCCTTCAGCGACACGACTGGATAGGTCAACCTTATCGTAGCTCTCGACAGCTCGACTGAAGACCTCTAGTAACTTGCCTAGAAATTTGGGAGTACCAGTTAGCATGTAAAGTTGATTGAGTATTCCTCCATAGTCAAAGTAATATTTTCCGAGTGTAGCGTATTGTCCACGACTTAAGCTGCCTGACCGCGAGCAGAATTTTATGCAGTTTTCTCCACTCGTAATTGCATCCTTGAGAAGCGTCACTTTTTGTCTGTCATCTCGCTTCGTTTCCGCAAGTTCGGCTTGCGTTAGAGCCAGGTAATTATGATACGCGCCGTGGTTCCAAAAGAAGTAGGGCATGGCCTGTTTTAGAGTTTTTATGTTTTCTTCTCTATACTTCAACGCTGTTTTCAGAAGCCGCGTTTTCTTGTCCATGTTTGTCTCTAAGGTTGACAGTAGAAACAGCGACTTGCTGAGGGGATGAAGGATGAACCATGTAGCATCTATGGAACCGGAGCGTTGTGCGTGTTTTAGACCCTTTTTTCCAGCTTCTACAGATTTTTTGAGGAAGAGACGTTTCCTCTTCCAACTGGCTTCGGATCTGGCCAGAAAAATATTGTTTTCAGCATGCCAATAGTAGCTAGACGCGATCTCTCGATCGGAGGAAATAATTTTGAAGCGGTGTATAGCGTCTTCAGCATACTTGTCACATTTTTTAGATGTTTCTCTTATTTTCTCTGGGTCTTCCTCTGCCACGATTTTCCAAGCCATCAAAAAAGCTAGTAGGTAGGATGCCTTTCCCACCAAAAAATTATCCCCTGTTTGTAGGCCGCACCGCAAAGCTTCGACAAAATGTTTTTCTGCTCCATCGGGTTTGTCAGTAAAATCAGCAATGGCAGATCCTAGATAGATGTTTGACATACCAAGGAGATAGGGATCTCCAATTCTCTCGGAGAGCTCCACAGCCTTTCGTGAGTAGTCTAAAGCTTTTTTCTTACATTTGCCCCTTTCATCGAGTTTTAAACCCTTCGCAGCAGTGATGCAGTGAATAGTCGCTGTATAGTAGGCTTTTATAAGCTCGGACTCATCCTCCAACCTATAAAATATGTCGATTGCTTTCTCTCCATAACTTAGCGCTTCTCTCAAAATTTTCTGCCGTGTCTGTTTATTCCATTCAAGGGTCAGCCGATCGACAAGATACTTGTTCAGTTCGTTGTATGTTCTTCCTAAGCTGACATGGTCATCTACTTTCATGTAGATTCTTAAGGCGTCCTTTTCGAGGTTCCAACACTCATCTAGTAATCTTTTCCGGGAGGAATAATCTGACGTAAGACAAGAATTAACATAAGCTGTGATAGCTTTACAGTGACAAATCTTTGCCTGTTTTTCAAGACCTGCAATTTTCTCGAAAAGTTTAGTGGCTTCCTTGTATCCGTTTAAAGCCTGAAGCATACGGCTCTTAAATTCTGGCACATTTCCAGCTTGAAGAGCTACACGATTATAGCAGAAGCCAATTCGCTCGCAAATTTCCGCCACTTCGAAATTGAGATGTCCCTTGAGTGCAGCGGCTGAGGCCTTTTCATAGAATTCTATAGCAGCAATCCAATCAAACTTTTTCTCCTGCATACTCGCAT
>SOJC01000101.1 GCA_004376645.1 Candidatus Bathyarchaeota archaeon
ACTGCCAACCCAACATTGCTCAGGAACCATGAGCCACCGATAACAACAAAAAGTATACCCCAACTGAAAGTGGCGAAGGCATCGCCATCCACGGTATGACTGATCCTTTTGACAACAGCAAGCACCACGGTCCAAACACCAGTAGAAAGAAGAACTAGAGGAGCAACATTCTCAACTCTTATACTGCCTAAGATCCAAGCAGAGATCCAAGCCGTAGCAAATATTAGAAACACTCCAAACGTCAATAACCCCAGTTGCATCTTCAACTTGCTTCCTCCGCTGTAATCACAATCTACCGTGACGAGTTATATAATATTTGTAGCGACTAATAATGTCCAAATGAGGTAGTTTGATCTTTGGGCTCTCTCGTTCATGATGCATGCATGCGCTTTAGTCTTGGAAGGAAAAAACAGTTTTAATGTGTGCATGCAGAAAATGTGTCTGCGCAGAGTTGAGGGTCAGCTCCTTCATGAACATTCGGTGATTGTAGATGGAATGGTTCGCCCCAGCTATCTCATCGGTCCTCTTTACGGCTATTGTAGCAGTCTTCAAAGATATGCCTTTAAGGGTTGATCCCGTAGTATGTGTAGCATCAGATTCCCTCCTCATGAGAGCCTTCGTAGTAACCTTCATTATGTATGCATTGCTGGAAAAAGATACTAACTCACCCTGCCAGAGGATTATTGATTTGGGATTCACAAATGTTATTTATTTGCTAAATAGTAAAACCAGAAATATCCATGTAGAATGGGTGTGTGAGCAATGAAGAAAACTTCCATGATGTATGTGGTCGATCTAACAAAGATCAAGGGTGACGGAGATTTTCCGTGTCCATATTGTGGAGCCGTGATCTCGCCTGAGGATAAAACAGAAAATGCGTATGTCATACGAGAGGTTAAGATGGAAGCAGACGATGAACTAAGAGAACTCGTGATAAAGTGCAAGGGCTGTGGAAGTGTCATTAACATAACCGGGTTTGACTTGCAGTAACTATTTTTTTCTAAGTCAACTTGTTTTTAGTAGCATTCTTTTCTATCCATCTGGAGCCTAAACTGAAGATGATCCATGCAATGAACCCGTAGAATATCCCATTTGCCAGTGCACTTGTTATTGAAGCTTGGCTCACATTTGAGATGTTAAACAGAAGGCAGATGATGTTTCCAGGGAATAGAGGTGAAGGAATCGCTACTGTGGATGCTAAGAAGATGGTAAAGAATGTAGCGAATATGATTAGGCCCTGCATCTGAATTTTCACTCCTTCTCTCAGGTCTGGTTTTTCAATCTGTCTTCCACATCACTATCAAACATCGTAATATTTAATAAACGTTTTTGTCGACACGTAGAACACAAATACAAAACCAGCAAGATCCCCTTGCTAACATCTCTCAAAAATGCTCCTAAGAGCCTAACTTAACACACACTGTGACTAGCTTCAACCCTGCTTATCAATCGCGTTTACTACGATTTGAACTTCTCTCCAATCCTTCTTTACTCCCCTCAAAGATGATACTGCACCCGCAATTATCCCACTGAAGATCTTCGTCGCGAACTGATTGAGCTCAATTTCTTTACCGTCAATAGACAGTTTCACATCCATAATCTATCAACTCATGTAGAAAATAGCTCCTTTATCTATATGAAATCTGCGTGGGTTTTGATCTATCGGTCTCAAAGAGTTTTTTGTTGCTTCATTCTCTTCGATGCCAATGTGTATCTGCTTGGGCGTTTCACCAGTTCTTAGGTTCCACTAGTACTCGTACGATCCTATGGCTGATGTGTCTAGGTACAGGTACCTTATGTAAAAGCCATAGATGAATCTAAGAAGCACTATGTTGCGGGTTGGTAAAGGGAGGAAACGTGAAGATCGTGGAAAAATGTGGTGGGTTTTATGTGTTTTGCGGGGTCTATATTGAGAAGATCGATTTTTTCTTTGTTCGTTCTTTCTTTGTTGGTTCTGCTGAAGCTTCCTCTAGGGGCATCATTACTTCTTCTGTTACTTTCTCAGGTTTTTCTTCAGTCTTCAACGGTTTTGGTTTCTCTGGTTTTGATCTTCGCAGTTTTGACTTGGTTGCCTCACTTACCCAGATTGGTTCTAGGTGCAAAGCTCTTTTGTCGTCGAATTCGAAGTATTCCCATGTGTAGAGATCCATCTGTATGCCTTGCATCTGGCGGACTACACCGATTAATTGCTCTGAGAAGGAGGGAGCCAGAAAGATGAGCCTGGGTGACTTGGATTCGCTTATCTTAAAGTCTTTGTAAGAGAATTTAAGCATGGGTTTCACGTTGTTTAGGTGGGTTAGGTTTTTTAACCCTTCAAAGAACATGTTGTCAGCTTCTTTGTGGCCTAGTTTCAGAACGACTAGTTGCCCATCTTCGTCATGACAGAGCACGTCAACTCGGGTCGAAGAGTCAATAGGCATATTATCGCAGATTACAGTTAGTCCCTTCTCGACAACGCTTACGTCACTTAGAATGATCTTCCGCAACTCGTTTTCATCTTTAACGCTTATTCGCGCAATTGCCAATGCTAATCCCAACAATGATAAATCTGACGAAACGATAAATATGTTATGAACTTAACTTCGGTATCCTGAATAATGATTCCTAAAACTTGCTAGCAATACATATTTATGACGAGAACTTTGTGTCTGCTAGAGGATGCATTGAATCATTTTTTCGCAAGTTAGACAAGAGTCTGGGATCGGTGCGTTCTTGGGGCGTTTCTTCAAGTATCCGAAGTACTGGGGGCAATCGATGTTATCGTCGTTTTTTTGGTCTCTCTCTTGATTGCTTTTCGGGGTCGGCTTCAGATTCCTGACTGCTGCATCGGTTAATTCTTTTTGGCCCTTGTCAATTAGTGTCTCGTTTAGTTTTGCGAAGCAGAATGGGCAAGCTTCATAGGTTTGCATGGGGTCTGCTGAGAGGTTGGTTAGTTGGATTGGATTCTCGATTTCCCTTCCGCAGGCTTCACAGCTGCTGTTCTGTTGTTGTATGGTGATGAGTCTTGACAAAAGGTGGCACCTTAAACGGTATAGAAACTGTTAAGATTTAATAAACTTTTCCGTGTACCTGTTGAACACAAATACAACAAAACTACTTAGATTCTAAGTACATAGCAAAACAACATAAGCTTTACATACAAATTTACCAGTCTGTTTCTCTGTGGACAAACTTGTCCTTCCGCGAATACCTACAAGAAAAAGCCGCCGAATCCCGACACAACGAGATGTCAGCATACCTAATGTTCATCGCAGGAAGTGTCCTATTCATAGGAGGAGTCATGGAGACACTCTTTGTCGCAGAAACAGTAGACTGGATCCTCTTTATACCCGTAAACTTCACGTCAACACCCGGATGTATACTAGGACTAGCGTTGACCCTGAGTGGCCTAGCCCTAATGATCTTTGGATTAGCGGTGGGAATCTACTTTTCACGCGACAGAGCGTGGTACATGCGCGAGCTTCAAAGCAGCGACTTCATTGGAAGAAACGCAGTTGAAAGGAAGAAGAAGAGAGCACAAGCCGCAAAACTGAAAGCAGCAAAGCCATCAATCTCAAAGCCCTAACCCATTCAACAACGAACCTCTAGGCATCTTTTGTTGACCCTTTGGTTTCCATCAATGTGCGCACGATTTTAATAGTTAAGCCACTGCCTATAATTGCTGTCTGACCTAACCAAAAATATCAAATAGGACAGAAAAGAATGTCGAAACAACCTCTGGAAACAGTTCTTAGACTGAAAGAGGGCGGGTAGATCAGCTTGGAATGATCGCCACGTTGGCATCGTGGAGGCCGCGGGTTCAAATCCCGCCTCGTCCAC
>SOJC01000125.1 GCA_004376645.1 Candidatus Bathyarchaeota archaeon
TTAGTATTCGATGCCTCTTCTTGGGGGGATTCCTTTCTTGAAGGGGTGTTTTATCTCTCTCATCTCAGTGACTAAATCCGCGACTTCAACTATCTCCTTTGGAGCATTTCTCCCTGTTAAGACCATTTCCACGTGCTCAGGTTTCTCCTTTACAAGATCAACTACTTCTTGAATCTTGACAAGTTCCAGGGTTAGTGCTACATTGATCTCGTCAAGTATTACAATATCGAATTCGCCTTTCTTGATGACCTCTCTGGCTAGATCTAAGGCTTCCTTTGCAGATTTTATGTCGTCCTCTCGGGGAGGTTTTTCTGTTATGAATCTCCCATGGCCGAAGGCTTCAAGCTTCAAGTTTGGCAATTCTTTGATTGCATAGAGTTCGCCATAGTCAAAGCCCCCTTTAATGAACTGTATAATGTATACTTTCAATCCTCTACCTATGGCTCTGAGGGCTAAGCCGAAGGCGGCTGAGGTTTTCCCTTTTCCGTTGCCAGTATAGACTTGCACCAAACCTGTTGGGAGTTTCTCCTCTTTCATCAGATCATCTTCTCTTTGATCTCGTTAGGATTCTGTTTAGCGCTTCTTCGGCCGCAGACATAGGATCTATCTCCTTTGAGAGAAGCTTTGAGATCAGATTGTCTAGTTCGCCCTCCTTCTGTAGGGCAGTTAGGATGTGCTCTGCGGTCTTTCGCTTTATGGCTTCTTCAAGTTCTTCTCTCACTATTCTTCTCTGTCTTTGGCTAGCTTCGCCTTTGCTCAAGTACTCTCTGTGTTCTCCGATCTTCTCTAGAAGTTCGCTGACTCCAGCGCCTGTTGTAGCTGTAGTTTTAACTATGGGAGGAATCCATTTGCCTCTCTGGGTTCCCAGTTGAAGCATTGCTCTAATGTTGATGACTGCCTTGTCAGCGCTTTCTCGATCGGCCTTGTTAATGACAAAGATGTCTCCTATTTCCATGATGCCTGCTTTGATGGTTTGGATTGCATCTCCGAAGCCTGGAGCTAACACTACGACTACTGTGGGGGCAATCTTGATGATATCTACTTCTGATTGTCCAGCGCCCACTGTCTCTATCAGGATAATATCTTTGCCTGAAGCGTCAAGGATTCGTACTGTATCCATCGTAGCCCTAGCTAAACCTCCTGGATTGTTCCTTGTCGCCATGCTACGTATGAAAACTCCTTCGTCTGTGCTCAGGTCTTGCATACGTATACGGTCGCCTAGAAAGGCGCCTCCTGAAAACGGGCTGGTAGGGTCCACAGCAATAACTCCCACTGTCTTACCACCTCTCCTCAGCTCTCTAACTAGTTTCTCAATCAGAGTACTCTTGCCAACCCCGCCTGACCCAGTGATCCCTATAACTTGAGCCTTTCCAGTATGCGGATACAGCAGAGCCGTTATCTTCTCAGCTTCAGAGGTCCCATCTTCCACATGAGTTATCGCCTTAGCTACAGCTCTCTGATTTCCTTGCAGTAATGAGGTGACGATTTGGGAGGCAACTGCCACTTTCTATCAACGACTCTTTTGCACATTCTTTTTGACGAAGTCAATTACAGTTTCTGTTGGCGTACCTGGTCCGAAGATTTCTCGTATCCCGAGTTTTTGCAGAGGTTCAATGTCTTCCTCTGGAATTATGCCTCCGGCAAACACGAGAACGTCTTTTAGATCTTTCTGTTTCATTAGGTTCATTATCTTTGGGAAATGGGTCATGTGTGCCCCCGATAGTATGCTCAGACCGAGAACATCAACATCCTCCTGAAGAACTGTCTCTACTATTTGTTCGGGAGTCTGTCTGAGCCCTGTGTAGATTACTTCCATTCCGGCGTCCCTTAGGGCTCTTGCTACCACTTTGGCGCCTCTATCGTGGCTGTCCAATCCCGGTTTTGCCACAAGAATTCGAATTTTCTTCTCTGTCAAGGATTCAAATCCTCCCTCTTAGATGACGATTAGTTCTTTGTATTCTCCGTACACTCCTCGTAGGACACTACATATTTCCCCTAGTGTCGCATAAGCTTTTACAGTTTCGATGATTGTGGGCATTAGGTTACTGTTTTTGTCCGCCTCATCGTGAAGTTTATTGAGTGCCTGTTTCACTTTGGTCTTATTGCGTTCTCGTCGTAGTTTCTCAAGCCTGGATATCTGCTGTTCTTCAACTGCAGGATCGACGCGTAGGAGTTCGATTGGGCATTCTGGCTCTTCGATGCAGTATTTATTTACGCTAACTAAGGTTCTTTCGTTGCCATCGATCTCTTTCTGGTATTTGTATGCGCTGTCAGCGATCTCTTTTTGGAAGAATCCTCTCTCGATGGCTTCGTAGACACCGCCCATGCTGTCAATCTTATCAATGTAGTCCATTGCTTTCTCTTCCAGCTGATTCGTCAACGTTTCCACGTAGTAGCTCCCTCCCACTGGGTCTATTGTGTTTGGTACTCCGCTCTCATGGGCTATTATCTGTTGTATTCGCAAGGCTATGCGTACTGCTTTTTCGCTTGGGAGGCATAGAGCTTCATCGTGGCTGTTTGTGTGCAAACTTTGGGTTCCCCCTAGTATTGCTGCGAGAGATTGGATTGTTACTCGGATGATGTTGTTAAGGGGTTGATTCGCAGTTAATGTGCAGCCAGATGTTTGAACATGCATCCGCATCCACATGGACCGTGCTTTCCGTGCATGAAATCTGTCTTTCATGAGTCTTGCCCAGAGTCTCCGTGCAGCTCGAAACTTAGCGATCTCCTCAAAGAGATCGTTGTGGCTAGCGAAGAAGAAACTTAGTCTTGGGGCAAATTCGTCTACTTCAAGTCCTCTCTCCAACGCAGCCTCCACATAAGAAATTCCATCATATATTGTGAAGGCTAACTCTTGAAGAGCGTTCGATCCAGCTTCACGAATGTGATAACCACTTACGCTTATCGGATTCCACCTAGGCAAATTACTCGTGCAAAACTCAACTATGTCAGTCACCAGTTTGACCGAGGGTCGCGGAGGGAAGATACATAATTTCTGTGCAAAGAACTCTTTCAAGAGATCGTTTTGTGTTGTTCCTCCAAGCACTGCGTAAGGTACTCCTTGTTTGTCGCCAATAGCGATATACATCGCCAACAACATCGCTGCGGGACCATTAATCGTCATACTCGTAGTAACCTTGTCAAGAGGAATACCATCAAAGAGCGTTTCGAAGTCTTTTAGGGAGGCTATTGCTACACCGCATCTTCCTACTTCCCCGATTGACATAGGATCGTCAGAATCATACCCCATGATAGTGGGATAGTCAAAGGCGATGCTGAGACCTGTTTCTCCTTCTTTCAGTAGATATTTGAATCGCTTATTGGTCTGCTCTGCAGTGCCAAACCCGCTGAACTGGCGCATGGTCCAGAGGCGCCCCCGATACATCGTGGCATGAACACCGCGGGTGAAGGGAAATTCTCCAGAGAAGCCTATATCTCGCAAATAGCTGATGTTTTTGGTGTCTGCGGGAGTGTAGAGCCGCCTTATTGGCAATTCTGAGATATTGTGGAATTTCTTCTTCCTCTCAGGATGGCGCTTAAGCCAGCTTGGCACCGTAGTCTCTTCCCATCTCTCTTGCTCTTTGATAACCTTATCCAGTTCTTCTTGATCTGTCATCGTCGATTAAACTCCTTTTGAGCCCTCGTGCTGTTTGCATAAAAATCTTAGGTATTTAAGTATTGACGTGGAAAACTTGGTTAAGTTGGGTGTTATTCACTATTTGTCCAGTTAGCAAATTCTAAACCTACGAGGAATCCCACAGATATTACCGTGACAATCTGCGTTGCTGCATTTTCAATAATTTGGGAGTCAGATGTAAGTCCACATGCATGCATCTGCGGGGTCGTCGTCTAGCTTGGACGAAAACCCCAGTGGAGATATCACCCGAATTATTCCCGCAAATTCCCCTCTTTTTTCTATTCCTTGAGCGCGCGAGACAGCTCGGACTATCATGCTTACAGAATGAAGGGAATTACAGCAATCATCAGTAGCACAAAAATCAAAGTACCCGTCACCGCAATAGTTATTCGTAAAACAATCTTTTCACCCACTCTTCGACCCAGAATGCTCTTCAACGAAATGTTGAACATTCGCCCTCCATCCAGAGGATAAATCGGCAAAGCATTGAATACCGCAACATTCACGTTGACAAACCACAACCAGAAGAGGACGTTCGCCAAAACATGCCATTGCGCCCCCAACCCATGCGTATAGAAAAGAGCCAAAGAATCTGAAAAAGGCACTAAGCCAGGAGCCAAAGCCGGCGGAACCAAGTACATAGAAAACGTTTCAGGAGCCAACGCCTGATAAAATCTTAACCGCTCTTCAGTCATTAAATCACCCACAGTCACCCCCATAACGGTCCGATCCTCAGACTCAGTTAAATTCACAGATGTGGAAAACCGATCCTCCCACATTTCTCCCCTAGCCACAATCACCTGCACAACATCACCTGGATCCTTGTTCTCTAACAATGCCTTTAACTCCTCAAAATTACCAATCTCCACATTATCCACTGAAACAAAAACGTCCTCAGCTAGCAACCCTGCCTCCTCAGCAGGCATACCATCCATAACATCAGAGACGTACACTCCATCAATGATTGGAGTCAACCCGCTAACAATGACCAGAACACTAAGAATACACACTACGGCTACAACAATATTTCCGCCTACCCCCGCTGCCATAACTCTCAGAGAATCCTTAGATTTTGCTTTTGCAAGCTGTTTCTCATCAACATCTACAAAGGCACCAACAGGAATAACGAGAAAAAAAAGTAGACCACTGGACCTAACTTTCATTCCACGATTTCTTGCTATAACTCCATGTGCTCCTTCATGAACCGCAATTGCACAAATTATAGCCACCCACCCATACAATATAGGAAGAAAGGGGTTAATCCCTGGTAACAGCAGGTATGCTCCAGGACCCAGTTCACGAGTTATATCTCTTGCAGTCGGAGTCCATAACAAAGTAAATAGACTGTTGGAAATCAGGTAAAGTCCAATGCTTGCCACAATTGGTACAATGATGAGGGCAATCCAAGAAATCAATCGTGAGGCTCGAAGGGACCCAAGCATATCAAAAACTCCAGAGAACATCTGTGTCCTAACAGTCAACATGGGAAAATTGAACCCGATTCTACGCTGCCCAGCTTTTTCAGATTCAACTTCCGGTCCAGTCAACGAATCCACCAAACGTTCAACCCTTTGACTTACACTTTTTCTAAATCATTAATGTTTAATAAAAATGCATGCATGCCCTTTATAGTTTAGCAAACTATAGAGATTGAAGTATTGATGTCAACCTCATCTCTCACGAGTTGGGGAAGCTTGCACAATCACCGACCATCAGTACGCTAGGTCTTGAAGAGATGGTGAGAGGTGTGGAGGGCATCGGCGAAAAAGTAATTATGCCTTAGGCTCACTAGGGAGCTTAGTTACTGTAACTAAGGGGATTTGTTTTGAGATTAGGACTGTTGTTCGTTGTGTCAATCATCTTCGGCATTTTGGGTTCTATCTTTCTAGGTCTCGTAGCTGGACTTGCAAACGTAATCACCAATCAGTATGTGGACAATAGTCTCCCTGGCAATCCTCTCGTTCAAGAATTTGACTTCAGAATCGCAGGAAAATATGGGTGGATCTCAATCTTCCTTCTCGCAGGAGGGATTGTGTTCGCGATTGGCGGGAACACAATAGGTATCTACGCCCTGTTTGAGTATCAAGCTTCTAGACGATCCTTAATGAGTCGAAAGGAAAGGAAGACGACTGGTAAATCGGTTGGATTAGAGAAGTGCCCTCGATGCAGAGTGGAAATATCAGTGTATTACAAGTTCTGTCCTGAGTGCGGGGTTGACCTCAAAAGATTACGAATGTAGAAAAGGCAGCGTTGAAGCGATTTGGTCAAGTTGTCCTTCTACTTGGCTGCCTTCAGCTTTTTACTTGTCAAGCTTCGACGAATGGATTTTATGTATTCCGTGAATTCTAGGTCGTCTTGTTTATAATCAAGTTCAGAGGTTTGATTCACCTTGTCGTTAAGCAACTTCATTATCTGGATCTCTAGCACTTCAGCTCCAGAACTGAAAATCTCTTCCATAGCGACTGTGAACTCGTCGATTTTGTGCGGAATCTCGTATTTCCTGATGTTGAAACCTTTCTCCAAGTAAAAGTAGGTGGCTCGTTGGCAGAGTTCCCCTAAATGTGACAAGGATTCATCGACAGATTCAAGGAGTATCTTTTCGAAATCCGAAACAATCATCGGACAAGCCTCAGATGGCGAATCACTAAGTCACCTTTTTAGAATCACTCCTTATATCTCTTATGAATCTTGGATGCAAAAACTCCGTTTTATAGCCTCAATAGATTCTCAGATGCATCTCATCAACTCTACTGCTCATTAAAAGTTCTAGGTTCATTTGTGTTTTCAGTGGAGATGAATCTTCATTTTAACGCGATGTCTGCCAGTGTCGCCTTTGCAACTCTGTCAACAGTCTCCTTTCTCACAAGTTTTTCAGCCAGTTTGAGGGAGAATGCAAAGGCTGTAGCTGGTCCCCTGCTGGTTATGACGTTACCATCAACAACAACAATGTCTTTTTTGGGTATACCTCCACCTTTCTTGACTTCATCTTCCATGCCAGGATATATAGTGCATACTTTCCCGTTGAGGACACCTGCCTCGGAAAGGACGACTGGCGCTCCGCAGATAGCAGCCACCAGCTTGCCTTGATAGAAGGCTTCCTTCACCAAACTCACCACTCTCTCATCCTTTCTAAGATTCTCATAACCTGGATATCCCCCAGGACAAACAATGGCGTTAAAATCGTCTATGCGTATTTCTTCTATGCTCTGATCAGGAATGACCGCTAATTCGTGAGACCCTATAACCTGATTAGACACCAACCCTGCCACTGTGACTTCAACTCCGCATCTTCTCAGGATATCAATGATAGTACAAGTTTCAATCTCCTCAAACCCTGGAGCGAGAAACACTAATGCTTTAACCATATCACACATTCCTCCTCATTAACTATCGATTGCTAAACTAGCTCAAACGCACATTCCCTTTATGTTTTACGTATGCATGCAATGCAGTGCAGTGCATTCCGCTGATCTTTAGACGACTTTTTTGTTTGGCCACTTAAATCATCTCTTTCATGGTCTCTCAGTTGATTGGGTCACTAAGGCACACATATACATGCACAAGACAGTAACCGCCAAAGCATCGCTGGATTATCGCTTCATGTTGTTTATTATCTCTCTGCAGTTGTCTGCATGCTTGCACCAATCTAGACACGATTGTTCTTTTTCATGTCTTCGAACCTCTTTGCCACAGATTTCACAGATTCCCACATCTTCGTCGCTCCAAATTTCCACACTTTCCCCGCAGATGAGACATTTCAAATATTCCGGAACCGGCCTCACAAACCTTCTTATTCCTGGGCAAGTTCCACCTGATCTCCGTAAGCCTATTTCCCCCCCGTGATAGAAATCTGTTTTGATGCCTGGGGTCTTTGCGGAACTTTTTCTCCTTTTACTGAAATCACTTCTTGCTTTAGAGGGATTCTCTTTCCCACAGCGTTAAGTGCTCTTCTAACGAGGGTGTACAGACCATTGCAGCAGGGAACCTCCATATTCACAACGTTGACATTCTGGATGCAGGATTGTTTAAATATCTCAGTCAATTTTTTCTCGTAAAGCTGGACGTTATCAAGCTTTGGGCACCCAATCACAACTTTTTTGTCTCTTAAAAAGTCGCTATGGAAGTTGGCATAAGTAAATGGCACGCAGTCAGCGACTACGACAAGATCAGCGTTCTCGAAGAATTCAGCGTTTACGGGAACGAGTGTTATTTTCACAGGCCACTGGGAAAGCGTAGACTTCCCCCTACCTAAGGGGTTGGCGGTCTTTTCACTTGTCAGGGTTGAAGATCGTGTGGTTTTGGTTGATGAGCAGAAGTGAGAAATGGGCTGAACCGGATTGACAGTTGGGGCTTCTTCAGTGTTTAAATGTTTCTTTACAGCTCCTTCATCGAAGCCCTGAGCGTCTCTTTCTTCTATACTTATCGCGCCTTGGGGGCACTGCCCTATGCATGCTCCCAAACCATCACAATACTTTTCACTGATTAATCTAGCCTTTCCATTAACAACTTTGAGAGCTCCTTCTGCGCACGTAGGAATACACAGTCCGCAACCGTTGCACTTCTTTTCATCGATCTTCAGGATTTTTCTGATAACCATTCCGCTCTTCACCTATATGGATACGCATCCGTTTGTACACTCGTATTCTTATATCCGGGCGTCCCATTAAGTTATCCCGCAAATGTACGGTGTGTGCAGATGAAACCCACAGAAAACGAACCCTACCACATAACAATTGAGATAGTGAATAAACAATGCCAAGTGTCGAAGACGCTTGAAAAGTCAGGGATTAAGCAATTTAAGATTATCGATCTTAGGGGTGTGGCTATTGGCAAAATAAGACATCTAGTTAAGATTCCTTCAGAGCAGGTTGACAGAATCCCTCAGAATGTGGAAGTCAAGCAGAATGGAGACAAAATTAAGCGTGAAACCTCTGTTTGGATTGATAGTAATGGCTGTGACGTCTGCACAACGATTCTCTCCAACAGTTCCTTTCTCATATCGGGAAGAACAGTCGAAGATGGAGGATTATTGTACACATTCATTACACCTAGTTTTGAAGCCTTTCAGACTATAGTATCGTCATTAGAAGGAAGAGGTTTCAAGTTGAAGATATTGGAAGTAGGAAAATTCCAAAGAAGGCGAGAGATTCTAACAGAGAAACAAGAGAGAGCACTGTGGCTCGCTTTTAAGATGGGGTTCTTCAAGTACCCAAGAAACCTAACTATGCAAGAGCTCTCACTTAGATTAGGAGTTAGCCTGTCAACGCTTTCTGAAACTATCAGAAGAGGATTACGCAGATTGTTGGAAGATCACTTTGAAACCTAATAATGTTAAACTATGGAAATATTCTACCGAATACATTCTTTCTAGGACCATCTCGTTCTGAGCATCCCGAATATATGTGGGATAAACTTAAGATAAAGAACGCGAATGTTTAAAGCTGTAATATGAAATCCAAATTGGAGAGATGAAATAGAATGTTCTGCTATCAATGTGAACAAACATCCGAAGGAAAAGGGTGTAGTAAATTTGGCGTCTGTGGCAAGAGTCCTGAAGTAGCTGCTCTACAAGATCTGCTGATTTATTCACTAAAGGGGCTTTCGCAAGTCGCAGTTGAAGCTAGAAAGAATGGAATTAACGATGATGAAGTAAACAAATTTACACTTGAAGCAGCTTTTTCGACCCTTACAAACGTAAGTTTTGCTGCTCCTAGATTTGTGGAGTTGATCCGACAAAGCGTCAAACACTGTGATTCTCTGAAAGAAAAGATTAAGGTGAAAGGAGGAAACTCTGATTTGCCCAAAGGACCAGCAAACTTTGCTCCAGCAGAAACAGAAACCGGGTTAGTGCAGCAAGGATTGGAGGTGGGAGTGAAATCTGACACAAGCATCGACCCGGACATCCTCTCACTCCAACAAACCTTAATTTATGGACTAAAGGGAGTTGCTGCCTATGCTCACCATGCCCTTATTCTTGGAAAAAAAGACGATCAAATATTCTCCTTCCTGCAAGAAAGCCTCGCAGCAACTCTTGACAAGTCACTGGACATTGAGGAGTTATTAGGGCTACTCATGAAATGTGGACAAATTAACTTGCGTGCAATGGAATTACTAGATGCGGCTCACACAGGAACATATGGTCACCCTGTTCCCACATCTGTGCCCCTAGGAGTCAAGAAGGGAAAGGCTATCCTAGTTTCAGGGCATGACCTAAAAGACATGGAGAAGATACTTAGACAAAGCGAAGGAAGGGGAATCAACGTGTACACGCATGGGGAGATGCTTCCAGCTCATGGATACCCAAAGCTCAAGGAATTCAGCCACTTCTATGGACATTATGGAACTGCTTGGCAGAATCAGAGAAAAGAGTTCGCAGAGTTCCCAGGCGCCATCTTGATGACTACCAACTGCATCCAGAAACCAAAGGAATCCTATAAGGACAATATCTTCACAACTGGACTGGTTAGCTGGCCTGGAGTTCATCATATTCCAGACAAAGATTTCACGCCAGTAATCAAGAAAGCCCTAGATATGCCTGGATTCACGGAAGACAACCCCGGTAAAACTGTGAACGTGGGATTTGCGCATAACACACTGATTGGCCTAGCTGGCAAGATCATTAAAGCTGTGAAGAATAAGAATATTCGCCACTTCTTCCTAGTTGGCGGATGTGACGGAGCCAAAATTGGAAGGAACTACTACACTCAGTTCGTTGAAAAAACGCCTAAGGATACCCTAGTACTAACACTTGGATGCGGAAAATTCCGGTTCTTCGATAAGCAGATAGGAAACATTGATGGAATACCGAGACTCATTGACATTGGACAATGCAACGACGCCTACTCAGCTATTCAGGTAGCATTAGCGTTGTCAAAGGCTTTTGGAGTGGACGTCAATGAGCTTCCACTTAGTATAATACTATCGTGGTATGAACAAAAAGCCGTTGCCATTCTCCTAACTCTGCTATATCTCGGCATCAGAAACATAAGACTTGGCCCAAGTTTGCCTGCCTTTCTGACACCTAACATTCTAAATGCTCTCGTCGAGAAATTTAACATTATGCCAATAACAACACCTGATGAAGACTTAAAGACGATTCTCGGTTGAATAAAAGGTAATGAAATGCCACAGCATTATGTATGCAAGTTAGTATGAAAATGGGCTATGATCTAAAGTACTTAAAGGGTAAGGGTAACATATCGACAGAATGTAGGTGAAAAAATGAATCGTAGAGCATTACATAAGATAAGTTATGGCTTGTACGTTGTAACCTCCGGGAAGAGAGATAATTGTAACGGTCAGATTGCCAATACGGTATTCCAAGCAACGTCTGAACCCGCCACAATAGCTGTATGTATTAATAAGCAGAACTTCACACATGAGTTCATTCGAGAAAGCAACATTTTTGCTATTTCGGTTCTTTCGAAGAATGCGCCATTAGCGTTTATAGGTCATTTCGGTTTCAAATGTGGGAGGGACATAGACAAATTTAAAGGAATAAATCAAAAAATTGGCGAGACTGGCGCCCCAATAGTTTTAGATCATGCGATTGCGTATATCGAGGCTGAAGTGATTAAGGAAGTTGATGGAGGTACACACACCATTTTCATTGGAAAAGTGGTTGATGCTGAAATTCTCACTGATAACGAACCTATGACCTATGCTTATTACCACAAAATAAAGAGAGGTGTGACCCCTAAACTAGCTCCAACATACATAAAAGAAGAAGGAACGGTGATGAAATGACCAAATGCAGATGCACTATTTGTGGGTACGTATATGACCCAGTAGTAGCAAAGGGGTTTCCAAAAGATGAAGACTTCAAGGCCTTGGAAAAACTGGCAGATGAAATACGGAACAAACATGATGAAAACAACTTTGTGAGTTGAAAGGGAGGTGGAAATGTGTTAAGTGAGAAAATGGCAACTGCACTAAATGAACAGATCAACAAGGAGCTTTATTCAGCATATCTGTATTTGTCAATGTCTGCCTACAGTACCTACATTGGATCGAAAGGATTCGCCAATTGGTTTATGGTTCAGTATCAAGAAGAGCTGACCCATGTTATGAAAATTTACGACTACGTCAACGACCAAGGCAGACAGGTGAAGCTCAAGGCTATTACACAACCACCAACAGAATTCGGATCGGGTCTAGAGATGTTTGAGAAAACCTTGGCACATGAGAAATTCGTGACAAAATGCATTAATGACCTGGTTAACCTTGCAATTAATGAAAAAGACCATGCTACAAACATTTTTCTCCAATGGTTCATCACCGAACAGATCGAAGAAGAAGCCAATGATAATGAAATCATCTCCAAGTTGAAGCTTGTCGGAAAAGAGGGCAATGGATTGTTTATGATTGACAGAGAGCTTGCGACACGAATATTCGTACCGCCCGCAACATCAAACGAGACTCAAGCGTAAAAACTGTGCAAACAACAGAGGAAACAAAT
>SOJC01000088.1 GCA_004376645.1 Candidatus Bathyarchaeota archaeon
GATATTTTCCAATAAGAAGCCTATCTTAAATGTTGCGATGCTCAAAACTTCTTAAGGTTGGCAGGTTAACACAATGTCAAATGTCCTTAAAGGCGTATTAGTTGCACTTTCACTCTTCGCGTTCTTCTGCTTAATGTCTAAAATCGACTTCATCGTTCATGGAATTCTATATAATTACGGGCTTCAATTCTCTTTCGAGTGGGCCATCGACTATTGGATTGTGTACACCGTTGCCTTCGTCATATTCTCGGTTATTGTCAGCTTGATGTATTGGTTGGGCTCCGAGAAAACCATGAAAGATTTGAAGTTCTCACTTGTATTACTGGCCACCGTAAACATACTTATGATATCAGGCCTTCAAGATGTTATGTTCTACGTTCTTTGGGCAGGGGGTTTCCCTCCCAACGACGTTGTGTGGTGGTGGGTTCCTTGGTTTCACTTAGTTGGAACTTGGACGACTTCTATGCAGATTCTTTTGACGTTGGCAGGGATCTCCGTAACGACCCTCTTGTGGATTATGCTTATTGGCAGACCCGTTCTATCTGCTAGGGTGTCATCTTCAAAAGCTACAGGTCGCCTCAAAGAATAACAGATATTTCATTCGTCATCTTAACGATCAGCTCCTGAGTGAGGCGAATAAGCTTATTGCTTCTTACGGATTTGGCTCTTGTCCAAGTCAAGTCCGTTCCACTTTATGGTATAGTCTAGTGCTGAGAGGACATCGTATGGGGTTCCAATTCCTTCTTGCTCAATCATGTGAATAGCTGCTGAAAGCGACTGTGAAGGGAGAGATGCGATTTTCATCTCTATCTCCTTCAACTTCCCGTCACTTACGAGAGCTTCTCCTGTCAGAGTGTATCTCTCAACTCCAGCGTCCTTCAGTTTCATTCTCAATGCTTCGTCCGAGACGCCAAACTTCTCTGCTATCTCCCTCAACCCCACAACTTCCTTATCCAACTTCAACAAGGAAAGATCCAACTCTTGGATTTCCCGCTGTAGAATCGCTTTCTCCCGGTTTCTCAGCGTTTCCAGAATCGGCTTCAGCGGAACACGCTTCTTGTAGAAGATGACCTCGCCCTTGACTCGCTTCAGTTTTTCACATGCCAATCTCTCGTTTACGGCCACTATGATGTCAACACCTTCCAGTTGGCTCAGCTTTCTTATCTTATTCTCCAAGTACTTCTCGGTCCAAAAGCCAACAATCTCCAAATACACCTTTATTCCCCTCTTTTCAAAACTGAAATCTGGTATGAAGACGTGTCTTCCAACAGTCAAAAGAGTTGGCTCTCGTCTAAGTTTCCAGCCTGAATCCAAAGATTGGAAGTCCTTGAAGAATCTCTTTTCAACAGAACTATCAAAGGCAATCTTCTCTCCTTCCTGTGAAGTCACAGACCTTATCTTCTCACCCACCTGGGTGCTTGCCAACCTCAACTGAAAGATTCTCTTACCAAACTGCCCACTTCTAACGATACTAGCACTTATCTCCCAACTGTCAGCTGCCACGATCAATGGCAACACCTTTGCTAGACTAGCGCCATATCGTTGAGTGAGCTTTATGAGAGAAAAGGGACCATCTACAACAATTTGAACCAGTCCATCTCTGGTCTCAGCCGAGTACATTAATCCTCGAAACTTTATCGATCGCAGGATCTCTTTCCAATGATCTGAAACTCTGATTTCCATGTAAGTCGATCTCAACAGCAGCGTTTGAGTGAGAGACAAGTTATACATCTTCAGCAGTTTTGACGGATTTACTGTTTTGAACTCCCTCAAAACTAGTTCATCATCCAGATCAGCTGTAAATGTCTTCTCCAGTTGCTCCTCACTTACGCCAAGTTGATGTGCCACATTGCTCAAGATTCTGCTTCGCGTTTCATCAGATGCAACGAAGCCTCTCCGGCTCGCTTCTTCAAACAGCATTCTCCGCACAAGAAGAGGGTTCACTGCTGCTTCCATCTGGAAAACGCTTAGTCTTTGAAGGATTGTTGAGAGTCCGCGCACAAATCTGTAGTCAAATCTCATCATCTCAAATGGGGACACTTGTACCATCAGTTCCTTCTTCTTTCTTCCGACGTTGGCATGGTAGAGCCCAATTAGTTTAGTCGCAAATTCTAAGTTCTCTCTGTTAATCTCGGCGTAGACAGGCTGAATAAAGCCCTTCCTCGTTCGAACAACCAGCAAATCGAGGGGCAGCAATCCTATGACTCCCATCGTCTTCTGCGTTGGCTGATCTTCACTTCTCTAGTTTCTTTGGAAACTATCTCGACCAGTCTTGCTCTTTTTCCTTCCCTCTTTCTGAGAAGCCTTCCTAATCGCTGGATGAACTCCCTTGAACTTCCAGAACCACTCAATATTACTCCCAACGTAGCATCCGGAACATCGATACCTTCATCTAAAACCCTAGATGTAACTACCTTCGTGTACACTCCTGACTTGAACTTATCCAGAATCTCAGACCGTTCCTCTTTGGAAGTTTGATGAGTGACAGCTGGGATGAGAAATTCCCTGCTGATCCGATAAACGAGTTCATTGTGATGAGTGAAAATCAGAGCTTTCTCCGCCCTGTTCTGAGACAGCAGGCTTCTCAGAGCATCGATCTTTGAAGAAGCATTCAAGGCAATGTGCAAGGCTCGGTTCCTTGCGAGGAGAGCCTTTCTAGCCTCAGGATCCGTTCCCGTCTTCATTATGAACCGGCGGAAATCTTGTGAACTGATAAGCTTGATTCTCTTTTTTCTCAAATATTCTCTGAAGATCCTGTAGTTATTGTCGTAGTCAAGCTGCTCATCGGGTCTGAGGTTTACAAGACGTTTTTCCAGCGTATAATGAGAGAGATGTGTGCCAGCTAAGTCTTCTGCTTCCAATTCGTAGACTACGTTGCCTATGAGTTGTGGCAGCAGTTTATGGGCCTCGTCTTCTCTGACAAGAGTTGCAGTTAAGCCTAGACGGAAGGGAGCCACGAATAACTCTGCGATTTGACGGTAGCTAGGGGCTGGGAGATGATGAACCTCGTCAAATATCACCAGCGTAAACCTGTTTCCAAGTTCTTCTGCTCTTAAGTATGCGGAGTCATATGTGGAAACTGTAATTGCCTCAAGATCGTTCTCCCCTCCCCCATAAGCTCCAATGTGAACAGCAAATTCCTCTGTTAGGTTGATTCTCCATTGTTCCAGCAGATCAATTGTTGGAACAATCACGATTGTGGGGGCATCGACGTGAGAGATTGCAGCCATAGCTACCACTGTTTTGCCAGCTCCTGTTGGCAGGACTATTATCCCTCGTTTCCCGGTTCGGAGCCAAGCATTCAAGGCTTCCTTTTGATAGTCGCGCAGTTTCGTCTTTGCTTTGAGCTTAGGGCATGGAGGTAAGTCCAAAACGTTGTCCTTGAAATCTATGTGGCTATTTCGCAGAAATCTGATAACGTCAGGATAGTGAAGTGCCAAGGTTCTGAATGCTTCCACACGGGGATCCCAGGTGCTATTCGGAACTCTGAGATTACCTCTAATCAGAATCGTTCCTCTATCGTATCTAATGAGCATATGTTTTCTCACATTACGGTTGTGAATGTGTCGTTTTGCGTCATTCGGAATTTATTATTGCGTAAGCGCGACCTTGCCTATTATTCTTATTGACAACGTGACGGCTAATAAAAAAATTTTAAAGGTATGGCAACGTACATATCAGGTATACCGTGGAAACCTGTCCGTTTAAACTCTCGCTTCACCAGCCGCGCTGTCAAACCTAAA
>SOJC01000105.1 GCA_004376645.1 Candidatus Bathyarchaeota archaeon
AAAGAAGTGGGGGTTTGAGTCGCTTTCTTGATCTCTCAAGCGACTCCTATTGCTTTATGGCGTCTACAAGCTTTTGACTGCTTTCTTCATGTGGCTTATTGCTTTTTCTTCTAGAGGTTTGACTTCTCTGAGGATTCTTGCGCCTTCAACTCGGTCATCCAGTTTCATTTCACCATGAAACTTGAATGGGAATATCTTTGTGAATCGTTCCATCAGCTGTGCCCCTTCCTCATAGGCCTTGGCCGCTTTCTCCAGATCTTTCATTTGCTCTCCTGCAAATTTCTTTGCCATTCGTTTCAGAAATTCAGCAGCTATCCATCGGCCTTCTGCGACGCAAGCTCCTACGTAGCTGTTGCCATGGTAGTTCTGCTCTTTTTCCGGAAGGTTCTCCAGAACGTTTGCCCATTCGTCTAGCGCCGGTGGACCCGCTGCGTAGTTTTTAAGAATTGGCATATTGGCTGTGGCGAAGTTAAGGGCTCTTTCAAGGGCTGCTTTGTCTATTGACGGAGGGTCAAGCTTGACTCGGTCTCGGAAGAAGAAGGCGTCGATACAGCCAGGAGCCTTTAGGTTGTGAAAGGGAAGGGGATCTTCATCTTTGCCAGGATTTGATAGTCTCCTGAATGTGCTTGTTAGGTATGAGTTGCCTTCGTATCCGTTGACTATTCCGTATTCGGGTACCACTAGTCCCCAGAGTACGACGGGTCTGTCTCTCTCATCTATTTCCCGTTTGATTTTCTCGAACAGCTTCCTCACTATCTCGATCTCTTCAGGAGTAGGTTCGCCTTCCTTAGCCGGATAGGACGTCGGGTATTCATAGTGCTCTATGGACCATCCTAGGCTTTCGGTTCCTTTAATTATCTGTTTCCAGGTTTTGAGGGCTGTTGGTCCAGAAGGGCAAGTTTGACCTTTTGAAACGTTTATGATGAATGCGTAGCCTGAGTAGCCTCCTATGTCAACGATGTCGCAGTCTACTCCTAGTGCTTTGAGAGATCCTGCCATGGCGCCTGTGTAGGATAGCCAACAGTGTTGGTACTCGGCTTCTTTTGTGATTATTTTTTTGTTCAATGGTTTTCCCTCGATTAATCGTTTGGTGTAGCGTCTGCTTAGTTGCTCTTGTCTTTTCTCCTCTCTGTGGGATGATTCTTTGTAGACTGTTGCAGCTGCGGTTAGTAGTTCTTTGCCGTCATCTGTTAGGCGGTATTCTCCTCTGGCTGCTTTTGAGAGGAGTCCTTTCTTCATTAGGAGTTTCAGGTGGTTGGCTAGGGCAGTCTTTGAGAGTTTTGTGTGTTGCATCAGCTTCGCGAATTCGTGCTCTCCTTGGAGTAGAAGGGTTAAGATTTGTATCCTTGCGGGGTGGGCGGCGGATTTTAATAGTTCAGCTATTCCATTGGGAGATTCGAGGAGGATCTTTTGAAGTGTGTTGTCATCTTGGTTGGTCATTGAAGCTACACCTTGCGTAGCTAAGGTGTTCTGTTGCCTTCCTATAAAAGTTTCGGTATTAGTGAATTTAGGTACTAAATTTCGTGAACAAAAAGGGAAGGAGGAGGAAAGGCGCATGCCTACGGCGGCAAGCGCGCCAGCGATTTGGGCATCAGACCTACGCGTAACTCGCGTCAGGCTCGTCCTAGGAGGTTGTTGAATTCGACGGTATCAACACTGGAATTCCATCTGCGCCAATTATCAGTATATCAATGTCAGGGGCGATATTCTGTAATGCTTGCACCCACAAGTAGAGCTCCGCAATTCTCGTCTCGTTTCCACTCTGACCAACGGACTCAAGAATCATCTCTATAGCTTCCCTAGTTGCGTTGGCTTCAATTACCTTTGCTTCAGCCGTTCCCGCAGCTCTGATTATGGCTTCTTGAGCTGTCGCATTCGCCATTACCAGTATCCGCTCTCTCTCAAAAT
The DNA here is from genome assembly GCA_004376645.1 of Candidatus Bathyarchaeota archaeon. Classification (GTDB taxonomy): domain Archaea; phylum Thermoproteota; class Bathyarchaeia; order Bathyarchaeales; family SOJC01; genus SOJC01. Next base: position 1,909 of record SOJC01000105.1, read on the forward strand.
CTGCCTGAATCTTCTGTTGCTGTGCTACAAGTTTGTCTTCTATAGACGAAGTGTATTTGATCGGATATCCAATGTTTTTGAGGTCAAACTCAAAGCGTATCAGTGCGTCTGCCAATGATTGTTCTTCATGCACCCCCTTTATCATAGCGGCTTCAATCTGGTTCTGCACAATGTCTCTAAATTCTATTGTTTCAAGCGCGGTGAAGTTCTTTGTAACAAGTCTAATGGTCTCTTCCACAATGGATTGAATAGCCGTTTCTTTGTAGTTTAGTCTTGGATAGTTGTTGTAAAGGTCTCTGAGTTTGTCAGGATTGAGGGACCATCTGATTAGGATGGTAATCTGCATCTCAAGCTGATCCGAAGAGAAGCATGGAACAGTATCCTCAAAGGACTCTGTAGCGTAGTAGATGTCAACAGCAGACACCCAAGGTGCTTTGATGATAAATGTGGGACCTACTATGGGTTCACTCGTTGATTGTGTGAGGGGATCCACAAGTATCACCGCATGTCCCACGGCGACTGACCTAACCATGACTAACCCAAAAATCACTGCAAATATGAGGATAAGCCCCAATATGGTAGTTAGTATTATTTTGCGAGAATCGCCGAATTTAACTCCGCTCCAGTTATTTTCCTCTGTCAAAAGTTCACCTCCTACATCACCCTAAACCGATGTTTCGAAAGATTCCAATTTTGAATGCCTAGTTATCGTCAACTGGTTATTAACATTGCGTATCCACTTGAGATTTTGGTTTAGGTTCCTTTAGGCTACTCGGGCTTCTTAAGGTTAAGAAATCACAACTATGTGAGAGCGGGGTTTCTTCAGATTCACAATGGACTCTTCGGGTCTGCCGTGCCGTGTGTTAGGGGCTCTTGGAGAGATTCATCTTGTTTTCTATAGCTTCTTTGAAGTGAGAGGAATTACTCGGCGTTATCAGATAGTTTCCGTGAATCGTCTTCATTAGAAGCCCATCCCTGAAATTTGTAATGCACAAGAATGCTCTTCCTAGACCGGGAATGTAATAGGTTCCTCCGTGAAAGCTGGCGCCGAAAAGCCTGATCCCAAAAGGCATCATCGTCTTCACGCATGAAAGAGACGCAATCTAATGGGCTCATCTAGAGAAAGATTGCCATTATATAGTCATCTCTAAACTGTCCTTTGACATAATCTTCTTTTTCGAGCTTTGCTTCTATCCTGAAGCCACACTTCTCGTAAACATGCATTGCTCTGCTATTTTCGGTGTCAACACGAAGATAGATCTTCTTCAACTTTTTCTTCTGAGCTATATCAAGGAGATGCTTGATCATAGTAGTGCCTAAGCCTTGGTTTTGGTAGTCATCATGTATGGTTATCCCGAGCTCTGCTTTATGCCTGGTAGATTCTTGAGAATGAAAGGACAGAGATGCTGAGCCGATAATTCTTTCCTTTCCACCTTCTTGTATTAGAGCAAGTATTGGCAAATTTTTGTCGTAGTCAATGTTACTGGTCCATCCTTCAATTCTCTCCCTCGTGAATGGGTGGATAAGATTATCCAGGCTTTCCTCAGTAAGAGTGGAGAACATATCCCACAACATTTCTGTGTCATTAGAATGTTCAGGTCTGAGAAACACTTCAACTCCACCCTTTAAAACGACCTTCTTCGTCCATTCATTAGGGTAATTGGACATAAACCACACCTTTCCATTCTAGAGACGAGTTTCCACTTTAAACTCTTCTTCATAGAAGTACGA
>SOJC01000127.1 GCA_004376645.1 Candidatus Bathyarchaeota archaeon
CACTTAGTACCCGTTCTTTTTTCACAACAAAAAAATAGGTGGCTAGCACTGTGAATAAGATAACAAGAGGATCAAATTCTCCCTGAACACTAGTTACAAAGATAAGCAAAGGATTAAAAATGAAAAGACAAGTCGCTTTCTTTGCTAGATTAAGATCGCCTTTAAGAGCGACTATCATTTTGTAAATAAAATATCCAGCTACGACGTTGGATACTGTCAACAGTAACTTGAAAAAAACCAGAAACAATCTTTGTCCAAAAGCCTGCAAGACCTCTCGCCCAATCAACATTAAGTATAGAAACATGCTGGGATATGGAAACATATCGAAAATGCCGGATTCATAACAAAACCGATATGGATTAATCCCTTGTGCAAACAAGTCAGCAGCATATAGCCAATGCTGAAAATTAAAAGTGTCATAAAAGAATGGTGCAAGAAACATCTGAGTCAGGAAGGCTATTACCAAGTAGGTTTTGATTGGTAACTTTATAGTTACTTCTTTGCCTTGTCCATTCTTGCTATTTTCCATAAAGGAAAGAAATGGAAGAACAAAGCCTAGAGCTAGCATTATACACGCTTCCAAAAAGAAAACGTTACCCTTGCTGATCACTATTATAAGCATACCTAACGCAAGTGATAGAATCCCCAAAGTGAATGTTATGTTTCTGACACTAGCGCTCCCCATGTTGATTCCTTCTTTTCAACACATTAGCTTTCTTAGTCAAATCGTGTCTGACGCAATATGAGAAGAAGAGCAGGAAAACAGCAACGTTGACGATTATTATTAGCAGAATAAAGCCATCACTAAAGATGCTTTGCATAAAATCTAGTTGGTTAGGAATACCAAAGGGGTTTACATGGGTTGAAAAGCCGTAGAGGAGATTAAGAGAGAAAGTGGTAGCTAACACCACATAAAAGACCGAAACAACTCTCGATGTTGCAAGAGCGAGAGGTAAAAATGCAATGGAGAATATCAAATAGCGCTCATGAATTCTCGTTGGAAGAATGAAAAACGCCAACATTAGGAGGCCGAATTTCATCATCACTTCTGAACTGTCAGAGGCCTTCCAGATCATCAGCAGAATCGGAACATAGAAAACTAGGAACAATAGGAGACCAAACTGATAGCAACTCATTCCAAACATTTGATTTGGCAACGTATCATCAAGGCTAGGAATCGTTGGAGAAGGCGCAATTCCTTGCTTCAGAGGAATACCATCTTTCACCCATGTGATGAGAGGCCATATGTTGAATGCGTCGATTGAAGTTCCTGGGATCTCTGGAGAGAGACTCAGCGCTCCCCCAGGCAATAACAGTCCCAATCCAGAGTTTTGAAACGCGAAATCCAGAGAATATCCACTAAATAGAAGAGGAGACCAGACCAAAAGAAAAGTCAATGAAAATGTCATCATACCAAAAACAGTGGAGCGAAATCGTCGATTTTTCAGGCTTAGAACAATTAACGCTGGCAGAAACAGTAGAGCTGTCTGTTTGGTTACAAGTGCTAACGCTGCAAAAGCCCAACCCAACTCGATATGATCTCTGGCAATAAGCCAAACCGCAACTATCATGAAAAGCACCAAAAACGAATCAAATTGCCCCCAAAGAGCAGAATTCAATATGTTTGCAAGTGAAAGAGCCAACGCAAACAGAGCAATTTTATATCCTGCAAGCTTTCTTACTATGAAAAAAGTTAACACCCCTATTAAAAGGTCGGCAAGGATTAGTGGAGCCTTCACAGAAAAGGAAAAGAGTGAATTGCTCATTGATTCCAATGGCAATATTGTTGAAAGAGCTGTTAAGGTATACATAATAATGGGGGGGTAGGGATAGGTAGGTCTGATCCCCCAGTATGGCGGCAACACATCGGACAATGGAAAAACAGCAGCAACCCCTCTCTCTCCAATGATTAAGCTCCAAACTCTAAAGGTATACAAATCAAAACCATGCCCATATACAAAAGCTGCGATAACAAGCCGCAGTCCACCAAAAAACAAAACTAAGAAAACGATCTGTCTATTTCCGGATAAGAAGGCATGAAAAGTACCAGTGAAGCTAGACGATTTCTTTTGTGGATTTATTCTGTGCAAAGACTGCAAAAGATAATCGAAGATCTTGAGATTTCTCTTACGAAAAGTAATGATGGAAAGAAAGATGAAGACAAATGTCGAGAGATACAACGCTGATGTGGCAAATCCTGACTGCTCTACGTACCGTTCAGTGTTGTAGCTGATGAATTGGCTTTGGAAATATTCCACTTTCATACGTGCATTGCGTCTTGCCCATGCCTGAAGACTCAGGAAAAAAAGGTTGTTTGGTGTTTTTAAAGATGAAGTTGTATTTACAGTCAAACTATTTTGCCAAGTAGAATTAGATAATTTGATGGAGGTTGACACGGAATCAGGCAGTTGGATACAACTGACGGATATGTCGTATTTTGACCCCCAAGCAAGTCTAGCATTTAATGGAATGTTGGTTGTAGAAGAATTAGTGACTAGTGTGTAATACCAACCCCAGTAAGTGTTAGCCCAGACTGTGATGCTCTCATTACCTTCTTTGCCCCAATTGATAGCGAACATCAACGGAGTTGATTCGTTTTCGCCTTCCGTGGCTAGTGCTGAAAAATTCCAGACAAAATCACTCGTTGAAGAATATACATAAACTTGTGTAAGTGTATTAGAACAATCGTTGATGACTACACTTTCCTTGCTAACCGAAACGTTTCCCTCTCCAATAATTGAGACTGAGTACGTTGGAAACCCGTCGTAAATCGTGGGTGTAATCGAAAACCCTGTTAGAGCTTTGTAGATTGATAACCCAGATATTGCCGTTAATGTCAAAGCAAGTCCGATAACGATTAAATAGTGCTTAGGCGGTATATCCCGCAGAAAGCCAAGTGTCTTTTTCATATGTTCGCTCCTAGTGCAAGTAAGATGGCATCACTGATTGCGCTCCAGTTTTAAATAACTCTAATTCGAGGCGAGAGTGCAGGGGTTGTCATAATCTCGCTCCGATCGTATATAAAACTAAGCCATATGAAAAACCAAGAGTGTAAACAAAATCCACTATCAACCCCAAAGCTGCTACCAACAAAGATTCCAGAAAAGCAAAACTCCTACTTTTATGAAACACATCAGCCATGAGAAGAAGCTCATTCCAAATGGTGACAACATAAAAAAAGTATCTAATGACCAATACTATAACAGATAACCAAAGTATTAGTATATTCAGAAAAACCATTGACAGAAGTAATAGAAGAGTGAACGTTAAAACAAACAAGGGTTGAGTAGCCCTTTGTAAAGACCTATTTCTAGAATACCTAGAAACTCCGATTTTTCTAAATAAAAACGTTTTAAACATTGGAAAAACACCACCCATAGCTTTTCCAAAGACAAATTCTTTTCGCAGGTTCTTAGCCAAATTGTCTGCGGCTGGTCCAAATTTTTGCACAACAGGAAGCTTGTAACTCTTCAGTATCAAGAATCCTTGTTGACGTATTTTGTAAGATACGACAAGGTCTTCTCCTGCAATTCTAAATCTTTCCAGAAACCCACCAATACTTTCTAAAACATCTTTTCGGTATACATCACATTTCCCTTCGGAAAACGTTACCTCTTCATCAACTTGTACTGAGCTTACGGCATGATACTGTCTTCGAAAGATGCCAAAGGCTTTTGCAGTAAAGCCCAGTTTTTCAGGGGGGATCCCATAATAACCTGTCACCACGGCTACATTACTGTTGGCAAAGTATTCTAACGCGTTGACTATCCAATTTCTATCAGCTAATACGCAGTCTTGATGTAGTATAATGACATATTTTCCATGGCATTCTTTTATTCCATGGTTTAGTGTTGCCGCAAGTCCGATATTCATGTCGTGCTTAATCGCTCTATAACGAGCAATATCATTCTTGCGTTTGTGTTCAGTTATGCTTTCAAAGGTGTTGTCTCGGCTTGCATCATCTATGATAATCAGTTCGATGGACTTGTAGGTTTGATTTAGGACAGATTCAATGCTGTCAAGTACGGTTTTTTCGCCGTTAAAAGTAGGCATTATTACCGAAACCAATTCTCTCAAAACAAGTTCTCTGTTGGCTTTTGCAGTCATTGTAGCCCTCATGTTATTCCATGATTTAGCAAAACGATTTGTGCCGCTTCCATACCTGTTTGGAGAGCTGTGCCCATATAACGGTCTCTAGGATAGGTTCGAGAGATGCCGCCGATGTATAATCCTTTCACAGGAGATTTAGCTTCGGGCATGTATTTGCCGTAGTCCGGGATAAATAGAGGTGTAGAGTATTCTGCTCTGTGAAGGCGCCACCACAGCAATTTTTCTCCTACATCACAGTCAAAAACGTCGCTAAGATGCGACAAGTATTCCTCTACTATTTTTCGGTCAGACTTTTGCCAGAATTCATCCGTGGAATTCAGATACTTCACGACAAACATTAAACTAGGATACTTCAACTCTGTATTCAAATGGCCGTGCTCGAAGATCCCTACAAAAGGATACTCGTCTAAATCCATTATATTTAGCCAATAGAATGGACTAACTCTCTCAGACAAAGCTATTGCCGCACAAAGTGAGGATTTGTATTCGATATTTTCCAACGATTTTCGGTACTCCTGCGGCAGACCATCGACAACCTTTAAAAGCATAGGCATAGGCAACGTGCTGACAACGGTGTCTGTTCTAATTTCTTGAGTCTTTCCTTTTTCCATATATTCTACCTTGTTCACTTCTCCCGCCTTCAGTATAATTCTAGTGACTTTAGCCCCAGTTTTTACAGCACCACCTTTTTTTGTACAACGCTTTGTAAGTCCATCGACAATTGTCTCAACACCACCTTTCAAATATCCGAATCGATCACTCACTGATTTTGATTCGTGCCCAAAACGGCTCATCAACCACGCAGCAGATACATTATCTGAGGGCTCAGCAAACTTTGCTTGAACGATGTAATTTATCAGCTTGTAGGCTTCTTCGCCCGCGGCGGCTTTGCAGTAGTCTTCAACACTCACTCCTTCTAGTTCCTGCCAACTCATTTTTCGTCGCGCTTTGAAGACTAACAAGCCGAATTTTATTCGGCCCCACAGACTCAAAGGCTTAAATTTCAGAATTGACAAAGGAGAAGAAAAATCGTAAGATTTGCCTTGCGAATAGAAACCTACCTTCAATTTTCTCCAATACAGGTTGCTTCCTAAACCTAGACCATATATCGTATTTAGAGTTGTGCTGTCGCCACACATAACATGGTGATAAGTTTTGGGAATATACTTTCCATCAATGAGGTAACTTGATGCTAAACCTCCAAGGATCTCATCCTTTTCCAGCAAAATCGTTTCAAAGCCGTTATTGGAGAGTACGGAGGCAGCCATTAGACCAGATAAGCCACCGCCCAGAACAACAGCTTTCATCAAGAGACCTCTAAATATTTAAAAATCGCGCTAATTCTTGACCATACCATGTATCCGCAATTTTTTCCGTGTATCCTCTTCCTTCTCGTCTATAATACCAAAAACTGTTATACTTGGTGGCAATCCAAGCGAATATTTCAAACATAGATGTATCGAACATTATTGGCTTTAAGATAGATTTACGAAACGCCATCTCCCATTTGAAAATCGGTTGTTTATCTGGGTTTGGTAAAATAAACGGATTGGGTTCAAATTTGTCACCTTGCAGAGTGCAGTTGAGCACGCCTACACCCCGTTCCGCAGCAGCCTTTACATGCTTCGGAGTCGACATCCCCATATACTCCGCAGCAAGAGCATCTAACGCCACAGGATCTGTGGAAGCTAATATCACATTGCATACCTTTGAAACCCCCGTACGAGGTCCATTGCCTTCCATAGCTATGGTGCCATCGATTATGGTATACGCAATCTTAGGCTTCAAAAAACTCGTTATATCTGCAATTGCATCGTTGACAACCAAATGATATTGATGCCTTACTCTAGGAACGACGCCCCAAAAATGTTTAAGAGAACAAGTTAAGCCAGTGAGGCAATGGGTTTTCATTACTGGCAAGTTGACGATGCTATCTGCTTCAAGAACAGATTTGGGAATATCCAGTGTCTTGAAAATTTTACCATTCAACCTAACTTTAATCAACTCATCCTCTGAAAGATTCTGAAAACGCGCGCCATATTTCTTAGCGAGTTTCTTATGTCCCCAAACGTTAGCAGCCTTGTTGCATTGCCGCGCCGCTGCGAGATCTGCATCGCCAAGAGTTACATCGTAACCACGTCCAGTTAACTCGTTTAAAACTTCATCCAAAACCAGTGGGGATGTGCATTGCCCTGGAACATACTCTGAAGAAATAAGATTAACTTTAACGAAGACTTTATTTCCCTTCAATACACGTTCTTTCCACATGGGCAGCATAGCGACTTTGACTGCCTTTTGTACACCGCCTCGCATTTGCTTTACTTTTACGAAAAGAACAGATGGAAGTGTTTGCTGCATTTCCTCATCTGCAACAATTGAAGTATTAGAAGCCATTTCCAACCGTCGCACCACCTTTTGTTTTCCAATACATTTTATTTAGATTAACTACTCTCCTCAAAACTCGTATAAATCTTTGGGAAATAGGCATCAATTTGGACAACACGTTCATCAGCCACGCATCTGAAAAATGGTCACCAATATTGTGCTGTTCAAAGTTGATGCTGAAGAGGATTTATCCCTTAAAATTAGTTGCCAAAACATGTCAAGAAAAAGAGTTTACCTTGAGTTACTTCTAAACTTGAGCAAGCAGCCTATATGCAAATCAAGACCGGTGGAAGGACTATGCTTTCGCCATCAATGTGCTTATATTTCACAGTTTCATTAGCCCACAATAGAAGAAAATGCAAACGTCATCTGCCCGTTTGATCAGAGAGAGTTTTCATCAATACTACAAGACCAGTGTTGAGACCACTTTATCTCCCTCTTTGATTCGACAAAGAGAATTTGGGTTTATCCTGTCAGACAGAAAAACCATGCTACGTCACAAGAGCTTCCAGAACTCCGCCTCTCTCAAAACTCACATCGTGAACATAGTGCCATCCGACGTATACTACTCATCTGCATACTATGAAGCTCCTGAGGCCGACATGGACAAAAAAGGTTGGCGCGGAGCGGATCTAGTGTTTGATATTGATGCAGATCATATCCCCACTCCCTGTGGTAAGATTCATGACAGTTGGGTATGTAGTGGCTGCGGATTCAGCGGCAAAGGGCCTTCTCCAGAGAAATGCCCAATCTGCGAACGGTCAAAGTTCGACACTAGAAAATGGATGTGTGATCGTTGCTTAGAATCCGCTAAGAAAGAAACAATCAAGCTTTTGGACATGTTGATGAGAGATTTCGGGTTTCTGGAGAGTGAATTACAGGTGTATTTCAGTGGAAATCGCGGCTATCACGTACATGTTGAGAGTGAATGTATTCGTTTGCTTGATTCTATGGCGCGAAAAGAGATTGTAGACTATGTAATCGGGCTAGGTTTGGAACCGGAATTGCACGGTTTAACAAAGAAGGGTAGAATTAATTTCAGGAATAAGATAGATGGAGGGGGCTGGCAAGGACGCATTGGCAGAGGAGCCCTAGAGTTTCTTGAGGCTTCGTCTGAAGAGATTACGACTGTGGGTTTAAGCAAGCGTTCTATCAAGAACTTGATGGAGAGAAGGAAGATGCTTCGGGAAAAACTTGAGAAGGGAGGTTGGTTAGATGTGACTGGTGTCGGATCCAAGAACTGGCCAAAGATAATCCGATGGGTCGTAGAGCAGAAGGCGTCTAAAATTGATACTGTCGTCACGACGGATATCCATCGGTTAATCCGGTTATCTGGAAGTTTACATGGCAAAACTGGATTCGCAAAAGTGGAAACCCCAGTTGGAAGTCTGAGCAAATTTGATCCTTTGAAAGAAGCAATCGTCTTTAGAGAAGGCGAGATAAATGTTGACATTGTTGAAGCCCCAAGATTTCGTATAGGAAACAAATATTATGGCCCCTTCAGAAGAGAATGCCAAGAGTTGCCCACTGCAGCAGCCTTGTTTCTCATCTGCAGAGGAGCGGCCCAAGCGAGAGAATAACAATGTACAATTTGCTCTATAACTCTTGGTTAAAAGAGAAGGAGAATGTGGAATTGCAGACACTTCCGAAAGATTTCTACGCAAAGTTAACTGGGTACGTAGTTGAGATTCAACAGAAGGGACGAATGTTAGATCGAAACTCGCCCAAGGCGAAGTTGATTTCTCAAGAGTTGTCGAGGGTCAAGTGGCTGATGGAGGAATTAGCTAAACTTCGCTTCGAAAAAATCGTTGAATTAGCAAACTCTACAGATTCCTTGAAAGGGGAACGTCTAACACCTGAGGAAGAAAGAGCTTTGAGTGAACTGAAGGCGACAGTTGAGAGTTTTCAATCATTTCTGAAAGGAGCTCTACGGGGTAAAAAGCAGAAGATTGATAATGACAACACCCCATCCAAAAGGTTGTTACTAAGGTTCCTCAAAGAAGTCCCAACCATAGTTGGCGAGGATTTGAAAGTCTACGGACCCTTCTCAGTTGAAGATGTTGCGACATTACCGATTGAGAATGCTAAAGTCTTAATGAAACAAGGCGTAGCCACTAAGATAGAAGCAGGATGAGCCACTATTCCACATCTCTACGTCGACTGAAAGTTGGAGCGCAACCTTTCGATCGATCACAGCAAACCTTTTCTAACCTTCACACAGAAAGTCTTTTGGGAGAACCTTTGACTAAATCCAAAAAAGCATCGAGAATTCTTGATTGTATAGGGCTTTTCTGCCCCGAACCTGTCTTTAGGACACGTATGGAATTGGATAAGTTGGAAATCGGTCAAACCTTGGAAGTTTGGGCGGATGACCCAGCGGCAGAGAAGGACATTGAAAGCTTAACAAGGCGGTTAGGTCATGAAATATTGGAGAAGCGGAAAGAGGATGATAAAATTTACTTTTTAATCAAGAAAGGGTGATGAGGGACTGCATGAAGAAAGTTTACTTTGATCATACCGCAGGCATGCCTGTAGATCCTCAGGTATTTGAAGCCATGAAGCCTTACTTCAACCATTTTTACAGTAACCCCTCTTCGCTACATTCTTCTGCACAAGAAGTGAGAAGGGGACTTCAGAATGCTCGGGAGGAAGTGTCTGAGCTAATTGGTGCTAAAAACGGTGAAGAGATATTCTTTACTTCCTGTGCCACAGAAAGCAACAATTGGGCGATCAGAGGAGTAGCTAGCCGAAACAGAGACCGTGGGAAACACATCATAACCACAACCATCGAGCACATGTCAGTGATGAACGTCTGCAAGTACTTAATAAAGCAAGGTTACAAAGTTTCGTTCTTGCCAGTTGACAACTATGGATTAGTAGATCTTGAGGCGCTGCAGAAGGAACTAACTGATGATACAATTCTCGTCTCTGTTATGTATGCAAATGGAGAAATCGGAACCATTGAACCTGTTAAGGAGATCAGTGAAGTTGTGCACGATAAGGGTGTTTACTTGCACGTAGACGCAACAGCTGCTGCGGGTCAAGTTCCCATAGATGTAGTGAAAGAAGGCATCGACTTATTGACCTTATCTTCAAACGACATGTATGGACCGAAAGGAGCAGGTGCTCTTTACGTAAAGAGTGGAACGCGTTTGGAGCCCCTGATTTTTGGAGGTGGGCAGGAGCGAGGACTTCGGTCAGGTTCAGAAAACTTGCCAGGTATTGTGGGCATGGGAAGGGCAGCGGTAATCGCAAAAGCAAGAATGAGAAAGGAAAGATCAAGACTAACCAAACTTCGGAACACGTTCATCAACGGGTTATTGGAGACCATTTCCTACTCTTTTCTAAATGGTCACCCTACTAAACGGTTGCCCAATAACGTTGCAGTCCGATTCAGCTTTGTCGAAGGAGAATCGATGCTTCTAAACTTAGACATTGCTGGCGTAGCAGCTTCTTCAGGATCGGCATGTACTGCCAAAACGTTGGAGCCCTCTCATGTGTTGAGAGCCATTGGCTTAAAGCATGAAGAAGCACATGGCTCATTGTTGTTCACCCTTGGCAGGCAAAACAGTGAAGAAGATGTAGGTTATGTTCTGGATTTGCTGCCCGATATAGTTAAAAGATTGCGCGTTATGTCACCATTAACACCGAAAGAGGTGAAGGAAAGTGTATAGTGAAAAGGTGATGGAGCACTTCAGAAACCCTCGAAACGTAGGAGAAATCCCAGATGCGGATGGAGTTGGCACCGTGGGAAATCCTGTCTGCGGTGACGTTATGGCAATATACATCAAAGTCAAGGACAACCACATTAATGACATAAAGTTTAAAACCTTTGGTTGCGGAGCAGCCATCGCCACCAGTAGCATGATTACCGAGTTGGCTAAAGGTAAGAGTCTAGACGAAGCCCTAAAGATTACCAGAAATGACGTGGCGGATAAGCTAGATGGCCTTCCCTCTATAAAGATGCATTGCTCAAATCTAGCTGCTGATGCCTTACATGAGGCAGTGAAAGACTATCGGAAAAGACAGGAGAAACATCAAAATGGTTAAATTCATACGGTGCAACCAATGCAACGCCTCAATATCAGGAGATACTTGCCAATTAGCAACCCACAAGCGTGTCATCGACGGCGAAGAATACGTCTTCTGTTGCCAGAAATGCGCGGAGAAATTCAAGCCTCGAAAGACAGGTACCAATCATTCCAATAAATAGCGTTACTGTTGGGTGCGCCTCTCCAAATGTGTCAGGTTATGCTGGTTGATTAGCGTGAGGGATTCAAGCAGATTTCATTCTCTCGTTTTCCGAAGAGCTGCTTTAACCAAAATAATGCTTTCGAACAGCGATTTTTTCTCGGCTATTATCTCCGCGTCTAGTCCTTTTCCAGAAAATTCTGCCATAGTCTTGTCTACATCTGAAAGGGTTGATTGCACTAACAGGATACGCCCTTTCTCGGTCAGATAGCTTGGAGCCACGTTGATAAATTGATCGATGACTATTCTTCCCGTTTCTCCGCCAGACCAAGCCCTCTCTATCCAACTTCTCCCTTCATCCCTTTCCACAGGTAAGTAGGGCGCGTTAAAGAGAATCAGATCAAATCTCTCTGTGTCTCTGACTGAGCTAAAGAGGTTTCCTTGACGTACTTCCACTTTCGCTCTCGCGCCATTCAGGTCAGCATTTTTCTTGGCGCAGTTAACCGCGTGTGGGTTGACATCCACCGCAACAACTTTGCTGGCCTTTTCAGCTGCAATCACAGCGAGAATCCCACAGCCAGTTCCCATGTCCAAGATTTTTTCACCACAAGCCACCGAGAGATTCTCGGCTATTAGAAAGGTGTCTTCAGCTGGTTCATACACCTCCTTGTAGATGATGAAGGTGCGTTCTCCAAAGGAAACGCTCTTATGCTGAGATTTCATTCGCTAGAGCTCCAAAATCTGCAGGAGTAAGCTCTCGGACTCGTTTGTTCAGAAAAGGCAGCTGACCAATCTTCAAGACTACTGTATTCTCCAGTTTAAACTTCTCAAGTAATGGCAAGATTGTTTTCCGCGCTTTTCTGTTCCGTTGACTAAATAACACTCTCAAAACCTCTGCAAATATCTCCTCGCTCTTCACTTCAAAGGGTCGCAGTCTTCTCGGAGTCAACTTCACTATGAAGGCTTCGACGTTTGGCGGAGGATAGAAAGCCTCTTTTGGAACAGCCTCCAGCAATTCCACTTGAGCACGATAAAACGTGGACACCGTTAATCGGCTATAATCCTTGCTGCCTACAGGTGCGTTGAGACGTCGCGCGAACTCTCTTTGGAAGGTCATAACGGCGCTGTCAAAAGCGCGCTCTAGAATCCGAAAGAGTAAGGGGGAGGAGATTGAGAAGGGGGGATTACAGACAACCTTATCGAACGGAGGTATGGCAGCCTTGAGGAAGTCTCCTACTATTATCTGGACATTGTCAAGTCCAGCAAGCTCCCTTCGTAGAACTCCGATGAGGTTAGGGTCTGCTTCGACCGCTAAGACCCTGTCTGACTTCTCAGCTAGCTTGCGAGTGAGAAAGCCGAAGCCCGCACCAACCTCTAAGACAACATCAGTTTGTTTCAAATCTGCATGTGAAACGAGGAGTTGCAGTAGGTATTCGTCCACCATGAAATGTTGTCCCAAACGTTTCTTCGGAGAAATTCGATAAGCTCGAATTAGATGGCTAGCTAGTTGTCGCAGGTTCATAGGTTCCACTAGGGGGCTCTGGTGAATAGGCGGTACTTACTCTCTCCAGCCAATTCCTCAACTATTCGCTTCGCAATCAATTTAGATGGATCAGGTATGTTGGTACGTTCTTGCAGGTTCTTGAAGTCTGTGAAGGGGTTTCGTTCACGCTCGTTGATAATCTGCCACATGTATTTTTTGCCGATGCCTGGGATCAGCTCCATAGCGTGCATGCGGGGGGTTAAGGCATGTGCTGTGTTGAAGAAGTTAATGAACCGTCCTTCTCTGCTCAAGATTATTTCTTCTATCACTCCAGGCAACTCCATTTTGGCATTCACTGTTAGCTCGTCATAGCTTACGCGTCCGATTATATAGGTGATTTCTTTTCTTTTGTCTTTCCCAACAAAAATTTTGTCATGAGGTTTGAGGATGTGCCCTTCTTTAGCAATGGCTTCAAGTAGAGTGAAGAAGGCTTCCCCTATGACTTGCACAAGCGCGCCTGTTCGGTAGCCTGGTCTTGTGCGCCCTCGTCCATAGGGAAGAAAATCCAGAACATAAGCCCGTTCCTCGTACCTTTTCTCCATACCCTATTCTCTACTCCTTCAAGCCAAAATATTATGCTATGCTTTGCTAGAATTATTATTATTCCTTTCTTCTGTGTTCATTTAGAAATGTTAGTATCTCTTCCAATTTCTTTGTTTCTACAATCTTTCTGCCGGCTGCCAAGAAGACGCGAATCTCCTCAATGCTTTCAGGCAGGCAATTTACTATCTGAACTGCCTCCTCCTTCTCAAGCTTAAATTTTTCTACTAGACCCTTCACAAGTTTCTTAGCAGATGTATATTCTACCTTGGCGAATTTAGCCGCGTAGTCTAATGCGCGTCTTTGGAACTGATCTAGATTTTCCTCGCCAATCTTTTCCAGTATGCGCTTGACTTCTGGAACTGTTAATAATTCTTCTTTTAATGCTTTCCTAGGCAGTTTTGGAGCCTCCTTTTTCTAAGTTTTGAATGGTTCAAGGTGTTCTGGTCGGACTGTTATCGTCTTAAGTGCTTTTCCCTGGGTGACATTCACTACGTAGGCTCGCCCTCTTCTGCTCTCCACGATACCGACTCTGCCATGAAAGCGGCGGTGAGGCATACCCTTATGGATGCTTGGGTTCAACTTTATAACAACTCGATCCCCAGACCCGTATTCTCTCAGTATCTTACTCAGACCAGTCTTCCCCTTCTGCCTTGCTTTTCTTCGCAGTAGCGAACGTGTTTTGCGTCGATAGCCTTGCGATTTCATTATGTCTCCCCTACTTTCAATACATCTAGCTGGAGAGGGGTAGCTTTAACCTCCAGTATGCTTGCAACGCTAGGATTGGTGCGCCCTTCATCTCCAGTGATTAGTTCCTTTATATAGAGGCCTCCTTGACAACGAATCTGCATTTCCACACGGTTATGTGACATTCTCTTTGTATTAGCCTTGTATATGTACTTTTCCCGCGTCAAATCAGACCGCCGATGCAGGACACGTCTAGGTGTTCGCTGTCGAATTATCGCTTCAGATAGGATTTCTTCAATGTTTTCTAGTTCTTTGTCAGAAACGTCGCGTCCAAATTCAACGATCGTCCTATAAGTTTTTTCAGTTAGTTCTGCTCTCTTGAGGCGTCTTACGACTTCTTTGTTAGCAATGTGGAGGTCAAGCACTTCTATCTTACCATCAGCTTGCTTGTTAATTATCTGTTCGAGTTCTCGCAGTTCAATGTAGCGTTTCTTTGGCTGTTTTATCTCTAAGACGAAAGGTCGCCCAGAGCCTAACATGCGCGCATCAACATCTTCTCTGCCTGCCCCATGAAAGGCCATTCCTTCACCTTGAACCATCTTCAGTAAGGGCAAACCAACTAATTCTTCAACAGAGTCTTGGTAAGTTTTGCCAGTCCAACTGCAGACTTCACATCCTTTTCCGTCACATCGCCTACACCTCCATTTTGACTGCGGGATACCTCTGATAAGCTTCTTGTATCTACCCCCAACATGGATGGGATTAATCTGAAGCCGAACCTGATCTGCAAATGGGTTCACAAGGACAACTACATCAGGCTTTGAGTAGTCAACTTCTTTCTTGATTGTTTGACATAGCTGCTTCCCTACATCGCGGCTGAACTGGCTTTTCATACTTTCACCGTGAGTTACATTAAATCGAGCTTTGAACTCGTCTTCTCGTTCTGCCACCTCCAAAGGAAGCTTTACGCCAACCAGAAGAGTAGTGAATTCGTATCTGCCAAGCTTCCTCACAGCGTTGACAACAGTAGAAGGGATTCTTTCAAAGGCGCCTTCGCAAAGAAAACACCTCTTTTTTACCCTTGTACGTTTGTTAAAGTGTCTCAAAACGTCACGTGCCTTCTCAAATGAACCATTAGCAGCAACTGCTTTCAACAAAGAAAAGCCCTCTTCGTCGATACTATATGTGAGCAGATGCCCCTCTAGCGTCAACAGCAACTTAATGGTTCTACCACGATCTCTGTTTTCCATACTATGACCAAGAAGAGCGAATTGTCTGCCCAAGCAGTGATCACAAAGGGGGTACTTATTGAGCATTTGCAGAGCTGTCGTCAGAATTTCCAATGCTAATCCTACCGAAAGCCTTGAGAAAACTTCTTTCCAGTTAGGAAGGGTAGCTTCTTTCGTCTTAGCTGCTTCATCATTCTCCGCATCATATTATATTGCTGGACGAGTTCTTTGACTTCTTTTTCAGACGTACCAGATCCTCTTGCGACGCGACGTACTCGAGATGAAGAAAGAATCTTCGGGGTTTCCCTCTCTTTTGGAGTCATCGATTGAATGATGATTCGCCATCGCTCTAGACGGTCTTGGGCCATGTCAATCATCTCTTCCGGAATATTGTGGGACATACCAGGCAACATCTGCAAGAGGCGCTTGAATGGCCCCATAGTCTTCATGGCTTCGAATTGCTCATACATGTCTGTAAGAGTGAATTTGCCACTCAACATTCTTTTGGCTTTCTTTTCGGGGATTTTTATCTCAGCTTCTTTCACTTTCTCGATGAGACTTTCCAAGTCTCCCATACCTAGCAGACGCCCAACAAAACGGGAAGGCACAAAGGCTTCGATATCGCCGATCTTCTCTCCAATGCCGATGAATTTTATTGGGGAACCTATGGCAGCAACTGCGGATAATGCACCGCCTCCCCTAGCTGAGCCATCCAGTTTAGCCACAAGTATTGAACCTATAGGGGTTACATCATGAAAGGCCTTAGCTTGAGTTGCGGCTTGTTGCCCAATGGTGCCATCAATTACAAGCATGACCTCGTCAGGTTTGATAGACCGTTCCAGCCGTTTCATCTCCTCGATGAGGTTTTTTTCCTCTTTGTGACGCCCTGATGTGTCAATCAACACAACGTCTCGCTTTTGGAAATTGTCCAGTCCCCTTCGAGCAATCTTTATTGGGTTTTTAGATTCGGGGTCTCCGTATACGGGTATATTGATGCTATCCGCTAGTTGTTTCAATTGAGCGAGGGCGCCAGGTCTGAACGTGTCTACGCAGATTATAGCTGGTTTCAGCCCTCTCTTCTGAAGGAATCTGGCAAGTTTAGCAGCCGTAGTTGTTTTTCCTGATCCTTGAATACCGACAAGCATGATGACGCGTCGTTTGCCGGGCTCGATCTTAAACGGAACTGGTTTCTCTCCGAGAAAACGAGTTATCTCCTCATAGACTACTTTCACTACATGTTCCTTTCGAGAGATGCCGGGCGGTAATTCTTCCTTTAAAGCCCTATCTTCAATGCGCTTCGATATATTCAGAACCAACTGAACATTCACGTCTGCTTGAAGCAGCCCTCGTTGGATATCGCGAACAAGTTCTTTTACAGTTGCCTCATCTACAACAGCGGCTCCAAAAAGCTTCTTTAGGGCAGCAGAGATAGATGAACCGAGACGGTCTAAAACCATGGTCTTTTCACTTTACCCTCTAATGGCTGGTATTTAAATAGAGTTCGGATCTCTTATGGTCTTCCAACAAACATATGAATGCTCTGGATCATAATGCTAGGCTTCTTCCAAGGCAGCGGCAACAATCAGTGGAAATGCGATAGTGGCGTCGCAGATAACTGTAACAGTTTTGTCTTCTGACTTGACTTTACTCCAGCTCACAGCCTCGTCCAATGAAGCTCCGCTCAATCCTCCTGCTTCTGGTCTATCAACAGTGATCTGAACTGCTGCATCTACTCCTTCTCGAAAGGTGTTCGCGAAGAGAGCGAAATGTTTTGGCCAACCTCCCCCCAGGATTATGATTCCTGATTTCTTAGCCTCATAAACCTTGTCTACTAGCTTGGAAACGTCCCCGAGAGGATCTAGGAAAAATCGGTTGGACTCCCCATATATCCAAAGTTGAAAACCTATTATTGAGTCAGGAAGACCAGGGCAGATTATGGGAACATTTTTTCTTGCTGCAGCTGACAAGATGGAGTTCTCATCATCTAGGCGTTTTCCGATTTCTCTAAGCAATTCTGAAGGGGAGATTCTCATTCGTTTCTCTTCAGGGAGCTGATCAAGAAGTTGATGTAGCCATCGCTCTAAACCTTCGAAAGCCTTATGTTCCACGTAGATATCTCCAATTCTGCCAACAGCCTCACTCTTTAGCTTTTCATCGTTGGCTTTGAATGTCCCAATTTTGTGGGAGTACCCCAGACCTTCGATAACGTCGTGAACCATGTTAGCGCCCGTAGTTACTATCACATCGATATGTGCATCCTTAACTAAGCTGGCGATTATATCTCTGAGTCCGCCTGGGACAAGAGCGCCGGCAACCGTCAAGAAGACCGTGTAATCGGGATCAGTAAACATCTCCCTTACTAGTTTCGCGGCTTGCCCTATCTTTCCAGCCCCCAAGACTCCGCAGCAATCCATCTCTTCTATCAATTGGGCTACGGTGATTCCACGTCTAAGCACCATCTGTTCGACATCTTTCAAGAAAGATCAGCTTTGAAAAAAAGTTAAATGAGCTGCAGGCATGACTAGCCTTTGACGCGCATTATCTTGGTTCTTCCCATGATGCGCCAGTATTCGACCTCAGTACCTGACGACAACTTCTCCTTCAGATCTTCTTCATCAGGATATGCTGCTTCAAAAACTTCATAGTTTTCAAGATTCATTATCTGAACGGTTGTTGGCAACAAAGCTAGGATTTGACCGTTTATTTTCTCGATTATTGGCACCTCAATTTGTGCGTTCACCGGTTTGACGAAGGTTTTTTTCGTGCCCTCAAAAACGCTGACGGCTACAACTCTCGCCTTGGCAGCGCCATGTTTGCCAGGTTTGGACTTGGTAAGACTTACAACACGACAAGGTATGTTATCAATAATTACATATCCGCCGACGCGTAGAAACCCAACATCAGCAGGTTTGCTCATTTACCTTTACTCCATTATAGTACAGCAATGTTTAACAACCAAAATAAATAGATTTAGCTCGGGTTTAAGGTAGTATTAACGCGCGCAAATTCTAACTTAAGGAAAAGGCAGTTAAAAGAAGAAAAGAAGATTGTGAAATCGGAATAGATGTTAGTTTGTGAGCTTAATATCTTCGCCTTTGTGGTCTTTTGTTGCGATAGCATTCTTGGCAATATACGGGTCTGCTTCCGTCAGGTTTGAAGGGAACTTCACATTCCTTACCACACTCTGCGCATACTACTTTATGCATTTCTCTGTTCTCTCTATACGACAATTAATTTACACCTCCATGCAATGGTCAACGAAAACTAGCATCCTTCAGGATTCTATTTCTCGTATGTCAAATCAACCATTGACCCCCTTATTTAGGCACATTGATATGTGAATTCATATACACGTATGCCATTCGATTGTGTGTGGGGACTGCGGGATTTGAACCCGCCCCACAACGGCATGTGTGTATTGCCAAAAGAGAATAATTTGACATTTAGGATAGAAATGTGAATCTGTTGGTAGTATGTTTACTTGGATTAGAAACTCTGCTGGACCTATAACCAATACGCGCGTATATCCGTCGTTAATCACATTACTCTAACTCTCACGGGTTTTAGCCAAAATCAACTTCTTTTCAAGGTGTCTAAGGCGCAATTCTGCCTTATCTCGAACCGAAGGGTTTCCTATATTCACTATCTCTGGTTTTAACTTCAAAACAAGCAATTTAATAGCTTGCAACTCTGAAATGTCAAGATTTCTCGCAATAGACTCGCAACCCATACCGATAAAATTTAAGGGATACGGTTTATCCTCCCAAAACAGCCAAACCTTCAACATCTTAACTCGTACGCCGTCTTTTTGGAAAATCGGTTGAATTCTTATTCCGATATTTTTCCTACTCATTTTCCATTCTCTCTCCGATGCGTGCATACCATATAATGAGGGGAGGGTCATAAAACCTGTAGTCTTTCTCCACACTTAGCCTTTTCCTCATTTTTTCCATCAAAGACAAGAGCATCCTATGCCACCTGTAATAGACGTCATTGTAATGTAATGTTTACCCAAAATGTGTGCGCAGTCAAAAAGCTTTGCCCTCTCCATATATGATGTGGAAAGAGATATTAAAATATCTGACTTAAATGCAATTCGCCTACACTTCCGGCATGCATGCAATTACGTAAAATGTAAAAAACATATGTAGCGTTAAAATGGTCGTGCAGATTTTCACACGCGCGCAAAGAGATTTGATCGTAGCCAAGAAGCGCGCGTATAGATTGTACCTCCAAATCGTGAAAGTTTATAGAAAATTAAGATAAAGAAATCATAGGCTACATTTTGAATTGAGCTTCTTAAAGTCTATAATGTATGGTCAACATATGGGTAAACGGTTATTATGCGAAGGTCAAAGCTGGAAACAAACGTTGACATCCTGAAAGCTCTGGCTCGTCATGGACCATTGAAGCTTACTCATATCATGTACAAGGCTAACGTAAATTGCAGTATTCTGAAACAACAATTGAACTCTCTAATTGAACAAAATCTTGTTGAAGCAACAATGCTGAGAAAGAAGACGGTTGCTTATGCCATTAGGGAAAAAGGTCGAAGAGTGCTCAAGACTTTCTGGGAGTTAAACAAAGCTTTCCAACTAACTGAAGAAGAAGAACCCCTGCTATTGCTATATTAGATATTATCGCAAGCCTTCTGGGGGAATACCTTAACGTTGCATGTACGCATTAGGGTAGCTCAATTAACTTTGAAAGCGAGCCTCACTCTTTCTTTTCTCCCTTTAACCATTGTTCAACTGTAAGGGCGCTTTTTATCTC
The DNA here is from genome assembly GCA_004376645.1 of Candidatus Bathyarchaeota archaeon. Classification (GTDB taxonomy): domain Archaea; phylum Thermoproteota; class Bathyarchaeia; order Bathyarchaeales; family SOJC01; genus SOJC01. The sequence goes on from SOJC01000127.1 coordinate 19,459, forward strand.
CACTTTCCGTTTAATTTCCTCTCCTGACCTTAAATCTGAGTTACCATACAATTCTTTAAACTGTTCATCTTTCTTCTCAAATCGCCAATCCATGAAATCTGCTGCACAACTTCCACAGAGACCCCAACCTCTCACGGTCCATTCAAACTGTTTACCACATCGCTTACACTCATAAGTTCTCGAGGTCATGATTACGCCTTCCATTCCTACTTCAGTCATACAGGTGTTATAACTATGTGGAGTAGTATGTATATATATTCTTGAAAGATGTGTAGAAAGTGGGATAGAAGAAGATTCCATGCGCACACCCATAAGTCATAAGAGTGATTAGATGAAACTACTTGTGATGATGTATGAGTGAGAATTGGTCTTTAAGGAAAGGCATTACAGTCTGGGAATTCAAGAAAAAAAGATGGACTGGAAAATCAAAAGCAGTTTTGACAATAATCTTCGCTTTAGTTGTTGTACTCACAATCTCAAACATATGGTTGTACATGCATGTACGCGCGTGTTAATAGTGCTTTTTTCTTGCCCATTGCTAATCGCGGAACGCAAACAGCAAAATAGATTAAGGTTGTTTGAGTGGTTTTGATGGATGATGATGGCCTTTAAGAGTGTTGGTTTAACGGCGCGAACAGATAGGCGAGAAGCATTGATCCTAGCAGATAGACTCATCCATCATCTGTCGGAGAAGGGGCTGAGTATTCTTGTCGATCCTGAAGTTGCAGAGCGATTGGATAGATCCGAAGAAGCTCTACCACTTGAGAAATGGAATCCAGACTTCATCATCGCTATAGGCGGCGATGGAACAATACTAAGGACATGTATATCAATCCCAAAGCCAGAGCCGCCTATACTTGCGATTAATATGGGTGAACGAGGCTTTCTGGCAGAAGTACCGCCCGAAGATGCTATATCAGCAGTAGATAAGAGCCTTAATGGAGAGTTTGACCTTGAACTCTGCAAGAAACTGTCAGCTTCTGTTGAAGGCGAAAAACTGCCAGATGCCCTGAACGAAGTCTACATCTCAGCAGATGCCCCAGTGAAACTATTATACACGAATTTGTTGAAAGATGATAAGCGGATTCTAAGCTGCCGGGCAGACGCTATCCTCATTGCTTCTCCAACCGGGTCAACAGGATACTCAATTGCAGCAGGAGGTCCTGTCCTAGATCCTGAAAGCAAAGTCTTTGTGATTACACCAGTATGTCCTTTAACCCAGTTTCCACCCATAATACTCTCTGAGAACTCAACGTTAACTGTGGAGATAGAAAGACCGCAGAACATTTTAGTTGTAATAGATGGATACCACAGGAGATCGGTTGAAAAGCCAAAGCCCCGAGTAACCATTAGAAAGTCAGCCAACGTCACTTCTTTCATTCGCTTTGAGAGAGAATTCTACAGACGCCTTAAAAATCGATTGCTATATCCGAAGGGAAACTGTTGTTACTAAAAGAAGGCAACCAAGTGATTATTATCTTAGATACATCCGCTTTCATCGCTGGATTTGAACCCCTCTCCATTCAGAACACGCAATATACAGTTCCAGCTGTAAGGAACGAACTAATCCATAACACTTTACCATGGATTCGATTTGAAGCAGCCGTTGGAAATGGAAAACTAAGAATCAAGGCGCCTATAAAAGAAGTCATAAGAAGGATAAGAGCAATATCAAAAAAAACAGGAGATCTTAGATTCCTCTCAGAAGCAGACAAACAAGTATTAGCATTGGCACTAGAACTACAAGACCTTGGCCAGCGACTCCAAATCGTCACCGATGACTATTCCATACAAAACGTAGCAAACCACATGGGAATCAAATTCGCATCACTAACAACCCTGGGCATACGTCACCGCTTCAAATGGATGCTCTACTGTCCTGCATGCCACCGCAAATATCCTGCGGATTACGAACCAAAGCTCTGCAGAATCTGCGAAACCGAACTGAGAAGAAAGCCCATCAAAAAGATGACCGTATAAGGCTCTACATGCGTAGATAAATTTCGAAGCGAAAAAGGGAAACACTGTTCAAGAATACTGCGTTGCTTGTGCTGAACATGGGTCTCAGAGAAAAAATAGTTATCCATCTCGAAACCCCCCTGCAAACAGAATACAAGCAATGTCCTACGAACTGCAAAAGAGTACGCTGAAAAGAATGAAGTGACCGATGATGTTGTTGTGGTTTCGACAACCAGAGAAACTGGAGCAAAAGCTGCAAAATTGTTCAAAAACTTCAACTTGGTGATCGTAACCCATCATTCAGGTTTCTCAAAACCAGGTTTCCAAGAATTGAAAGAAAAGAACCGACAGCAGATCTTAACGCAAGGTGCCAAGATCCTAACAGCCACGCATGCTATAAGCGGAGGACAAAAGGGCGATTCGCAAAAAGTTTGGCACAATCGAACCTCTTGAAATCATAGCTCACACGCTGAGACTTTTTGGTGAAGGAACAAAGGTCTATGTAGAGATTACTTTAATGGCTGCTTATGCAGGTCTCATACCTGTAGATAGAGAAGTCGTAGCGATCGCTGGTTCAGGCAGAGGTGCGGACACAGCGTTGTTAATAGAAGCAGCGGATTCCAGCCAACTCTTCAACACTGCGATCAGGGAAATCATAGCTAAGCCACGAAATTTCTGAGAACATCGCCCCCCCTAAACCAGAAGCTGTTGCACTAGGTGGGTGGTGGTCGAGGCTCGAGAATCAGAGAGATCAACACTTCAGATCCACCCCTTTCAACTGTGATGTTGATTGTTTGGTTTGGTCTTGTATTCTCCTCCAAATACTTTGAGATGTCGTCTCCTTTCATCATTCTCGTATTGTTGATGGCGAGTATTATATCTCCTCCTACGGGCGTTATCTGACTGTAGATTTCAACTTCACGAGTCGCGCCCCTTAAATCGGCCTTCACGGCAGGGCTATTGTTCATAACACTTACAATTAGCCACCCATAAGTCGTAGAGGTTTCGATGGTTTTGGCGATTTCATATGTCATATCGATTCCCCTCACTCCTATCCAGGAATGTTCATATTCCATGCCATCAGCCAGCCAAGCAATCTCACGGAGGATCGTGTCAGAGGGTATAGCGAAGCCTATCCCTTGAGATTGGTTAATAATGGCAGTTGTGATCCCAACTACCTGCCCCTTCGAATTGAGTAAGGGGCCCCCCGAATTCCCTGGATTTATTGGTGTACTTATCTGTATGACATCAGCTATAGCGTAGCCACCAGTCATAGGTTCAGTGATACTTCTCCCAAGTTGACTGACAATACCAGTAGTCATACTGCCAGTCAAACCATAGGGGTTCCCCACTGCTATCACCAAATCGCCCACCTTGAGAAGCGACGAACTGACGATAGGAAGGGGTTTAAATTCTTCTTTAGGAGCATCCACTGAAAGAACCGCGAAGTCTGCATAGGGATCTTCTCCTAGTTTAGTGGCAAGGTAAGAGTTTCCGTCTCTAAAAGTTACAGTCAAGCTGGGCGGATCCACGTCCTCAATCACGTGATAGTTTGTACAAACCATCATCCCAGAACCTGAAAAGTTGTAGACGAAGCCAGATCCTGATACTTCAGTAGTTTCTTGTCCAACTAGCGTAGTTTCAATCACATATCCGTGAATCAACACAACAGAGTCCTTAATGTCTTCATAGAGTTCGGAAAGTGTCACGTTACCTACGCTTGTTTGGTTATAGCTTCCTAATGCTTCTGTCAAGGCTTCAATCTGAACATGAAGAGTTTCAACTCGCTTTTCTACCTTCCTAACGCTGCTTGAGACCATTTCATAGGTATAGATGTTCCCAATGATCCCAGCTACAGCTATGACAGCAACCACTATCACCGCTGCAAATGAACGGTTTGGTGAGTGGACTTCATATCCATTCTGCATTTGTGTGTCCCCAAAATCTGTCACACTATGCTAAATTCCACGATTCTTATAAGCGTTCCTTGATCAGCTAAGAATCACGTTGATTTGAGCTTATTCCATAAGCTTTGGTTCTAGTGAGCCAGAGGAGAAAGCTGGAAGCACCCACTCGAAACAGCGTAAGAACGGTTCATCCAAGACATGGAAGGCCTTTCCAGCAGAAACCCTCCAAAAAGCGTTACAAGTATATAGGAAGGACGATCAGGAAGACACAATGGGTTGAATGGTGACGCCGGGGAGAGGATTTGAACCCCTGAGGGCCGAGGCCCACCGGCTTGCTGGCCCATTCCAAAGGAGGATCTCGAGGCCGGCGCATTACCGCTCTGCCACCCCGGCACCAACAGACTCAGGAAGTCCCATGTATCTAAAAGCCTTTGCCCATAGACTCCTTCATTTTGAAGGAGCAAGAGATTATCGATATCACTATGGATGATGCAGACAAGTGAAGCAGTACAAATGCACTATCGTAGCTTAAAGATAAAAGCAACCGACAACCAGTTTGACGAGAGGAGAAACACATGAAACTACAAGAGAACTTGCTTCAAATTGACCCAAAGTCAATTGAGGAAAGAATTACACATTTCATACAGGATTACATAAAAAAAGCTAAAGCAAAAGGTTTGATACTAGGCTTATCTGGAGGAGTAGACAGCGCAGTCGGAGCAGCCCTTTCAGTGAAGGCAGTTGGAAGCACAAAAGTTCTCGCCCTGTATATGCCAGAGGAGGAAACATATAACAAGACGGATCACCAACATGCAAAACTTATCGCAGGGAAACTGGGACTCCAACTGAAGGACGTAGATCTCACTAGAGTCCTAGACACATTGTACAGGACAATTCCCGATTATGATCCAAGAAACTCACTCAGTAGAGGAAATCTCAAAGCCAGAACGCGGATGGTTATTCTCTACTACTACGCCAACCTTCAAAAGAGAATCGTAGTAGGTAGCAGCGATAAGAGCGAAGCGATGATAGGCTACTTCACCAAGTGGGGAGATGGTGCTATGGATATCGCTCCACTTATGGACCTGTATAAAACCCAAGTGCGAAAGTTAGCCCTACACCTCAGCATTCCACCGATAATAGTGAATAAGCCTTCAACGCCAGGTCTTCTACTTAACCAAACAGCCGAACAGGAGATTGGGCTCAGATACGAAATCTTGGATCTAATACTCTACGGGCTGGAACACTTCATGACCACTGCCACAATAGCGAAGCAACTAGATCTACCACATAAGACGATCCATGCCATCAAGAAAAAGTGGCTCCAAACTGAACATAAAAGAAATATGCCATTACCAATAAAGCTGCAATATAGAACTATAAACGCGGATTTCAGACTCAGCCGAGAATACGACTTGGAGGAATGATCGTATGAAGAGCGGGTTTAGAGTCGCCCTAGCACAATTTCCATGCAAAATCGGAAACAAACAGTACAACATTAGCAGAATGAAGAAATACATAGAGAAGGCGCAAAGCCATGACGCTGATATCATAATATTTCCTGAGATGTCTTTGACAGGATATACCACTAGGGACTTGACCTATGAGTTAGCAGAAAACATCCCTGGAAAATCCATAGAGAAGATGGACGGGTTCGCAAAAGAGTATGGTCTATACATAGTCTTTGGAATGCCAGAAAGAAGCAGAAAAGGAGATGCAATACTCTACAACACAGCTGTACTTATGGGTCCAGAGGGCTACGTCGGGAAGTACAGAAAGATGCATCTGCCAACCCACAGCGTATTTGAAGAGAAGAGATATTTTAGACTCGGATATCACACACCAATCTTTCAGACAGGAATAGGCCCAATAGGCATGATGATATGCTATGACATATTCTTTCCTGAGGTAGCACGGGCACTGCGTCTACAAGGTGCAAAACTCATAATCTGCATCTCAGCCTCCCCAGCCGTAAGAAAGAGGTTCTTCGAAACCCTCACGATGGCCAGAGCAATAGAGAATACATGCTACCTAGCCTACGTAAACCTTGTTGGCATAGAAAATGGCCTGCAATTCTGGGGGGGAAGCCGGCTAATAGGCCCCAACGGCCACCTAATCACCGAATTAAAGTACGATGAGGAGGACTTCTCCGTTGGAGATTTCGACTATGAAGATTTGAAACCCGTAGAAGCGTTTGTTCCTACACTTCGAGATTTAAGGCCTGAACTGTATCGCTCACTGATGAATTTCTCAGAAAATTTGTGACATCACAGACATCACAAGCATATCACGTCTATGTGATCTCCGTGATATAAGAAGAACCAGCAGTATCACTCGTGCAAGATTCCTTTCTAAGACTTCGTGGACCTGAGCTTCCTAATGGTTCTTTCTATTCTATCTAATGCTTCGACAATTTTTTCAAAGGATGTAGCATACGAAAACCTCAAGTAACCTTCACCGTACTTGCCGAACGCGGAACCAGGAGTTACAACTACTCTAGCTTCTTTTAGAAGATACTTTGAGAGTTCAGCAGATGTTTTTTCGAACTCTTTGATATTTGGGAAAGCATAGAACGCACCTTCGGGAAGGAAACAACGAACATGTTCCATTTCACCCAAACGCTCACAGATAAACCGGCGCCGCTTGTCAAACATTGAAACCATAGTTGACACAGAATCCTGTGGACCCTCCAAAGCTGCTGTGGCAGCATATTGAGCAACGGTGTCAACACAAGCCACTGTGAATTGATGAACAAGAAGCATTGCTGAAATCAGATCTCGAGGACCAGCTGCACAGCCAACCCTGAAACCGGTCATTGCATAGGTTTTCGAAAAGGAATTTACAACGATAGTCCGCTCACGCATGCCTGGAAAGGTCGCAAGACAATAATGTTTCGTATTACCATAGATTATCCGCTCATAAACTTCATCGGAAATGACAATCAAATCGTTCTCTACTGCTAACTTACTCAACTCAGCCAACTCATTGTAACCATAGATAGCCCCCGTAGGATTGTTTGGTGAGTTAATTATCATCACACGTGACTTACTTGTGATAAGTGATGTCACGTTTTCAATATCGGGCTTAAAACCATTTCCTTCAAGTATCGGCACCGAAACGGGGGTTCCCCCAGCAATTAGCACAGCAGGTTCATAACACACAAAGCCAGGATTAGGAATCAACACTTCATCGTCAGGATTCAAAAGAGCCTGCATTGCAAGCGCGACTGCTTCTGTTGCCCCAACAGTAACCAATATTTCACCTTCTGGATTATAGAAAAGACCGTAATCACGCGAAAACTTTTTGGCTAAGGCTTCACGTAATTCCGAAATGCCATCCGAAAGAACATAATGGGTCTTTCCGTCATCCAACGCTCGCTTGACAGCGTCTAATACGTTTGGTGGAGGTGTAAAATCTGGCTCGCCTATGCCAAGGCTAATAACATCAGGGATTTGCTTGACTAATCCGAAAAGCCTTCGAATTGCAGAAGCCTTTATATTCCCCAGTCTTTTCGATCTTCTACTACGCATTTGCAAATAGTTTCCCTGAGTTTCTTTAACTTCCTCAGCATAAAATGTTTGCCTTTTTCCTATTGATTCGTTCCTCACTTGTTCCTTACCTCCACGTTTTTTAAATTGAAAAACTTAATTAGCTCGTATACAGAAGTGTATCCACCAACACTGAAAGACGGGATGTCAACCTGACGCTTAAAAAAAACGTTCAAAATTGGCTAAAACTCTCCTTTAGAGACCCAATTGCCAAAATACTAGCAAACAACAGTCATTTGACAAAAACACAGCTGGAAACACTATTAATAGACGCTTTAGTCGACAATATAGCCTCAAAACACGTAAAATACGACGAAAAGGCCAAGTTAAGGCGAACGAAAGCAGCAGTGAGCCGCGGTTCCTTCAACAGAACATTAAGGCAGGCGAAAAAGAACGCCATACAGTCCATATACACGGTTCTTCTTTTAGGATACTTTGGCCTCCTTGAAAGCACTGACCTCTATCCATACCTAGAAGCATCTAACAAGCTCAAATCATATACAACAACATTGACTAATTTCATGACCCAAGGAAAGACAACTAAGGAACAATTGTTAACCATAGACACATTACGTTTAGAACTCGAAACAACACTCAACAAACTTTCGAAGCCATGGACTTCATCGATGATGTGATGTCACACATCACATATCCCAGAATTCTGATTTGGATTATCTTAGGTAACAAATGGCGCGACGTACATGATCCCGCCCAAAAAAGGGTGTAAATCTCGAAAGAAGCCCCTTTCAATCCTAAATTTGTGAAGGGTAAACGTGAGGTATATCCAGTAACGGGGTGATCGAAAAAAAACGCGTGATTTGTGACGTCACACCGACCATAAATAACCATAAATCTTAAGTTGTTTTCCCTATACTGTGATATTATGTGTGACATTTAGTAAGTCACAGCTAATCACGTTGGAATCACATGGTGAAAGATCAATGATTGAAATAGTAGTCTTCATCGGATCGTTGGCAGTCATGCTTTTCTTAACTGTTCTTTACACTAAACGTATGCTTCAAGCTCAACAGAAATATGCAGAGGCAAAGACAGTTTTGAATGATATCGTTCTAAGCTTCAGTAAACAGCTGCAAAGACAGGATGCCAAACTGGCAATAACGGACGATAAAGTTACTGATCTCTTTGATCGAGAAATATGTATCTCTGAAGCGCTTCAAGTTCATAGTGAAAAACTTCAAACACTAGCAGAGAGAGAAGTTTCTTCTGTTTTGCATAGAACTTTGGGAAAGGTGGAAGCATTAGAGAAAGAGCTCAAAACCTTAGAAGACAGCATAATAGCAAGGGTCGCAAAGATTGAAGAAGTAGGCATACATAGAAAGGAGCCAGTCCAAAGAATAGAATATGCGATTCCAATAAAGCGAGAGAAAGCCTTGGCTCCACTGACTAGTACCGAACTCACGGTCCTAGAACTCCTCGCTTCCGAGGGAGAGAAGACAGCCCCTGAGATCAAGACTCAAATAAATCTCAGCAGAGAGCATACAGCTCGTCTAATGAAGAAGCTCTATGCAGAAGGATACTTGGAACGGAGTGCTGATAAGATTCCTTTCAAGTATCGTCTGAAAGAGGAGATGCATAATATCTTAAGGAACCCTGAACAGAAGAATTAGCTGTCCTCAGAACTTTTCTCCAGCTTCTAGGATTCGTTTGAGATTTCCATCCATTTCATCAAGAGGCTTAGAAGCAGGTAAGTTATAATCGATCCTCCTTTTACTCTCCAGATACTTTGGGTAGTGGGTCACTTTTATTGGCACTGCAAACCGGATTTTTGGTTCTGATATCAATAATGCTTCACCGATGTCAAGCATTTTGACTTCTGTATCACTGTATTCGAGATACGGAGTGTTTTTCGTGAGATAGCCCCTGTCAGCTTTCAACTCAGTCTTCATTATTACTTTGGTCCAAAGCTCTGCAAAAACATCGGGATTAATGCGGGATGGTCGAGGTGTGACTGCGTTCAATCCAACACGATACTTTCGATATGTTAGTGCAATATTTGAGAAGATTGTCTTCGGCTTGTTGGGGTCAAGAAATTCATGTGCTTCCTCGAGAGTTATCAAGAGGGTTGGCAACTGCTTCCAGTCCTCATATTTTGTCTCCCACATTTTCTTGTAATGATTTGCCACTCCTGTGGCTGTCAAGCAAACAACTCTGCGTTGCTCTTCGGAGCTAATCCCTGAGATGTCCACCAAACATGTTATCCCCTGTGATATGTTCACGATAACGTCTTCGACGAAGCTGTAGTTGGAGGGGGGAAAAAGGGTTGGGTTGAGGTGTAACAGCTTGCTCATCAATGCCTCTATAACTGCTTTATTGCTATATCCTGCAATGTCAGCAACTCCTTTATGACCTTTAACGATGTATGTCTCACGCGCCTCCTCAATCCATCCTTTCCCAAGTCTTCTGTGCAACTCTTTGGCAAGTCGAGATTGGGGATACCCAATGTCAGGAAAAAGGGTGCGAAGTTTCCAAGGTAGTAGTGTTTGTAAGCCAATGCGCATCTTCTCCTCCTTTGTGTTGTAGAAGCGTACTTTGCTAAAGAATAATGGATGGTTCCTTAGACCCTTACCTCCTATTTCCTTTCCTGTCAACAGTTGTCCTGCGAAATCGAAAATTAGTCCAGCGGCTCTGGGGCTTTGATCAATTAACTGTGCATTTATCATAAGTTCGGTGTTTGTCTTTCCAGAGCCAGTCATCCCAAATATACCCATCATTCGAGGCATAGCATCGATGTTAATGCCTACATTGCCAAGTGTATGCTCTCCAGAACGGAGGTTCCCCATTCGTAGCTCTCCAGCTAGTCTAAGTACTTTGAGGTCTTCCACACTCATTCTGTAGACTCTGTCCATATAATTAGGGTTGAATGTTGGGGAGCGAATCTTATTGGACCTTTTCTCAAGAAAGAGAATGGCTTCGATGTTTTTGTAGCAGGAATAAGGTCCAAAGTTTTCTCTCCCTTCTGCCTCTCGAAGCTGCTCTCCTGTATCCAAGGTGGACTTGCTTTGGGCATTCACTACCCTCGCATAAAAGCTGTTGGTGTCCGAGTTTATCCGGATTATCTGCCCAAATGATAGAGTTGATTTCTTGTTAAGAAAGAAGGAGACTTTGTCGCCCTTTACTTCACTTATTGAGCCAATGTGTTTAGACACGATCAATCCACTCCATGTTGAAGGCGTATCTTGCCCCATGAAGTTCATCTGTGAAATTGCAAGATAATTCTTCTTGGCGGAGTACATCTAGGAGTCCGGCATCCTTCAATGTGTCTTCGACTTGAACATGGTATTGGAGTAGTTTGGCTGCGGAAACTCCTGAAAAGTCGTGAGCCAACCAAAGAACTACGGGGTAGCCAAGACATCTAGGATCCTCAGAAATTGTCATAAGGGGGGAGAGTAGAGCAGGTACGTCGCAACATTGTGCATGTGATAGATAGCTCATTATATCACACCGAAATGCTCGTGGACTGTCTTCACACAACTTAACGATAGATATGTCGCCGTACAGATGGTTATGAATATCCGATCTTTTGACGGGAAAATAGACCCAACAACCTTGAGGTGCAATTGCATGGGTTTTAGCAATAAAGTCTCTCCCTTTGTCATCACGTAGAGTAGGAGATTGCTTACTTATAGCAAGCAACTTGATTCGCCTTTTCTCACATTCATCGTAGAGCATCACGTTAAACTTCCTCTCACCTCCGAAGTAACTTGCACCATCTAGGAGTACGTAGTCATCAGTGTTTGCTTTGTGAAGCACATTTAATGCCATTTGGCTCTCAAGTTGAAGACGAATCTCTTGTAGAATTTTGCGACGTACATATGATGCCCCTTTAACAGTTCTAATTGATTCTTCAAATCCCCAATCGACTGTTCTATTCTTGACTGTAGCATAGGTAACTCTGAGGAGGTAGATGCCCCAATTGTTCGCCCTCTTTAGGGTCCGAGTTGAACAATCCACGGCAAAGAAATGTGAGGTACAGGATTTCGCTCCTACTAACCTTGATATCTTCGACTTCTCCAGTCGAATGACTGTTGAAGGTTCATCTCTAGGCTCATTGAAATTTACTAGGCAGCCCTTTTCAATGTAACTTCTTAATATCTTCTTCATTTCAATGAGATCTATTTGGAGATCTCCGCCCATATACGCTCCCTACATTTCCAAGAAGCAAACTGCGTGACCTAAATCTCTT
>SOJC01000117.1 GCA_004376645.1 Candidatus Bathyarchaeota archaeon
AATACTGGAATGGAATTCGCTATAATACCATGTGTCCAGATACCAATAACAGTTGCGCGTAGACCCATCGATGTCTACCGAAGGTGGCTAACATATTATGAAGCTGAAAGGAAACAGATTGACGACGGACTGCTCCGAAGATATCTGGAAGATCCAGTGCTCCAAAGCAGGAGCAATTGGACGAAAAAATTCACCGATGCCTTGAGAGAATTAAAGCCATATGGAATGTCAGAACTTCAAAACCTACACATTGACTATAGAAAATTGGACAGGATGCTGGCTTTCCTCAAAGATTTTAAAGTGCTGCTTGTAGAAGTTGGTTCTGAAACGGACTTCTTGGCCATGACAGGCAGAGTTGACCTCTTGTCGGATTTAATCTATCACATACGGGAGAAATATGGCAAAGGGGTCCTTGCAGGCATACATCACGCGGGGTCAACGATTCCAATCCTAGAACAGTCTAAGGTGGAATTTGATGGTTATGTAACGCCGATTAATAAGTTGGGAGTTATGATGTTTCCTGACAAAGACTCAGCTTTAAAGTCGATAAGAAGATGTGGAAAACCTGTAATAGCAATTAAACCTTTAGCTGGCGGTAGGATTCCACCTAGAGAGGCGTTTCATTACATCTACAAAGAGTTAGGAATAGCCTCTTGCATGGTTGGTGTCGGTTCAAAGAGTGAAGCTGAAGTAGATTTCTCAACTGCCTCAGAAACTCTCCGTTCCCTCCAACATGCGTAGTCCAACATTGGGTTTTTCAGCGCTGAGTCACCAAGATAGCCATATGTTCAATGACTAGATCAGATATAGCTCTCTTTTCATCATCGTTCCTATCTCTTGACCCCAACTCCACATCAGAGATTCCGAAGAGCTTCCTAACCGCAGATGTTTTCTCATCAGAGAAGTCAAGGACTCTATCATCTCTGATCCCCTCAACCAAATTTGTGACTTCAATCGAAGAATCCTTCACTGAACTCTCGCTGTCAGCCAAAATCAAAACGGCGATCTGTGAAAGACCCTGTTTTATGCCGAGGAGTTCAAAGGCCATTCTGATCTGCCTTTGGGCTGAAGCGTAAAGAAGGCATTCAATGGCAAGATTCTTTGAGATGTTAGTTCCGTTTCTAAAGGCTTTCAAGGCATTAAGGGTAGCAAAGAAAAGATGCTTCCGTCCAGCAACCAAAGAAGCGTTGAAGAATTGAGTAACCACTTTATCTTGCTTTTTTCGAATCAACTTGAGAAAGTGATCAACGTCACGTAGTCGAACATTCCTGAATCCAATAAAAGCAACATACTTGTCAAAGCCTTCAACTTGCTTTATCATCAAGGTGCCCCAGAGATTTCCTTGGAGAAACGCTCTGCCAAGGCAGGATCAAACCCATATTTTATTAGAGTAAGCTTCGCCTCTTCAATTGATTTACCACTTTCTTGGAATTTCTCAACTACTTTCCTAAAAGCTTCTTTCCTTTCCCATGGAAAGATTATCCAATTACGAGTCGTTTTTTCGTAGAAGTCTGGTAAGGTAACACTCCAAGGCTTATGATACAAAGTAGCTGTTTTGAGGTTCCTCACACCTTCCTTAAGAAGATAATCCTTGACTAATCGAAGGCTTCTACCCGTGTCCGAGACATCGTCAACAACAAGCACTCTCTTAAATTTAACTTTCACTGACACAGATTGAGTTATAATAGGCTCCTTCCTTCTCTCGTCTACTCCTAGATAGAACTCCACCTTTACATTAGCAATCTCCGGATTCTCTAATAGATCTGACAATACTCGAGCAGGAGCCCAACCACCTCGAGAAACTCCAATAATGACGTCAGGGCTGAAGCTATCCCTTCCTATCTTTGAAGACAAGCTCAAAAGCATCTTGTAGATCTGCTCCCAAGTAGGGATTTCAAACATTGTCTTCAGCATACTTCTCTCCTAGACTAGCAAATAAGGGAATCCTCATCTAAATTTAAAGTTTGCATTCCAGTGCAACCCAGCTAGAATGCAGTGCAGCTGAAGGATTAATATACCGATTGCAGAAAGGAGTTACCACAAACGTATAATCTCCAATTGGAAGGATAATATTGAAACAGATCGTTGAGTGTGTACCAAACTTCAGTACTTCTGATCCAAAAGTCGTCGAATCCATAGTAGGGGAAATAGAATCGATTGAAAATGCTCACATCTTAGATTACACATATGATGACTATTACAATCGCCTTGTTGTCTCATTTGTCGGAGACAAAGATTCCGTCTTAGAAGCTATGTTGAAGTCTGCTGCGAAGGCGATTGAACTTATAGATATGAACAAACACAAGGGTCAACATCCGCGCCTTGGGGCTGTTGACGTAGTACCCTTCATTCCACTGAGGGCCTCGAAAATAGAGGACTGTGTGAAGATAGCTAAGGAATTCGGTGGCCAGCTCGCTAAGAAACATAAAGTTCCCGTGTATCTTTATGGTGTTGCAGCCCAACCTGGGAGAAATGACTTAGATTGGATACGAAAAGGTGAATATGAAGCTCTTTCTGAGATGATTAAAAAGCCTGGACGCCAACCTGATTTTGGCCCGCGAGAAGTTCATCCTATGGCTGGCGCAACAATCACAGGTGCTAGGAAAATAATGGCTGGATTCAATGTCAACCTGGGAACTTCTGACTTGAAAATCGCAAAGAAGATTGCTAGAACTCTACATGCAAAGAAAGGAGGGTTTTCAACCGTTAAAGCTATGGCCGCAACCATACCAGAAAAAGGCATCACACAGATAGGAATGAGTATAACAGACTTTGAAAAGACGCCTATATACAGAGTGTTTGAGCTGTTAAAAATCGAAGCTGACAGGTATAACGTGCCGATTGTAAGCTCTGAGTTTTGCGGAATGGCACCATTAAAGTCCATTTTGGAAACCGCTGCTTACTACCTGAAGATTGACAATCTCAACGAAGACAGAGTCCTAGAAGTCTCAGTCGCAAAAGCGATGGAAAAAGGCGGAAGAAGTGGCTAAAGAGAAAGTTGATCTGCTAATCAAGAACGCACATGAGCTCGCGACACCGAGTAGCGTAGGCGATCGGTATGATCCAAAAGGTCTAGTAATAATAAGCGATGGCGCAATCTCAGTTGATGAAGGTAGAATTGTAGCAGTTGGCAAGACCTCTGCGATCGAGCAGCATTTCAAGTCTGAGACGGTTATCGATGCTTCAGGAAGACTTGTGACTCCAGGGTTTGTTGACGCTCACACCCACGTAATCTTCGCTGGAACTAGAGAAGAAGAGTTTGAGTCTCGCTTGCAGGGCTTAAGTTACATGGATATCTTGGCAAAAGGTGGAGGGATACTTAAAACTGTCAGAGAAACAAGGAAAGCCTCAAAGGAGCAGTTAATCGAAACTGCACGGAAAACCCTAGACATCATGCTAAAGTATGGTACAACGACTGTTGAGGTCAAAAGTGGCTATGGACTTACAACAGAGGATGAAGTGAAATGCCTTGAAGCTGCACAGGAATTAGATAGAGAGCATCCGATTGATATTGTTACAACTTTCCTTGGAGCTCACGCTGTTCCACCAGAGTACGAAGGTGAAACGGATGGATATGTGTCACTAATCACTGAAGAAATGATACCTAAGATCGCAAAGGGGAGACTTGCTGAGTTCTGTGATGTCTTCTGCGAAAATGGCGTGTTCAACATCGAACAATCAAGGAGAATCCTGAAAACGGGCAAAGAATTTAGCTTAAAACCTAAGATTCACGCAGACGAGCTCTCAAGTCTCGGTGGGGCTGAATTGGCAGCGTCCATTAGAGCTACTTCAGCAGATCATTTACTCTTTGCAAGCAATAGAGGGCTAAAAGCAATGATCAAAGAGAACGTTGTCCCCGTTTTGCTCCCCTTGGCGTCTTTTTCGCTGATGACAGGCAAATACGCGGATGCGAGGGGAATAATTAGGATGGGAGGAAGAACCGCCTTGGGCACCGATTTCAATCCAAGTTGTTGGTCGGAGAGTATGCAGATGGCTATCGCTTTTGCTTGTCGCAAGTTACGCCTCACCCAAACCGAGGCAATTGTAGCTGCAACGATTGGAGCAGCATGCGCCGTTGGCAGATCCAGAGATGTTGGAAGTCTAGAGAAAGGCAAAAGAGCAGATATAGTTATCTTTAATATTCCAAACCATATGTTTCTAGGCTACAAGTTCGGAGTCAACCTTGTCTATAAGGTTCTGAAGAATGGGGAGGTCGTAGTTGACTGTCAGGAGGAATAAATGTGGCAAGAAAAGTAATTGAGTGTGTAACTGGGAGAGAGCTTCACTGCAAGAATTGGCAGATTGAAGGCATCTACCGTATGCTCCATCACGTTCTAAGTCCGGAGGTGGCAAAGAATCCTGAAAACTTTATTGTCTACGGGGGCACTGGCAAAGCGGTACGGAATCAAGAATGTTTCAACAAGATAGTTGAGACTTTGGAACATCTTGAACCAGATGAAACCCTGCTAGTTCAGAGTGGTAAACCAGTAGCAGTCTTCAAAACCCACAGATGGGCCCCAAGGGCTCTGATCGTGAACTCTATGCTGGTACCAAAATGGGCCACTTGGGATCATTTCTATGAACTGGAGCAGAAAGGCCTAATCATGTTCGGTCAAATGACTGCAGGCTCATGGGCATACATTGGAACCCAAGGAATCTTACAGGGAACCTATGAAACCTTAGCTGCGATTGCAAAAGAACACTTCGATGGAAGTCTACGGGGGAAACTTGTCTTAACTGCAGGTTTAGGAGAGATGGGTGGTGCACAGCCCCTTGCTGTAACCATGAATGACGGAGTTGCCTTAGTTGTGGAGCTAGATAAGAGAGCAATTGAACGGCGTCTTAGACATAAATACCTTGAAACCTGGACAGAAAGCATAGATGACGCTTTTAAGATGGCAGACGAAGCTAAGCAGGAAAAGACTCCTAAGAGCATTGGTCTCCTGGGTAACGCCGCAGAAGTGTATCCTGAACTCCTTAGAAGAGGAATAATCCCCGATGTCTTAACTGATCAAACGTCTGCTCATGATCCACTCAACGGATATTACCCAGTCGACCTCTCAAAAGAGGAGGCTGATGAGCTGAGGACAGAGAATCCAACAGAGTACATTGAGAGAGCCAAATCCAGTATGGCAACTCAAGTGAAGGCTATGGTTGAGATGATGCGAAAGGGTGCAGTAACATTCGAATACGGCAACAACCTGCGGCAACAGGCTTATGAAGCAGGGTTCAAAGACGCCTTTTCTTATCCAGGCTTCGTGCAACGTTATGTCAGACCCATGTTCTTCGAAGGAAAAGGACCGTTCCGTTGGGCTTCACTAGTTGGCTCGCCAGAGGACATCTACAAGCTAGACGACGTCCTCTTGGAGGAGTTTGCCTACAACAAGGAGTTGTGTCGGTGGATCATGAAGGCGAGAGAACAGGTGAAATTTCAAGGCCTACCAGCCCGTGTCTGCTGGCTAGGTTTTGGTGAGAGAGCGAGATTTGGCAAGATAATCAATAAGATGATCCGTGAAGGAGAGCTTTCAGGTCCTATATGGATAGGGCGAGATCACTTGGACTGCGGAAGCGTAGCTTCGCCGAACCGTGAAACGGAAGGCATGATAGATGGCAGTGATGCAATCGCAGATTGGCCGATTCTCAACGCTCTCCTTAACGCCGTTGGTGGTGCAACTTGGATATCAGTTCACCACGGAGGAGGTGTTGGGATAGGATATAGCATTCATGCTGGCATGTGTCTAGTATTAGATGGTACTGAAGAGATGGAGAAACGCCTTCAGACGGTCCTGACGACAGACCCGGGAATAGGAATCGTGAGACATGCAGATGCAGGATACCAAAGAGCAAAAGATGTGGCAAAGCAAAATGGAATTCAGATGCCTATGCTGAATCTACGTGGACGAGGAAGAGAGATTACATGAACAAGAGTTCTGCAAAGCTCGTTGGATACTGTGGTCTGAGCTGTGGCTTGTGGACCAATGGCATCCAGAACCCGCTAAGGAGCAAGTAGACTAATCAGATTTACATCTTAACACAAGAGGGAAGAAACGTATGAGAAAAGTGGTGATTGATGGGGAAACACTGACTATTGAAGATGTCATTGCCGTTGCCCGTCGAAACGCAATCGTGACGATACCTCGAGAGACTGAGAAAAAAGTCAAAAAATCCCGAGAAATCTTAGAACGTCTCAAAGAGAGAAAAGCCATTTATGGCGTAAATACTGGTTTCGGAGCCTTCGGGAACATCGCCATTGCAGCAGAGGACATTAAGGAGCTTCAAGTCAACTTGATTCGAAGCCATTCCTCAGGGGTCGGAAATCCTCTGAAGAAAGATGTGACACGCGCGTTGATGCTCCTGAGAGCCAATACACTTGCAAAAGGATATTCCGGGGTGCGCTTGAAGATCGTGCAGACACTGATTCAAATGCTTAACAAGGGTGTACACCCGATTATTCCTGAAAAAGGCTCTGTGGGTGCCAGCGGAGACTTAGCTCCTCTCTCTCATATGGTATTAGTAATGATTGGCGAAGGCAAAGCCGAGTACGATAGACAAGTTCTAGGCGGAAAAGATGCGATGAGCAAAGCTAACATTGCGACTGTAAGCCTTGATGCAAAAGAAGGAGTTGCTTTAAACAATGGTACTCAGATGATGACAGCCATTGCTGCTTTGGCCATTTACGATGCTCGAAACCTTATGAAAACAGCTGAAGTTGCAGCCGCACTAAGCCTCGAGGCTTTATGTGGGATAGTGGATGCTTTTGATGACAAAATCCATAGAGTCAGGCCACACGAAGGCCAAAAGAAAGCTGCTGCGAACATTCGGAGACTTATAACAGGAAGCAAATTGGTGAAATCCAGTGAAGAAGCAATCAAAGCGAATGGTTACCCTCAAGACCCATATTCTCTAAGATGCATCCCCCAAGTCTTCGGTTCAATACATGATACAATTGGTTACGTCAAGAAAATCGTGGGCATTGAGATTAACTCCGCAACGGACAACCCGCTAGTCTTTCCAAAGACAGAAGCATGCCTTTCAGGAGGGAACTTCCATGGGCAGCCAATCTCAGCTGCTATGGACTTCTTGGCGATTGCTTTGGCTACTTTAGGTAACTTCTCTGAGCGGAGAACCGCGAGACTAGTCGACGCCAACCTGAGCAGGGGGCTTCCTCCATTCTTGATTCCAGAAGTAGATAAGAAGGGCCTTCAAAGCGGCTTTATGACCTTGCAATACACTGCTGCTGCATTAGCTTCAGAAAATAAATCTTTGGCTCATCCCGCAAGTGTTGATTCAATTCCCACATCTGCTAACTATGAGGATTTCGTAAGCATGGGTCCAATAGCAGCGAGAAAGACAGCTGACATTCTATATAACACCGAATATATAGTTGCAATTGAGCTTCTTTCCGCGGCTCAAGGGCTCGAATTCAGAGAAATAGACAAGCTAGGAAAGCTTACGCGCAAGGCTTACGACATAGTCAGAGGAAAGGTGCCCAGCCTCACCAAGGACAGGGCAATGGATGAAGACATACAGATAGTACGAAATCTAATTCACAGTGAGACGTTTTCGAACCTAGTCCCGTGACTGACTCGCGTTGCCTATCCAAGTCTTTGGAGAGCTCTTAAGCGTTTCACGATGTTTGGGTGAGTGGAGAACAGTTCCAAGAATTTGTCTAACCCAGTCACTTTCCTGTCAAGCACTTTGTCAACTAACGCTTGGTCACCAATCCCTATTTGGGCCATTGCCTTAGCGTCAGAGGTCGCCCTGTCAGGATCTGAAATGAAAAGCGCCTTAAAAGAGTTCAACTGGCCGGATTTTGGAGCTCTTCCTTTGACACGTCTACTTTCATGAACAATCTTCGCTAAGCCTTCAGAAAGTTTTCTCGAGCCATCTTTCACAACTGATGCACTGTGACGATCAGCATAATACTCGCGGAGCCTGCTCAGGTATAGAGTGAACAGTGTAAGGATCCAATACAGGAAGATGCTGACTATTCCTATTACTACTGCTGCAGAGCCGCTGTTCCCTCTTCTCCCTCCGAACATCGAAGAGAGTATCATAGAGTAGCCTATGAAATAGAATATTGCAGGCAAGATACTTACGAACATCATAACTTGGACATCTCGATGCTTCAGGTGGCCCAATTCGTGGCCGATGATTGCCTCTACTTCTTCCATCTCTAAAGTCTTCATCAACCCTTCTGTGACAGCGACCCTATTGCCGGCGATGGGGGAGCCATAGGCGAATGCATTCGGTATTGGGATACGCGCTAGCATTAAGCGGGGCATCTTAATACCACTCTTTTTGCTCAGCTCCTTCACTATGTTGTAGAGCCTTGGGTTTTTGCTTCGTGAGATTGGACGTACGCGGTAGATAGCGTCAACTAGGTAGGGTGAGATTAGCCATTGAAGAATGTTGAAGCCCACTACGAAGAGTATAAGCCAGGTCAGGTTGAATGTGCCTGTAAGGGTTAGGATGATTGTGAAGAATAGAGTAGAAAGGCTGATTATGATCGCTACGGTGCCTATGATGGTTGCTCGAAGTTTTAGGAGAGAACTCATGTCTGCCGAGAATCTCACCTCTTAAACTCTCTTATATCTTTTGCTCCATCCAAGTCAACCTGCTAGAATTTCGCGTGTGCAGGCATTTTGTCTCTTCCACGTATCATTGTGTACGTGTTGACATCTTGCAGTTTGTCGTGCAAGACGAGGCGCCTCGTTTCAAGGAGTAGAGCTTTTGCTTCCTTCGGGCATTATTCGTTCTTCTTGATTCTATATAGTCTGCCAGCCCTGTCAATATCAAATTTCACTTCGAGAATCTCTTGGGCAAGCAGGATGTTAGTTTCAAGATGATCTGTCATTGAACGAGTTAGGAAAACTGATTCGCCCCTAGCTAAGGCCATGTAAGGAATGAGCATATCTGCGAGATGTGCATCTACTGTAGCTCTTGCCTCGATCTCTCGAACCAAGTCTTCAGCGGCGTTTTTGCCTATCGTCTCACTCGGCTTCCTTAGCTCACCAATTGCATCGCTGCCTATGAGCACATTTGAGTCAGTTTGTGCGAACAAGGTGATAGAGCTGCCTTTCTGTTTGGGATTCGAGTAGTCATTAACGATATTAATGTCACATTCGTAACCACGCGATCTTAGGAAGTTGGATGCAGCCTTTGCCTGACGCTCAGCCACATGTCGATCAGCTAGAAAAGTGCAAACCGAAACACCACCTAATAGTTTCAACACCCCAAATTTTTCAAGGCGTAAAGGCGAGAGCTTTGGGTTTGGTTGAATTCTGATTGAGATACTCCCCAAACCCTTCGGGTAATAGCCATATTTGTGAACTGTCAATTTTGTCTTTAAGCCCATAGTTCCGAGAATTGGGAGAAAAACGTATCTCAAATAGTTAATTGTAGGAGAATAGGAGACATCTGTACCTCCCCTTGAAACGTCAATACTCACTGGATCTCGCGCAAAAGCACAAATCGGTAGAACCGTCATCAGAACCATCGGGATGCTTCCAGCTGTACCAATTTCCACATGGTATCTTCCACCAGAAATTTTAGTGGGGAAAAACCATAGTTCCTCAGAGCCAATCTTTACTCCCTTTGTGTTGGCGTTGCAGATTTCAGCTGCCACATGGACTGCTTTCAAATGTTGAGGCTTTAAACCAGGTTTTGGACGTTTGCGCCGTATGTTATATATGTGGAGAGGTTTGAGCGAAATCGCTGACATAGCAACAGACAAACGCAGAATCGTACCGCTACCACTTTTTTGGCTGCCGTCAATCTCCAGCAATCTTTTCCCACAATCTCTTCATATTGGAAGAGGTGGCTCTTTTCAGTTTTGATCCCTCCCACAAGGATAAAATAAATGAGTGACAAAGATAATTAGTAGGTGATAAGGTGGGTAGGATAAGATGAGTGATCATAAGCCGAGTACTGAAGAAGTGCTAAGACGATTAAGTGAAGTACTTGATGTTCTAAGCAAAATTTCTGAGGATTTGGAAGATATTGCAAGATCCTTAAAGACAGTTCGCCCTGCTGTTGTTCCCCTGACACCAACACTTCCTGTTCTAAAGGTTTCTGGCGAGACAGCACCTCGGTCTGTAGGAAGGGGAATTGAAGATGTTCGAATGATGTTTACAAAAGAGCTAGAAGAACTATTAGACTTTGAAGAAAAGGAAGACTACATTAGAGTAAAACCTCGGAAATACCTCGGATCCGACAACTTCGCGAAGATTGCCTCAACCATCAGAGGAGCAGGTGGAGAATACATAAGCGCAGGAAAAGAGTCACACTTCCGAATCCCAAAACAGAGCTAAAAGCTACCAGAGTATACGAAAGTCTTTGAACTCGCCACTAAAAGATTCCATTTGAACTTTTGTCGAAGTTACACTTGCGCTTCGAGGACCCTTATGGGCGAACTCGACGAGTCTCTTAACATTCGCTTCTTCTCCCTCAAAAAGTGCCTCAACTCGCCCATCAGAAAGATTTCGGATCCAACCGACCACACTGTATACGCGCGCCAACCGTTTTATCTCTGAGCGAAAGAAGACACCTTGAACTCTCCCGCTCACAAATACATGAGCTCGAACCTTCAAACAAACACCGTTGCTTCATAAGCAGGAGGAGTAGTAGAATCTTTCTGCTAACCCATAACTTCTCTGTAGCAGAAGTGGATCTGAATAAGACACTGGCACTTTCCAATAGTTTCACTCACCTCTCTCCCCTCTGAAAGTTTACGGTGAATCTTACTTATTTAAAAGCGATTATTGACCATTCCACACTTTGGTGAACAATGAACTACAACAACGGGAAATTCATGGTTTACACCTCCGATGCGCCAACTACGAATCGATTGAGAGTTGTCAGGGCGGCCGTTTCGAAGGTGGCCAATACACTGAAGCTTGAGACTGAATTCTCTCCTAGGAGAAAACTTCTCTCCATCTATGTCTATTATAGAAGTGAAACTGGAGACGAGATTCCAATCTATTGTGATTGGGGTAAAAGCTGGAGTGAAAATGATGTTTCTCGGGCTATCAGAAGTATGATGTTTGTTCTATCTTTCCATCCCAATCATTCAAGTCTACGTTCTATAAGAGAGGAAATGTGCATCTCAGCCTAAGATTCTTTGGTGAACTTAATGTGTTGATTCACTAGTTCCATTCTGTAAACTTGGTTCACGTCGAATTTTATCCCTAACTGGTCATACTCTTCCTCAGTGAGGAATAGAATCATCTTTGGCAAATTAAATCCTGAACGCATTGTCTGTACGGGAATTTGCTGCTGCAAGGCTTGCACAACGCTTTGCACCATTCTCGCTTCTTCTGTAGACGGTTTAATCGCGAAGCGAGGTATATTGCGTTCCTCAATTAGTTCTATACGCTTCCCTAACAATCCTTCTGGATCCCGAATTGATTCTATTCTTTGGACTCTAACGAGAACCATGGTGAAGCAATCCTCATTACTACTTTGCGATTTTGCCCTTTATGCGTTTCTATCTAGTTGTATGATGTCAATCCTAGAGTTGGGTTTCCTGCCAGGATTTGAAGTTACTCCATCTCAATGGTTGCAGGGGGCTTCGGGGTCACATCAT
>SOJC01000118.1 GCA_004376645.1 Candidatus Bathyarchaeota archaeon
TTAGTAACAGATCCTCCGAATTTGGCAAAATAATCATTAATCTTCTGGCATTCTTGGAAAGAGGATTGACTGTAAGGAGCTATCCCAAAAATCAACTCGGAAGACTTTGATTTGTCAGGAAAGTGAAGACTTAATAGCAACTTGGCATGGCAAACCTTAATGGAAACATATAGAACTTCTCGATTGATGGGGTAGAGATTTGACTAAGAGGATTATAGAAGAATTGAAAGACGCAGTCGTCGTTGGAAACGTGAAGAAGGCGAAGAGAATCGCTGAACAGATCGTCAAATTAGATATACCAGTGAATGCAGGAGTGAATATGCTAATGAAAGCTATGAAAATCGTTGACCAGAGATACGAGAGAAAGGAATACTTCGTCGTCGACGTTGCCTCCTCTGCCTCAGCGATGAAGGAAGCTTTCAAGGTTCTCGAACCCTACATCGAGGTAGAACCAACTTTGGTCAAAGGAAAGATAATCATAGGTTCTTTAAAAGGCAATGTTCAAGGCTTAGGAAAAGATATCGTAGCTGCTACCCTTCAATCTGCAGGATTTCGAGTCATCAATCTAGGTGTTGACATCTCTCCAGAAGAATTCGTGAAGGCGGCTATTCGAGAAGAGGCTCAGATCATAGCAATCTCCATCGCCATGGAGGAAACTATACCATACCTAAAAGACGTAAAAACCATCCTAAAACAGGAGAAACTGGAGAATAAAATAAGAATCGTGATAGGCGGAAACGCTGTCTCCAACGATGTAAGCGAGGAATATGAACTTGACGCGTACGCTGTTGACGCGCAAGAATGCGTGAAGAAAGTTAAAGCCTTGCTTAGCCAAAAATCTTGAAGATAGGATGACTCTTCCCCATAGGCTTGATACAAAAGCGTTTCATCGCAAAGTAAGCCATTATCGCATCATTGATTGCACAAGCTGTAATAATGTTTTGAGCTTGCTTTATCGGTCCATAAATAAGAAAATCCGCTCCGAAACATTGGGTAATTGCGTGGGCTGATGCATTTGCTGCGGCAAACCCCTTCTTTAGAGGTGAATCCCCTAGTGCTTGCTTCCACGAGTAAGTTGCGTTTGCAGGTGAACATCCAGCAGGATATCCAAGTTTTTGTTTCACCAATCGTGTGGCTTCTGCAGCCAACGCGATGCTTGGCACGTCGAAAACCACAGTATCGACTAATGTCTTCTTTATTCCTGCTTCGTTGGCAGTCTTAAGCAAACCAACTTTCTCTGTTGAGCCTTCCAATACGCTTATCCTACCTTCAGGAGAGTAGTCTAACTCATTGTAAGCCATCAAAACAGCCGCGTCAATACCAGAGTCTCCAAGAGCCATCAACTCTTCCTGCGAAGTTCTAGGTGAAATGCCATTGAAAATTACGAGCTTCCCGAGGCCCAGCTCTTCGACTACTTCCAAAGCTGCTACACACGTTTCTCTGTTTGCTCCATCAATGAAAAAAGGAGTTGTAACATTCTCTGAAACGAACGCTATATACTCCTTTATTGCTTTTGGGTACATGGCCATAATATCCAGAAGGTGGGGAACCCCGCTCCTCTCTGATAAATCCTCAGCTTTTCTGATCCAACCTAAGATTTTCCTCCTCTCAAATGTTCCTTCTTGGTGGTTCAAAACCTCTGGCATACCCTTGTAGAACAAATTACCGATAAGTACCGTTGGTAGTTCCCCAGGCTTTCCCCCAATTCTTATGTTGCCAAATTGGTAGATCTTCTGCTTGGCTTTTAGGCAGAACATCATTGCACCTTCATATGCGCGGACAAGGAGGGTAGTGGGGCTATAAGTCTTTTCTTCCCCACCCTCATCAAGAATTTTCACTCTCAGATGTAGTTAGCAGAGAATTCAGCATTACTGTGCGGTTTTTTGAGAAGAGTATAATTCTTGTGTAAAATACCTTTCAATTCACTAGAAATACCTGTGCATTATGGAAGATTCTGGGGGCATATGAAAGATTTTATATAGAAGTTAATTATAGAACTTACCTCTACGTTAGGGGGTTGTGGTAAGGGTAATATTCTCCTTTCTCCTTTCGTGACGAATTTTGGAAGAATAGCCTACCACAGCCACCACTTATTTCTATGTTATGGAATTATCTCACACCCACTATATTTAAGATAGCTAAAATCGGTTCTGTTAACTCTTAGGGACTTGGAGGCTAGAAAAGGTTGAGTGTTAACCAGGGACTTTTGCTGAGTATTTTTAGCAAGCTACTTCATTCCATCCAATATAGCTTTTGAATTCATACAAATTAAATATGCCCATCATGCATGCACGTTGTAGTTTATTTCTCTTGGTAGAGAGTAATCTATTTTGAAATTGAAGTCTGAGTCTAGGTCATTTATGGAGTCGCTAAAGCAATATTTACAGTTTAGGTCACATGCCATAGTTAGCAGGACATGAAAGTACAAACGATTGTCCTCAGCGATTCACTCAATGATGAATGCCCGCAAGGGATCTTTTATTCATCCGAGTTGGAGAGTATAGTACCTAAGCGAACTCTTGAAAGTCTGGGAGAAAAGGGAGAGCTAAATTCCCTTCTGTTGTCTGAATTATTTTGAATATCCTACTTTTCGCTTCAAGTCTTCAACTGTCTCGGGGTTCATCAGGGTCATTACGTCTCCGACTGTTTCGCCTTTAACGAGGGCTTTTAGAATTCTTCGCATTATCTTTCCGCTCCGAGTCTTTGGTAATGCGTCTGTTAGGATGATCTTTGCAGGTTTTGCTGTAGGCCCTATGGCCTTCACTACTTGCTGCACCAGACTGTTTTCAAGCTCTGGAGATGAAGTGAATCCTTGTTTGAGGACGACAAATGCAACAGGAACTTCACCCTTCACATCATGGGGTGCTGCTACTACCGCACATTCTGCGACTGAGGTATGTTGGGTTAATGCATTCTCAACTTCTGCTGTTGATAGTCTATGACCAGCAACCTTCATCACGTCATCGACTCTGCCGGTTAGGCGTATGTTACCCATTTCGTCCCATTTTATTGCTCCATCACTAGTGTAGTAGATTTTTTCCCCGTAGGTGCTCCAGTATTGAGTTTTGTATCTTTCTGGGTCCTTATAGACTCCTCTGAGCATACCTGGTGCGAAGGGGCTTTTTTGAACGAGATATCCTCCCTCACCTATCCCTAAGGGTTCTCCCTTCTCGTCTAGAATGTCGTGGGTTGCACCTGGGAAACTCCTTCCAGCGACTGTTGGTATGAAGGGACCGATGCCTGGCAGAGAATTTATGAGAGTTGCTCCAGTTTCAGTCTGCCACCAAGTGTCAATAACAGGGCATCTTCCTCCACCTATATGATTGAAATACCACATCCACGCGTCTTGATTAATGGGTTCACCAACCGTTCCCAAGAGGCGAATACTGCTCAGATCATGTTTCTTCGGCCATTCCTCGCCCCATCTCAGTATCATTCGTATAGCTGTTGGTGCAGTATAGAAGATTGTGACCCCATACTTCTCGACGATCTCCCACCATCTGTCAACTTCAGGGAAATTCAATGCACCCTCATAAACCAAGATTGTTGCTCCATTAAGTAGAGGCCCGTAGCACGCGTAAGTGTGTCCAGTAATCCATCCTATATCAGCTGTGCACCAAAATATGTCGTCGTCGTGGAGATCAAAGTCCCACTTCGACGTCCAGAGTGCTACGGTTAAATATCCACCTACGTTGTGGACTATGCCTTTTGGCTTTCCAGTAGTACCACTTGTGTAGAGGGTGAAAAGCATCTCTTCGCTGTCCATAGGTTCTGGTTTGCAGTAGAGAGTGGCTTTTTTCATTAGTTCGTGCCACCACAAGTCCCTACCTGCTACCATATTGACCGTGTTCCCTGCACGCTTGACGACGATGACTTTTTCGATCTTGGTATTCTCCACTCCAACATCCGCATTGGGTTTGAGGTTAACAACCTTACCTCTACGATAGTAACCATCTGCTGTAACTAGAACTTTCGCTTCAGCATCCTCCATTCGGCTTCTCAAGGACTCACCGCTGAAGGCTGAGAAAACAACACTATGAATCGCTCCTATGCGTGCACAGGCAAGCATAGCAATTTGCACCTCAGGGATCATAGGCAAATAAATGCCAATTCGATCACCTTTCTTCACACCGAGGCTTTTCAGGACGTTGGCGAATTTGTTGACTTCACGGTAAAGATCGTTGTATGTAAGTACTCTACTTGGTTCATCAACTGATTCCGGCTCCCAAATAATCGCTGCCTTGTTTTTTCGCCATGATTTAACGTGACGATCCAAAGCGTTGTAAGAAGCGTTAATCTTACCATTAACGAACCACTTGAAGTAAGGTGGATTCCACTGGTACGTTTCAGTCCATTCTTGGAACCAGTCTAGACCCTCTCTCGCTCTTGCTGCCCAGAAAGCAACTGGATCCTTTGCTGCTTCTGCATAGATTGACTCGTCGCTTACCCAAGCTCTCTTTTTCATCTCTTCGGTTGGCCAAAACACAAATCGGTTGTTGGGATCTTCCTTAACCCATTTAACTTGCTTTGACATAGGCTTTCACTTTTTCCTAGAGCCATATGAGAGGAAAAGGTCTAGAATAAAATCTTTTCCTTTTCAGGATTTACGGACTGCCAAAAAAAGGGAATACAGAGAGCTTTCGTTTTCTATGAGCTTACCTTGCCTATTGGGAGAATTGTTCTTCCATGAGTCTCATTCAACACTTCTGCTAAGGCTAGGTATACTGCGCTCAATCCGCAGACTAATCCTTCATATCCAGCTATGGTTCCGATTAGCCCGCTACCTGTCAAATCGCGGGCTGTAAGCAAGAAGAACAATACAGCTAGGCTAAAGAACACAAACTGTAGAGCGCGATTTGCTTTTAGTGTACCCACGAACATCACAGCTGTGAAGAGCCCCCACATGAAGAAGTAGGCAGCCATAGATGCCTTTGAGAAAAGTTCGATACTTATGAATGAGTCGCTCAACACCTTCGCATGTAAAGCCACTAGGGATAGCCAGAACAATCCAAAGGAACAGAATGCTGTGGTGCCAAACGTGTTCCCTTTGCGGAATTCCATGACTCCAGCAATTATTTGAGCTATGCCACCATAAGTAAGTCCCATTGCAAGGATCATGGTGTCCAAAGGATAGAAACCTGCATTGTGAAGATTCAGGAGCACTGTTGTCATTCCAAAGCCCATCAATCCAAGAGGTGCTGGGTTAGCGAGTTTTTCATTCAATTTAATCTCCTCATGTTATTGCGAAGGTGATAGGTGAATACGTTGGACAATATAAAATTTTTCGAAACTGTTAAAAGTATATTCATATTTAGTCTTGAAGCTGTCATTGTTGTAGGGAGAACTTAAAGGATGAACTTGGTTCTACTCGCACCAGTAGCAGCATTCGCTGCCATTTTAGTTTCAATATACCTGTACTTCTACGTAAACAGTAAGAGTGCAGGAACGCCTAAGATGCAGGAGATCTCAGGAGCAATTAGAGATGGGGCAAGAACCTTCCTGAAAAGAGAATACTCCACTCTAGCAGTTTTCGTTATTATCATGACCTTGATCTTAACCGTTGCTTTAGGAGTTTACGCTGACATGGGGTGGGAGATTGGACCTGCCTATATCTTCGGGTCAGTCTGCTCAGCCATTGCAGGTTTTCTAGGAATGGAAGTCGCTTTAAAAGCTAATGCAAGAACTGCCAACGCTGCCCGAGAAGGCTTGAACAAAGCTTTTCCAATAGCTTTCAGAGGAGGCGCCGTAATGGGGTTCTCAGTCGTAGGCCTAGCCTTATTGGGAGTGTCTATAGTCTACTTTCTTACAGGTCGACCAGAACTTGTGCTAGGTTTCAGCTTCGGGGCCAGTGCTCTAGCCTTGTTCGCTAAGGCCGGAGGAGGTATCTACACAAAGACAGCTGACATAAGCGCTGATTTGGTCGGCAAGATCGAGATGGATCTTCCAGAAGATGATCCTCGAAACCCTGCTGTGATTGCAGATAATGTAGGTGATAATGTGGGAGATGTCGCAGGGATGGGAGCCGATCTGTTTGACTCCTACGTTGCGAGTATCGTAGCTGTAATGATCTTAGGCGCAAGTGCAACTCTCCAACAAGCTGCTAGTTCTTCCTTTGGAAACTCGAGTGCTTACATGGATCTCCCGCTCATCTTTGCGGGGTTAGGAATAATAGCTTCAATTGTGGGTGTGTTCCTGGTGAGAGTGGGCAAAGATGGAAACCCTGGCAAAGCCCTCAACTGGGGAACATACTCAACCTGTACCATCTTAATCGCTCTTACCTTTTTAATAACATACTACTTGGATTATCCTTTGGGAATTTGGGGCGCCCTCGCAGTGGGGTTAATCGCGGGAGTTCTCATCGGCATCACAACTGACTACTATACGTCGATCGATAGAACGCCGGTGAAGAAAACCGCTGAGTCCTCTCAAACCGGCGCCGCTATCAACATAATCACTGGGTTCTCCTACGGTTTGATGAGTATGTTTCCACCTCTTCTCGGAATTGCCATCGCCTCTGCAACAGCCTACTTCATCTGCGAGTTGACAGTAGGTGTTGGTTTTGGAGTGTACGGCGTTGGAATGAGCGCCGTTGGAATGCTGTCAATAGTAGGCATGATT
Source organism: Candidatus Bathyarchaeota archaeon (assembly GCA_004376645.1). GTDB lineage: Archaea > Thermoproteota > Bathyarchaeia > Bathyarchaeales > SOJC01 > SOJC01. The sequence goes on from SOJC01000118.1 coordinate 6,619, forward strand.
GTAGCCGGAGACGCATATGGACCTATAGTTGACAACTCAAAGGGTATTGCGGAACAGGCAGGGATGGAAGAAGAGGTTATCGAAATCGCAGACCGCCTCGACGCCGCAGGCAACACTGCAAAGGCTATAACTAAAGGGTTCGCAATAGGCGCGGCAGGACTTACAGTCCTAGCACTCCTCGCTGCCTATCAAGAAATTGTTCAGACACGCACAGGTGAACTCATCAGTTTCGACCTTATGAACCCATTTGTGTTGACGGGAGCACTCATCGGCATCGCTATGCCAGCTTTGTTTTCCGCCATGGTAATGCTTGGTGTTGGGAAGAACGCCTTTCGAATGATTGAGGAGATCCGGCGACAGTTCAGAGAGATCCCTGGACTGAAAGAAGGAAAAGAAGGAGTCAAACCAGACTATGCCAAATGTGTAGACATCGCCGCCAAGGGCGCCCTCAAGGAATTATTACCTCCAAGCATATTAACAATCGGTGCCACGCTGATTGTAGGATTCGTTGGTCAACTGGTTGCTAGTCAAATTGGGCATCCCTACGAGTTTGGAGGCATTCAAGCCCTTGGAGGATACTTGGGAGGGAGCATCTTCTCTGGCTTAATCTTCGCTTTGTTTATGTCAAACTCAGGAGGTTTATGGGACAACGCCAAAAAGTATATTGAAGCAGGACAACTTGGAGGAAAGGGTTCCGACGCTCACAAAGCAGCAGTAATAGGGGATACCGTGGGCGACCCATTCAAAGACACAGCCGGTCCATCCTTAAACACTATGATAACTGTCATGTCACTGGTTGCCTCAATCTTCGCCCCACTCCTAATTGCCTTTGCGTTGTTGCTGATTTGACATAGCAACGAGGGGAAGATCTTTTCATTCTGTTAGGCTAAATGATTCCAGGCCTGACAAGGCTTAGCTTTAGAAGACAAGATTCGTAAGCTTCCCTGCTGACGTTGTTCAGAAGCGGTGACATCTCCGTCTTAATTCTGCTTTCAGTGGTTCTTTCTTCTCGAACTCTTTGTATGAGCATGCTGCGGATTTCTTTGCAGAGGCTTATTCTGTCTTTCCGTGAGAGATCTAATAGGTCAATGGGTGGCTTTTCTTTTGTATCTCTCATATTCCACTCTGTATCGCAAATCGCAATAAAGAGCTTATTTCGAAAATTGACATGTTACAGAAAAGAAACGATATATCCAGAATCTCTCCAGCTTTCAAACCCTATTAAAAGCTGTCTATCTTTAAGGCAATATCATTAACATGCTTTGCGAAGGCGTGTTCGGGTTCATCCCTTACGAATATTTTAGACCCTCCTGCCCGCAGTACATCACAATAACAAGGTATCACCTTCAGGACCGGTAATGTGTGAGTACTCTCGAAACGTTTGATTACGCTATCCCTTTCCAACTGTGTTGACAGAAACTCGCAAGGAACCTTATTCATCAAAATGGCAGTCTTCTTCTCAAAGAGATCGTACAACTCGTGCACCATCCTCGTCGTTCCTTCAACATCAGACCTGTCTATCGTGCTAACTACAAGTACAACGTCGGCGCTCACTATAGCGTTTATTGAAGAGTATTGTAGCCCTGGACTTGTATCATAAATGAGATAGTCTAATTCCATGTCGTTGAGAACAGTATTCTTGAGGGATAATAGTCTTCCAAGAGCCCGCATCTCCCATTTGCGGTCTTTAGCCGACATATCACGCAAAGCTTCTGTTGCAGGATTCGCCAATCCTACATACATGTTTCCGTTGCATTCACACTCAGGAGTGTAGTCAACTAAGACTTTACCGATCTCACAAGAGCCATTCAGGTAGTCATTCAGCCAATACTTTGAACCACCAAGCCTGAATATTGATTGTAAACTTGGAGCGCGAAAGTCCAAATCGAGTAAGCAGACTCTTTTACCTTCCTTGGCGTATGCAGCGGCCAAGTTTACAGATAGAAGGGTTTTCCCCGTTCCACCCTTGTAACTGTGGATAACTATAATCCTGCCCATTTTTATATCCTCATTTCTCCACATAGAAGTAAGCTTTGCGTCCCTTTCTTTCCTTCTGTAGGTATGACATCAGAACAAGTTGATTCAAGTATCCGCTTTCTACAGCTCGCGCTCGTTTGGTTTGTTCTGCTACTTCTTCCGCTGTTGCGTGACCCAATTTGCAGATACTTACAGCAGTTTTTCTCAGATGATCCGGTAGGGAAAGAAGTGTCATTACGTCTAATGCTTCTGGCAAGTCTTGTACAATGAAATCCTGCTTTCTCTCGTGCTTTTGTAGTTCAATGAAAATCTCCATTTTTTCATTAAGCCGGTCTAAGCTCTCTCTGATTTTTTCTAGTATTACTGCAGGATTTTTGCCGAAGGACTTGCTCATCTTGATCATTCCCTTCCAAAGCGTGTGTTGTACGTGTCTACAGGTATGAGTTGCACGGAATCTATTAAGTCTTACGACATAATGTTACAGATTCCAGTCCCTTACCTAAAGAAAAGACTCTACGTATCAACGATAAAAGAAATATTGGGAGGTTTAAAGAAGCTATCTTAAAGAGTAACTGGCAAGCGGCGAGCTTCTTCCACCAAAGGAAGAACCGTCTTGAGTTCTCGGAAATACTTCAACACTGTGATGCCGCGTTCAGTTATAGCGTAGACGACACGTTTCTTACCAACTGTACGTTCTTCAACGAGATTCTGCTGAATCAGAAACTCCAAGTACTGCTTTAGGACGCTACAGTTGACATTAGCCTTGTACATAATATGAGTAAGCTTGAGAGGCCCACGCTGAGATAAGACTTTCAGAATATCAATGTACATTTCAAGTTTAGAGCGGCGCATGTTTAAACCTCTTTATCGTCCCTTTCGCACTTCTAGATATAAATGATTTATGTATTCGGAATCCGTGTTTCTCTCCATTAACTAGCGAGGCTTCGCTTCGACTCCAACTAACACAATTAACCGATTCTCTAAAGCTGTAACCAGATCGTCGCAGAGAATTTGCCGCATTTCTGTAGAAAGTGTTCGCAGTTCGGGCTCTATTACATCCTGGAATATGTCTTGCAGTTGCTTGCGTCTCTGGAGAGATAATCCCACTTCAGATTTCATCTTTGCCTTCTACTCCCTAGTGATTAATAACTGACTAATGAGTTCGGAATTAAGTGTCTTATGAAAGCCAACGAAAGATTTGGATTAACTATTCACAATCCCTATTCCAAGTCAACTACATAGGCAGCATATCGTAGGTGTTAATTAACCATCTTTATGGCTTTCCATAACTTGTCCCCAACATAATGAATATTCTTTAATATTTTCCCACGTTTCAGAGTTTCTGCTGTTTTCGTATCATAGAGTGCCACGACTATAGCTATAGGCTTCCTGTGATTCTCATCAATTACCACAACCATGTTCCCTTTACTGAATACTCCTTCAAACTGAACGATACCAGGTGCCATAACATCTGCTCCATTGCAAATGTGGGGTACTGCCCCAGAATTAACAACAGCTTTTGGCATTTGTGACAAGACAGTTTGAGATTTAAGTGTGGGAAAAATATCTACGCCCGATCTAACAAGAACCGGGTTATTGTCAACAAAGAATATTTCTCCTTCTTTCGTATCAGCAAGCTCCAAGGGTGGTTTCAAGGCTGGCAATTGAGAAACGGTCAGATTTATAATTTTGCGAAATTCAGAAAGCAGTTTTCTGGCCTCCTTCTCTCTTATGAAACGTCGATTAACTCTTGTGGCCATCTTCATCCCTCATCTAAACAGGTTGTCTAACCCGTAATTAAGCGGTCTTAATAATCCTCCCTTTGCCATCTTAGAGGTTTGAGCATTCACTAGTGTTACATGCAACGAGCCCTCTAGCGCTGAGGACCTGCAATAGAAAATAGTTCCAGAAGCTATAAATGGTTATCAACGCAAAGATTAAGTTGCCGAGGGATAAGGAGAAATATTGAGATTCCGCTCAACTAAGGCCCGTTCTTAGTTGCTATTGTAGCTTTTGGGCTGCTCTTGCCCTTATCTGTCTCTATAACCTCTGCGACGGAACCTTCGCTGGAAGACATTTTGAATAACCTAGGTTTCACTAATATCGCGGAATCAAATGGGGATACCTTTCCAGCAGGTCGTTATGAAACGATATTGTACGCAGAGTTTGCTAGTTATCACGAAACCAACGAACTTAGTTTCTATCCAGTAAACACAAGTAACTTTTCTATTCTTTTCTCTGGCCCTGAAGGCAATTCGGGATACATCACTCCTCCAATCAACAAAACCTTTTCATCTAGTGGCGTTTTCGGCATTTCCATGTATGTTGATGCAGAAGATCACAGATATTTCACAGAGACTTGGAGGAACCCTGATGGCCAAAACCATTCAAAAACGTACGTGAATCTAGACGATCCTAATATGTACATTATTGGCTTTGAGAATCTCTATGGCCTAGGAGACCGAGACTGCAACGATATGGTTTTCTCACTTCGTCAGTTTACGTCAACACTAAACATTACCGTAACTTTAGGGGGCACTACAGACCCCACTCCGGGAGCCTACGTATACCCAACGCTGGCAAACGTAACAGTAACAGCAATACCTAACACCCACTACACCTTCGACCACTGGGAGCTTGATGGCGTTCCAGCTGGATCAGGAAATCCATATACTGCATTCCTATCAAACCCATATCATGAGTTGCTTGCAGTCTTTGAACTTCGAAACTACACATTAACAATTGTTGCATCTTCTGGTGGCACTACAAACCCCACAGCAGGAATCTACACCCATGCAGCTGGAACCAACGTATCAGTTTCAGCGTCCCCAGATATCAATTATTTCTTTGACCATTGGATTCTTGATGGGTTAGATGCCAGCTCTGCTAACCCTATTTATGTATTGATGTATGACTACCACGTTTTGGAACCAGTGTTCGTTTACGTTCCGCCAACCTATTATCTAACAGTGGAAACTGATCCT
>SOJC01000068.1 GCA_004376645.1 Candidatus Bathyarchaeota archaeon
CCTTATACGAGACAAACTAAGCAGACATCCAAAAACCCTATCGCCTGGCAGATTGCATCAGATCATCCATGACATCCACACAAAAGCCGGTCTAATCACACGCAAACTGCTGGGACGCAGGTACGATCTAAGGGCCCACAGCATACGTAGATTCTTCCGAACCCAAATGGTAACCTTAAGCGTGGACAGAGACAACATCGAATGCATGATGGAGTTCACCATAAGCACGTACAACGACATCAAAATGAAAGGCATAGAATTCCTACGAGGAATCTACATGGCCTCAGGGCTATCAATCAAACAGAAAACGCGCATCAGCAAAATCGACGCCCTCAAAGAGATTATACGCGCATGGGAATGGATCCAGATCAAATCCTCGCCAAAAAAGCCCTAGCCCAGCCCCACAGAATCTTCATAAGCTCACCAGACAAAGAGCAGATCGAAATCCAAAAGCTACGCTATGTCCTAAAGGAATCCATCATAAGGGAGCTGCAAAGCGCCGACCCCAAAAACGGTATAAATTCGCATCTAGAGGATGGTAGCCCGGGAGAGATTCGAACTCTCGTCAGAGGGTCCAAAGCCCTCTATGCTTGTCCACTACACCACCGGGCTTCATATCCGCTATACGTGCAACTTTCGTAAAAGCCTTAACATCTACTTATGCATACTGGAAATCGTGAAGAAGCCTTGGGTGTAAACCTCACCCCAATAATCAAGAAACGGATTCTAACTCTAGACGATTTAAGAGGTAGAAGCTTGGCAGTAGACGCTAACAACTATCTTTATCAATTCCTCTCTCTGATCCGAACAAAAGACGGAACGCCACTTAAAGACTTGAGAGGGAATATCACATCTCACCTCGCCGGGTTAATGTTCCGCTCCACTCGTCTCATACATGACTTTGATATGAAACTCATCTTCGTATTTGATGGGCACCCTCCGAAACTGAAGAAGAAGGAGATTAAGAGAAGACGTGAGCAACGAGAAAAAGCTCTTAGAGAATGGCGGATAGCACTGCAGGAACACGACTACAAAAAGGCTTTTTCCAAAGCAGTTATGACCAGTCGACTAACCCAGAGTATGATAGAAGATGCGAAGAAGTTGTTAAGATTGCTGGGGATACCATACGTGCAAGCTCCAAGCGAAGCAGAAGCTCAGGCCGCCTACATGGCGATGCAGGGAGACGTTTGGGCAGCAAGCAGCAAAGACTACGACTGTGTCCTCTTTGGTTCGCCAAACTTAGTGCGCTTTCTAACGATATATGGGCGCGAATATCTTCCCAGCAAAGGAATGACAAGACCCATAAAACCTGAACTCATTAACCTGCAGGAGTTTCTATCACACTATAAGATAACTCGTCCACAACTGGTTGACTTAGCAATCCTAGTCGGCACAGACTTCAACAAAGGAATAAAAGGTGTAGGCCCTAAGACGGCGCTCAAACTCATCAAGGAATATGGAAGAATAGAGGACCTTCCGAGAAAATTTCAACTAGATACTCTGGAATACGTGGAAGTGAGAAAGATCTATCTGACTCCAGAAACAACCTCGAACTACAATTTGAAGTTAGGTCCTTTATGCGAGGAAGAACTTTACTGTTTTCTATGTGATCAAAGAGGTTTCAATCGAAAACGAGTAGAGTTGGCTGCGAGGAGAATGAAGCAAGTCTGCAGGAAAGGGGAGCAAATTGGGCTTGAGAGATGGTTTTGAAAATGAGCCCAATAGGATGACTGAGCGGGAAAGCCAGTAAAACAAGGCTGAAAACAGTCAAATACCCGAAAAAAGACAGAAAAACGTCAGAAAATCTTTTAAATAATCGCGTAGGAAATCTACGGTAATCATAAGAGGCAAGTAAGATGAGATCGGACTATATACTATATGTCGTGGCAATTGCATGCTTCTTTGTAGCGAGCTTCACGATTACTCAGCTAGGAGACACACAGCTCTACTCATATGCCATAGCGGTCCTCGGTATAGTATTCGTAGGACTCGGATACATCTCAAGACCTAAGGAGACAGCGATCTCAACTGTGACTCCAATATCAACACCATCTAAGTCAGCTGAATTGTCGCCAATAGAGGAGAAGACGCCTGAGGCTGAAACAAGCGAGAAACCAGTGAAGAAGACTACGAAAAAGAGAACGCCGACTAGAAAGACAGCTGCAAAGAAGAAAACAACAAGAAGACGCAGAAAAAAAGCCTAGCAACTGCCTGTAGCACTATTCTTCTAGACGTTTCTGCAATTTCTACACCTCTATAACGATCGAGAGAGTTGCGGCAGACGCTTACTCTTAGCTCTCTTGACAGCTTCGCGAACACAATGACATCCCTGATAATCTGGCTTCCAGCTTTCGCAGACACCTAATGTGGGAACTACTGGTTCTTCCCTTCTTTTGAAGCGTAACATACAGAAAGTCCGATCAGGGAAATCGTAGACGCCGTGGAAGTAGCAGTTTCCACAGTACTTATGAGCATCTTCGTGCTTTCTCATTTCTCCCTATTCCTCTGATACTTACTTCCTAGTCGTTCAAATACTGATGCGACGATGAGTGGGAACACCATTAAAACATCTCCTATCACTGTGACTTTGTGTGCTGAAGGTCGGATCTTACCCCAACTCGTAGCCTCTCTCAAAGTTGACCCTGAAAGACCTCCCGTTTCTGGCCGGTCCATAGTTATGAGAATTGCATAGTTGATGCCTTTTCTAGCGATCGCCGCGGTGTGTTGTACTGTGTTTCGAGGTACTCCTCCTCCTAGTACTATCATGCCGATGCGGGAAGAGTTGGAGGCAAGATCTATTATGTCTGAAACTTCTTTGAACGCGTCCACCTGGAGAACCTTGTCTTGGTGGTTGCGGGATGCGTGGAGCCAGTGGATATAGCTGAATTCAGAATCACGAACTGCTGGGACGAAGACCGGTACCTTTGATTCGTACGCTGCTTTTAGAATCGAATTGGGATCTTCTATTCGCTTACCGATTTCCGTCATCAACTCATTTGAAGAGAAAACGTAACCTTGGTTGTCCTCAACGATATCGTCAAACATCTCCGCTAATCTAGAATCTTCTTTGATGAAGTCCTCTTCAGGTACAAAGATGTCGTATATGCGATAAGTATGGTATTCGTACAAGACTGAATCGTCAGCGCTCCAACTGCCCTTGTAATGATGTCCTCCCATCGCTTCAAGTAAGTCGTGAATTATGTTTGCACCAGTGGTCACCACTGCGTCGACGAATTTTTTTCGAATAAGATCTACTATCACTGTTCTCAAGCCGGCGGGAACAACTGCACCTGCTACTGCGAGGAAGATCGTGCATCTCTTATCCCGAATCATGCGTTCATAAATGTCACAGGCAGTGGCAATTCGACCAGCTCCAAAAGAACCTGACTTCTGAAACTCCTGTATCAGCTGGTTTACAGTCATCTGAGTCTTTAGTTTCATGTGGACAACAGGATCTCTGAAGAAATCTTCACGTTCCACTCTTGCTTCACATCTTATGTTTCTCCAAAGTTTCACTTGGAGAAAAAGCTTTCTGCCTGCCTGCACGCAGGCTTTGGATTTCCTGTTGTGAGAAACATTATTTGAAAATTAAAGGTTACGATTTGGACGTGGGTTCTTTCTATTCTG
>SOJC01000108.1 GCA_004376645.1 Candidatus Bathyarchaeota archaeon
GGCTGGTTCAATAGGAGAACCATCAAGGATGTGGAGAGACACGTGAGGCTTCAGAGGAAAATAATCACAGAAGCACTTCAAACCTTAAGTGATGATGGCGAAATAGTCTACTCAACCTGCTCCCTAGAGCCGGAAGAAAACGAGTTCAACATTGATTGGGCAGTGAAAGACTTAGACGCTGAAGTCGTTCCCGTCGATTGCTTTGGTGAGAAGGCATCAACGAATATTTTTGGGGTTGAGCTTGACGATGCAATCGCAGATTGTAGGCGAATCTGGCCAGGGAATACTCAAGGCTTCTTCGTCTGCAAACTCAGAAAGAGGAGTTGAGGACGATGAAGGAAATACTCGACTTCACAGCACAATTCAAGGCAACCATCAACTTGAATGAGAAACTCGTCGTGAAGAGGAAGAAGAGATACTTCCTTCTAAACGAGAACCTGAAATCTCACCTGCATGAGGATTACTACTACATCGGCATCTACCTTGGAAAGACCAAAGAAGGCAGATTCTTTCCCAGCTTCAACCTGTTGGCGATGATGGCAAGAGGAAGAGCACGTAAGATAGTGGTTGACAGGAAGACGGAGTGGCTCTTCATCTGCGGCAGAGACATATTCAAACGAGGGATATTAAGGACGACAGACTCGATGAGAAAAGGAGACTACACGTTGGTTGTGAATCAACATGGAGAATGTTTAGGTTTCGGCAGATTACTCTGCAATGTAGATGAGGAGGTGGACAGACAAAAGGTCATAGTGAGAAACATCTCTGATGTGGGAGATTTTCTGAGAAGAGAAAGATAGCAGACTTAAAACCCACTAGGACTAAAAGAAGATCTCTAAATAAAGTGGGAGAAGGGGGTTGAAGAGAGCTATTTCAGGGGTTTCTGGCGTATCATTTCTAGTTCTTTTGCGCGTGTCACGATGAACTCTGCGACTTTCTCTTCACTGTATTTCCTAGCCGCTCGCTGTTTCTTCAGCTCTTCTTTGATCGTCTTAAGGATGTCTTCGACCTTGAAGGGTTTCAAGATGTAAGCGTCCGCACCCTTGTTTACAGCTTCGACAGCATTCTGTAGGGAGGGGTAACCGGTCATTATTATTTTAACCATCTTTGGTGTGGTCTCTTTTATTGCAGTGAGGAGTTCTGTTCCTTCCATGTCTGGCAGCCGGATATCTATCAGTGCTAGGTTGTAGAATTTAGTTTCAGACTTCTCTATTGCTTCCTTTCCGTTCTTCGCAGTCTCGGCGACGTATCCTTCTTCTTCTAATATGGTTGCTAACACTTTTCTTATGCTCTCTTCATCATCAACGATGAGGATTCTGGCAGGGTCACCCATATTTTCTCACCTCCTTCTATCTTTGGTTTGATGGCAATTTTTACTGTGAAAGTTGTTCCTTTACCAACCTTGCTTCTAACGGAGATTGTGCCTCCGTGGGCTTCAACTATGCGTTTGCAGATGGACAAGCCTAGGCCCATCCCCTTCGCTTTTGTTGTGAAGAGAGGAGCCCAAACTTTCTTCAAGACATCTTCCGGTATGCCACTTCCAGTATCAGTGAAGGAAATTTCAACGTAGCCCTCTGACTCCTTGCTCTTCATCGTGAGTCTCCCTCCCGAAGGCATGGCATCTACCGCATTTTTGATGATGTTGACGAAGACTCTCTTCATCTTCTCCATGTCAGCTTTCATCATTGGACATCGCTTAGTTGAGCATGTAACTTTGATCTTCTTCGGAATTTTAGCCAGCGACAAAGCTTCCCTTAAGATTGGTTCCAAAGCGAATCTGCTGAATTCTAACGGCATCTCCCCAGAGTATTCTAGAAGATCGTTTATGATCTTGTTTGAGTATTCTACATCCTGCTCGATGAGCCTCAGCATCTCCTTGATCTTCCCATCCTTCTTGGAACCCAGCTTTGACCTCAAATAGTATGTAGCTCCCGCAATGCCCGTAAGAGGATTTCGAAGATCATGACCCACCATCCTAGCTAGCTCACCCATCGCCACTAACCTCTGGGCCTTAAGCAGCTGCTTCTGGGATTCCCGTAACTCCTTCGTCCTCTCTTCCACCTTCGACTCTAAGAGTTCCGCCTCAACCTTCAACTTCTCTCTAGCTTCGTTCAAGTCTTTGATGAGCAACGCATTCTCGATCGCTACAGCAGCTTGATGAATAAACAGTTCAAGAGGCGCCATCGACTCGCTTGTAGGTCGTCTTCCATCCAGAGGGTCATCTATGCTTACTACCCCTACGACGCGTCCATCAGCGAGTCGAAGAGGAGCATAGAGAAGATCTTGCGGATCCCAATCAACCATCTCTTCCGCTTCGAATTTGCTTGGAACCGTGGTATCAGAGAATCTCTTTCTAACCCAAGGATCACTCCAGGGAAGATGATAAAAACCATCTATCTTGAAGCGTTCATATTCAGGCCCAAAACGTTCCCGCCACACCTGACCAGGAGGCTTCTTGCTCCACAGAAACTCCGTCTCTTCCTCAGTTAATCCCGCGGTAAAGATATCCTCTGGACATGCAACCTCCATACCTTCATCCCTCACAGAGATGACGACCCTCCGCCACCCAAGAGCCCTAATCGCCTCAGCAACTGTCTGAAGCCGTTGACGAATATCAGTAGAACTTATCATTCTGGTTGAACTCTTCATCAGCAGAAACAAATGATTGGAGCGCATCTCAAGCTCCCTCCTCATTTCCAAGTTGCGAATTGCAGTCGCAGCGTGAGAAGCCAAAATCTGAAGCAGAATCGTATCCCTCTCGTCAAAAGCTCCCAGTTTCTTGCTCTCCACGTTCAGAACCCCAACCGTTTTATCCTTCGTCATAACTGGAACAGCAAGCTCTGATCTAATGCCGGGAATACCCTTAACATAGTCCTCATCCTTTCTTGTGTCATGAACAAGGATCGGCTTGTGAGTATTCGCCACCTTCACAGTTATCCCTCTCTTTGAACCATTCAGAGGTAGAACAACACCCAGACTTGTTGGGTATCCCCGATAGCCAACAATTCGAAACTTGGTTCCTTCAATCACCAAGAAAGAGGCCTGCTCAAAACCTAACGTCTCTTCCATAGCGTCAAGTGTTAGCTCATAAACCTCTTGAAGATCGTCAGCGGAGTTAAGCTTCCGACCATACAGATTCAGGGCGGATAGTCTCTTCTCCATAATCTTGCTTTCCAGGGTATCCCTAGCTACACCCCAAGCTTCCAAGTAACCATCAAAATGCCTACCATCTTTCATCGTCGACAATATCAGATCTAACTTATTGATGGATTCGCTTAAGGCTCTCTCATTCTCCCACACCTCGCTCCCTTCAGCGACTCCCTTCCGTCTCATTGAGCTGCCTCCACAACCCATTCGGAGTTACCCTTCTCCAGAAGATGCCGCTTAACAGCGTTCACATACTCACTGAAAGCAAAATCAGAAGCTTCTTCCAGCTCGAAGACGCCACCGATCTTCTCATAGAGCCGTTTCATAATTAAGACTTCCAAGAAGTCTGCTCCAAACCCGAAAATCTTCTCAATGGCATCCTCGAAAACTTCAATCTTCTTAGGGATATCTTCCTTCCTTATGTCAAAGCTTTTCTCAAGATGGAAGTAGATCGCTCGCCTCGGAGATTCACCAACCGAG
>SOJC01000067.1 GCA_004376645.1 Candidatus Bathyarchaeota archaeon
TGGGGTCGTTGAGATAATCTTCTGGGTAGAGGCAGTTGTCTGAAAGGTTTGCCTTCTGTCTCCTTCAACACAACCTTCACGAGAGCGTCAAGTTTCATCTTTTTAATCTTTCCCGCGCGTCTATCTCGGATGGCGAGAATGTTGGATTCCATTTCCCTTTGGCCGATTACGATTATGTAGTTTATCCATTCTCTCTCTGCTTCTCGTATTTTCTTCTGCATTGTAAGGGGGCGATCGTCTAGATCTACTCGTATATGATTTCTGCTGATCTTCTCTGCGATTTTTCCAGCTTCTTCTGTGAATTTGTCGGAAATTGGCAGTATTCTAACTTGTGTGGGGGAAAGCCACAAAGGAAGAGTTGGGACTTTTCCACGTTTCTGTTCTCTATATGCTTTCTCTAGCATTGCGTAGATGCTCCTTTCAATCCCACCGCTTGGGGAGCAGTGTAGAATTAGGGGGTGCTTCTTCTCTCCTTTCTCGTCGGTGTATGTTATATCGTATCTGGAGGCGTTTTCAACATCTAGTTGATCCGTTGACAGCGCTGATGCTTTATTTTGGTTATCTACGAAGTTGAACTCCCACTTTAGAATCCAATAGAGCACCTTTTCTTCAAGCATCTCAATTAAAGCGGGTTTTCCGAGAAGTTTCGCTAGCGAGGTTATGAAATCCTTGTTCTTTTTGTAGAAATCTTTTGTGAACCTTACGCCCAACTCATAGTCGTCTTTCTCAAGCCCGAAGTCTTCCATGATCTTTCTGCACAGTTTGAAGCGTAGAATGAATTCTTCCTTTGCTTGTTCTAGGTTGGAGCAGAGAGCATGGCAATCGGGCATTGTGAAGGCACGTTGCCGCCGCAGTCCAGCTATTTCGCCGCTTTTCTCGCGTCTGAAACTGTATCTAGTCAGTTCGTAGATTCTTAAGGGAAGTTGTCGATATGAGAATTGAGCGTCGTGGAGCATGAGGAATTGGCCGAAGCAGGCAGCAAATCTTAGGAAAAGGTCTTTGTCGTCTGATTTTACAGTATATTGGCGTGCTGGAAACCGGTTAAGATATGCACTTAGAGTGGGGTGGTGGTAGTCGTACATTATTGGGGTTTCAACTTCCATAGCGCCGTATTCTGCCATTGTGTTTGCGACAATCTGCTCAATGAGAGATTTAACTAGTCGTCCCTTAGGGTACCATCTTAGGTTTCCAGGATCGCTACCTGGCTCATAATCGACTAATTCGAGTCTCTTCATTAGCTTTATGTGTGGTGCCTTCTCCGAACTCGCTCGCATCTTTGAGATTTCGTACTTGGCAAATTTTTCAAGATTCTCGTGCCCAGAGAAGTCGAATTCCTCGACGGGAATTAAATCTCCATCAAGCTTCAAGACATACCATTCAGTTTTCATCTTTTCTTCGGCTTTCAGGGCTTCAGAAATCTTCTCTCCCGCTTTTAGCTCTCCAGGCAGGATTACTCTTGATTGTTCTGCCAGAGGGTGACCTTTGATTGAAATGGTGAACTGCTTGTTCCATCCGAAAGGTGCACGATGTGTTTCTAGGCCTTTCTCCCTTGCTCTCTTTTCAATTGCCTTGACAACTCTCAACGCCGCTGCAGGCTTGGCTAGATTATGGCTTAGGTGCGCATAGGGGTATATCAGAATCTTGTTGACTTTGAGTTTGTCTAGGGAATCTTGTATCTCATTGATTACTTGAGTCGCCATGTCCTCGTTGTCGCCTTCTTCTACTGCCATGAATAAGACGACGACTTCTTCTACCCTCCTTTGTTTCTTCTCTGTTTCTTCAGCTAACTCAATCTCTTTCTTCACTGGTGTATATTCGATGTAGTTGGAGTGTAATTGAAGTATCCGCAATCTTGGTCAACCACTTAATTGGCTTGCCTAGAATTAGATTAGCCTTTCTAAAAATAATTGTGGAATAACCGTCTTTGCTTCTTACAAGAAAAGAGTAGTCTACCGTGCGTCTTTATATCTCCATTTCTCCAGAGTTCTATCCTTCTTTGTTGCTTTCTTGTATTCTCTGTAGTGCTCCTTACAGAGATATGCTCTCCTTTCCGCGTCTATCTTCAACCCAGCTGCAGTAACCTTACCAGTTGATATTGAACGAATTGCATCTGCCTTACATCCTGTGACACTGCATTTTATTCCTCTATCGATTTTTCCCAACAAGAAAACCCCAAACAGTTCCTGTACTGAAATGGTTTAGACTCGTATATTTTTCTTGTCCTTGTGTCTATCTCACCTTTTTCACCAAGACGTTTAGCGCCAACATCGTCGATAGCAACTATGAAGCAGCCTATCCAACACTGCAACACCATGTCAACTTCTCCTGTGAGATGTTTACCATAAGAACTACGAGAGATTTGCTTTCAACACCTGTGGGGTCACGAACGTTCCCGGGTTGCACGTGCGAACGCCATAGTCTTCACCAATGATTAAACTTGCTTTCATTATGAATAGTTGCAGTAATTGTTTATGTGCGTGAGGTTTGATTGGACCTGAGTGTCATGGTTCTTCAAGTATCAATATATAAGTCTCCTCTACAATTCACTACCCCACAAGAGCGTGAAGCAAGTGCCGGTTAAACGAAAAAGTCGTGGAAGATCAAAAGGAAGCAAAGGAAAAGGTGCGTTGGTTCAATGCAGTAGCTGTGGTCAGCAGGTTCCCCGCGACAAGGCTAAACGCGTTTCCAGAAGAGTATCAGTCGTAGACTACGCACTGTCTAAGGAACTGCGCCAGAAAGGAACCTACATCGCTTCTCCTATAGAGACTAAATGGTACTGTGTCTCTTGTGCTGTTCACCGCGGAGTCGTCAAGGTAAGGTCACGAAAGGACCGAAAAGGAAAACGAAGAAGTAGGTACTAGCTTTACTTCTGTTTGAATGCGTGATAGACGTGAAGGGTGCGTTGGAGCACCGTAAAATTCGTCAACACTCCTAGAACAGCGATACTGATGTTAAGAGCTTCCAAATAGAAAAAGGCTGCAAACCCGGCAAAAGTCAAAATTATGATTCGTTCAGCGCGCTCTACTAGACCGATTGTTTCCATTTTGGTTCCCGCTGCCTCTGCCTTTGCACGAGTATAGCTCACAAGAAAAGAACCGACTAGGGCCACGGAGCCCAAAAAAACGTTACAGAGACCAGCAGACATTATCGCCACCAAAACAAAAGCGTCCACATAGCGATCAAGCAAGGAATCTAAATAACCCCCAAAAGCTGTAGTCTCGCCATGCAGCCTTGCAACAACTCCATCCAGAACATCAAAGAGACCTGATACTAGATAAGAGATTGACGCAAGAATTAGAAATATAGGGAAATCCCGCGAACTCCAGAAAAAGTAGCCAGCGAGAAAACCGAAAAGAACCGCCACTGCGCTGACGTGATTAGGCTTTAAACCGATGCGATGTAACAATTCAGCTTCCCTTACGAGAAGACATTGAACCTGCTCCTTGAAACGCGTCAGCATATTCTTTCTCGCGGAGTGTTACGCCTACCTTATTTAAGAATGGCCCCCTCGACGATCGCAGTCCATTCTCTTCATCCTTCTCAAACGACAAAGACTATACAGCATGGTCTGATG
>SOJC01000059.1 GCA_004376645.1 Candidatus Bathyarchaeota archaeon
TAAACCGTTCAGACACTACTCCTCACATTACACGAATCCTGATAATAATCAACGTGATAGCATTCATCCCAATCTTCTATGTCACCTTCCTCCCACAAAACCAGACAATGCTCCTCTTCGCCCAATCCTTCTTCAAAGACTTCACAATGGTTCCCGCAGACATACTTCAGGGAAGAAATCTCCACACCCTTCTAACTTCAATGTTTCTCCACGTCGACATCTTCCACATCGGCGGAAACTTGCTCTTCCTCTACATCTTTGGAGACAACGTTGAAGACGCATTTGGGCATGTTCGCTATCTTCTTTTTTACCTAGGGTGTGGCTTAGCAGCTGATCTAGCGCACATTCTCAGCCTAGCGTCACCCTTCGAACTTGCGATCCCAACTTTGGGAGCTTCCGGAGCGATCTCAGGTGTTCTCGGAGCATACATTGTGATGTATCCGAAAGCGAAAATACTGACCCTTGTACTCATAAGATTCATCTGGATCATCCCGATTCCAGCAGCGATCTTCCTAGGCGTCTGGTTCCTACTACAGCTTCTCTTATCCTCCCTCAACATAGCTGGAGGAGTAGCGTATTGGGCGCACATCGGTGGCTTCATCGTAGGCATAATGATGGTACTAGTGTCCAAGAGGGCACGCTCAAAAGTAAAACAGAGAAGACTCTATACCCAAGATTGGTAAACCCATCGCTCACGGAGATCATAGACAAGTGCAGGCACCTTCCAGTTTATATTCACGCCTCTTCACAACTGTGCAGAGGAAAATGCACATGATTACATGTCTAGACCACATCGGCATAGCCGTCCACTCAATAGAAGATACTCTGCCAATCTACACGCAACTCTTGGGACTAAAACTGGTAAAGCTAGAAGACGCCAAACAACACGGGATCAAGGCAGCACTACTAGCCGTTGGAGAAACAAACATCGAATTAATTGAGCCCTTAGACAAGGAAAGCCCCATATCAAAATTCTTGGAAAAACGAGGCCAAGGAATACACCACATAGCATTCAAAGTAGACAACATAGAGAAATCACTCGACCAGTTGAAAGCGAAAGGCGTCACCTTGATCGACAAGAAACCTAGAATCGGATTTGAGGGCGGAAAAATCGCATTCCTACATCCAAAAAGCACAGGAAACATCCTCATAGAACTATGCCAAAAATGAATAAACTCCCGTAAACCAAACAACCCAACACATACGTGAGCTGTTGCTCGCGTTACAACCTTTCAGGTCAGTACAAGTTATGGATTCCGCGCGTGAGCCTCTCGAAACCTATCTCACACCCTTCGGCTATCAAATCTGCCAATACGACAGGGTCTCTTCCACCAACAATTTAGCAAAAGGGATCGCGCGGAAGAGCATTAGAGACCATGTTGTAGTTATCGCTGAAACCCAAACTCACGGGAGAGGAAGACTGGAGAGAAAGTGGATTTCACCCCACGGAGGCTTATGGTTTTCAATAATATTGAGGCCTAAAATCAGTCTCAAAGAAGTGTTGAGGCTTACTTTCATCATGTCGTCGACTGTTGCAGAGACTATTAAGACAACGTTTGGTTTGGAGACTAAGGTAATGTGGCCCAACGACATTCTCGTTGAAGGCCGAAAGATTTGTGGAATATTGACTGAAGCCATCACTAGCAAAGACTCTGTAGAATTCGTGGTGATAGGAGTTGGATTGAACGCTAACGTTGATCTCGATTCTTTTCCTGAGAATCTGCGAGAAACAGTGACGACTCTGAAGCACGAGCTTGGCTACGAAGTAGATCTGAAGGCCTTAGTGTTAAGTCTCCTCCAAACCTTCGAGGAGAAATATAAGCAGCTACTGCAGGGACGTTGGATGTCTCTGTTGAAAGAGTGGAAGAACTTCGCTTCTTTTCTCGGAGGACGAGTAGCTGTCACAAGTTTCGATGAAGTTTCCAGGGGTAAAGCGTTAGATGTGGGTCAAGATGGCGCTCTTCTAATGAAGCTTGATGGAGGAGGCGTCAAGTGGGTCATAGTAGGGGACGTAACAGTAGAGGTTCAGTCGTGACTTCGCTGTCTCTTCCATTTTACTCCTTCAGGAGTATCTACCAAGAGTATACCCCTTTCCAGCAACTTCTCTCTGATTGAGTCAGCAGTCTTCCAATCTTTCCTCGAGCGTGCTTCCTCTCTTTGCCTGATCAACTCTTTGATCTCCTTTGACAATTCAACATCTTCTCGTTTCCAAAAGTCACCCAAAACGCCTAAGATCTTGTCAAAGTTCAACATCAAACCTTTCACTCTCTCAGCTCCACCTCTACTTAGTCCGCCCTGATCAATCAGCGTGTTCACTTCCTTGACAAGGTTGAAGACTGTGGCGAGGGCTCTGTTTATGTCCAAGTCGTCATCCATCGCATTCTCAAAATCTCTCCTCGCCTCATCAACCATTTGCTGAACCTCAGCTCCACAGGTCGCTTGGACCTCTTCAAGTCTTTCCATAAAATCGTAAAGTCGCTGCAACGTGTTACCCGCTGCCTTTAAGCCTTCAAAGGTGAAGCTCATCTGCTTCCTATAATGAGTTGACAGAAGCAAGTATCTAACTGCAATCGGGTCGTATCCCATGTTGACTAGCTCCGGTAAAGTGTAGAAGTTCTTAAGGGATTTGCCCATCCTCTCGCCTTTGATGAGCAAGTGCTCATTGTGCAGCCAATAGTTGACGAACTTCTTCCCTGTTACTGCTTCACTCTGAGCGATCTCGTTTTCGTGATGGGGAAAGATGTTATCCACTCCGCCTGTGTGAATGTCTAAGGTTTCACCCAAGTATTTCATTGACATGGCGGAGCATTCAATGTGCCAGCCAGGTCTACCCTTCCCCAGTGTCGTCTCCCAGAAGACGTCGCCGTCCTCGGGATCCCATGCTCTCCAGAGAGCGAAGTCGCTTGCTTGATCCTTCTCGTACTCGTCCACCTTCACTCTCGCTCCAGCCTTGAGCTTTTCGATCTTCATCTTTGACAATTTACCGTAGCCTTTGAACTTTGATATGTCATAGTAGACGGATCCGTCCTCGCTCTTGTAGCCATATCCTTTCTCCATCAATATCTCGATCAGCCTAACCATATCCTCGATGTGTTCCGTTGCCTTAGGGTTGATCTGGGCTTTCCCAATGTTCAGTGTCTGAAGATCTTCAAAGAACGCTGCAACATATTTCTCGGTATACTCCTTCAGAGAAACTTCTTCCTCCCTCATCCCACGAATAGTCTTGTCATCTACGTCTGTCAAGTTCATAACATGAGCAACGTTGAAACCTCGATACTCTAACCAACGCCGCAGAAGATCCACAAAGATGTAAGCCCTCAAATTGCCTACGTGGGCATAATCATATACAGTAAGCCCGCAAGAATACAGCCGAACCTTCCCCTTCTCAATCGGCTTGAAAACCTCCTTCTTCCTAGTCATAGTGTTGTAGAACTTCACCATCAATCACCGCTCCATCTCTCAAACGGGTTCCACAGGCAGGACATTTCTATATTTGAAGTAGTGAACTAAATATATGCATGCATATAAAGGACAAGCTTGATCGCATTGCTAAGAAAAAAAGCATATC
>SOJC01000026.1 GCA_004376645.1 Candidatus Bathyarchaeota archaeon
TCACTGCTTAGGAAGTTGAACACGACCTTCTGAATTCTTTCAGCAACTTCTTTCTTTGCCGATGCACCGTCGATTACTAGTAGATCCTCTTCTTCTACCAGCTTCAGATAGGCTTCTCTAACCCTTTTTTGAGTTTGCAGAGTTTCCATCACCGACCTTTGTCTGTTGAAACGCCCAATCACTATTTCAGGTGGAACGTCGATGAAAATTGACAGATCTGGTTTGATAGCTCGATTGTTAATCTCTTTCAACCATTTTTTGGAGAGACTCGAAGCTCCTTGATAAGCGATTGAAGAGTAGACGTAGCGGTCAGATACTACAATTTTTCCTCGTTTAAGGAGAGGTTTAACTTCGGATTCAATGTGATCAAAACGGTCTACTGCAAACAACACGGCTTCAACAACCACGGGGACTCGTCGACTTCCCTCAAGTATGTGCTTCCTCAGCATCTTACCGAAAACACCATTGCTTGGTTCAGTTGTGTAGACAGCCTCAAAGCCTTCCTTCTTCAAAGCTTCAACAAGAATATGCGCTTGAGTCGTCTTTCCGCTTCCATCAATCCCCTCAACACAGATAAATACCCCCTTCCGCTTCGTCCTCAACTCTTGCACCAGCGTAGCTTATCATGCCTTGACATATTAAACTGATTACGCACGTACCACGTGTGCTACCTTCGAGGCATTTGAATGACTGCCTTAGCGCGCGCATACATGCTTATATAACGCGTGTGTGGTGAGATACGGAAAACTTCAACTGGGACAACTGTCAATAACTCAACCTGAGCTTGGAGTAGAGATGGTAATGGGTCAACGATGGGGCGAAATAAAAGATCCTGTCCACGGTTATATCTATGTAGCGCAGATAGAGAAAGACATCATTGATTCCTTTCCCATGCAACGCCTTCATAGGCTGCGTCAACTCGCTGGTGCTGAATATGTTTATCCTGGGGCTAACCATACACGCTTTGAGCATTCCCTGGGAACCATGTACTTGGCTCAACGGTTAACAATGAACTCTAACCTCTCTCAGCACATGACTGAGGAGGAGATTCAACTAGTCCGACTCGCTGCGTTACTTCACGATGTAGGGCATGGCCCGTTCTCCCACGTCTTTGAGCATCTACTTGAGAAGTTTCTTGATAAAACTCATGAAGAGATTACGGGTTGGATCATTCGAAAGTCAGAACTCCATGACATATTGGAGAACTCAGGATATGACGCTGACACTGTTGCGAAGCTTGCCACGGGCTCACTGCACCGTAAGGGGAAAGCCTTTCTTGATCAAGTTGTTCAAAGCGCCATTGACGTGGACAAGCTCGACTTCATAGTAAGAGATACGTTTCACACAGGGGCTGAATATGGCAACATTGACATCTTCCGTATAATCCACATGATAGATGTTCTAGACGAGAATCTAGCAGTGAATTCGGGCGCCCTTTCCGCTCTAGAATCCTTCATGCTTGCACGCATAGAATCTTTCAGGAGCATCTACTTTCACAGAGTCAGCAGGGCTGCTCAAATAATGCTTGCCATGGCTATGGAGAAAGCAAAAGACGAATTAGGATTAGTCAGTTTTAAATCTCCTGAAGAATATCTTTCTTTAAATGATTACACTGTTTGGACGATGCTAAAACTCTGCGAGAAATCTCGGAAAATCATGGAAAATCTGGAAAGGCGCAAGCTGTTGAAGTGTGCCTACGATCAGACCTTCTACGTGAAAGATAAGACTGTTGCGAAGCTCTTCAGTACGAAGGAGATCCGCAATGAGATGCGGGACAAAATTGCAGAATTGGCAAGGGTAGAGCCGCGATTTGTGGTTATTGACGTTCCAACACTACCATCTGTGCCCTATCATCACTCAGCGATCATGGAGCCTATGGAGATCCCGATGTTTTATAAGGGAAGAGATGGAAGGAAGGTTCCTCAACGTCTCAGCGAGATCTCAAGGATCTTTGAAGCGTTGAGAGGATTCATAAACGTCGTTAGAGTCTACACGGAAGAGAAGTATCGCGAGAAAGTAGGTGAGGGGGCAACGAAGATGCTTGGTGAACTCCCCTACTCTGCAAGAATCTCATATTGAAGAAAGGGTAGATATCGCGTCTATACGTGAGCAGTGACGTTTCAGTTAGATTCTTTAAAAAGCCGCAAAGGAAGCCTACAATACCTTTAACAATTAATGATGTGAAACATTATTTGCCTAGACATTGTCCCTACTTTGTCTTTGCGGTGTATTCTTTCAGTCTTGTTCTTGCTTTTTTGACGTATTCAGGGTTGATATCGAGGCAGACAAAATGTCTCCTTGTTCTTAAGGCTGCAATTGCTGTTGTTCCTACGCCACAGAACGGGTCTAGCACGGTTTCACCTTCAAATGTGTAGAGTTGAATACATCGATAAGGTAGTTCAATGGGGAAAGGAGCTGGATGTTCAACTCTCTTCGCGGATTCGGGAGGAAAATTCCAGACGCTTTTCGTATATTCAAGGAATTCGTCTTTGGTGATGGTGCCTCTTCTGCCTTTGTTCTCTCTCTTAAATTTCCCTTTTGAGAATATCAAGATGTATTCGTGTGTATCCCTCAATGTTGGATTTGACGGTGAACACCAACTTCCCCAAGCAGTTGATGAACCTGCGCCAGCACCTTTATCCCAGATTACCTCTCCTCTCATTAGGAATCCGAGATGAGTCATAATATCTATGACGAATTTGTGATATGGGATGTAGGGTTTCCTTCCAACATTAGCTATATTTATGCATGCTCTTCCACCGTTCACTAAGACCCTGAACCCTTCAGAAAAAACCGTTGCTAACATTTCTAAGTGCTCCTCCAACCTGAGATCTGAGTCATATTCTTTTCCAACATTGTATGGAGGAGATGTTACCATAAGATGAACACTTGAATCGGGGATTTCTCCTATTCTTCTGCTGTCCTTGCAGAGTATTCTGTCAAGAGTCTTTTGTGGAATGGGATGCTCGAATTCATCAAGCGTTTCATCTATCTTGAACCCTTGGTATAGTCTACTGTTGTAAAAGGAGCTGGAATTATGAGACTCTCTTTTTGAAACTCCAAAACTGCTTGTTTTTGTACGTTTCTCTCGTTTCATTTTTCGCAGCCCAGCAAAGCACTTTAGAGTCTTCACTTAAAAGATGTCACTTAAGTTAATAACAGGTTTCCAGTATGCAAGCTTCTTCTTGCTGAATAGAGTTGAAACATTGACATATCATCTCTGCGCTTTAATCTTCGCGCGTTATATGCTCAAAATCCGCGCATAACATTCCATAGTACGTTGGTGCTTGATAGGATACGAACCTTCTCTTCATCCGAACCCTTTCCAAAATGCCTATGAGGATCGCTATCTGCCATAAGCTGTCAGGTTTTGAATCTTCTATGAAGCTTCTATCAAATTTCAGAAGCTGCTTCAGAGTGCCTTCCTTTATGGCCATTATTACTTGTTTATCGTATTTTTCGGAAGCAGGATGAAAGCCGTAAGGTCCTTTTTTATCGTGGGCATGTCCTTGGTCTGCGCTAGCTATGAAGGCTACTTTCT